>CAYPGE010000056.1:0-29161 GCA_964409865.1 uncultured Pirellulaceae bacterium
GGCCTGCGGGCGATCAAGGCCTGGACCGATCTGAACTGCCCCCTCTGGCCCGACTACATCTACCGCCCGGACCGCCCGGCGGAACAGACGGCGCAAGTCCGCTAGTCCGGCGGTCTCATTGTTGCCCGGCGATGAGCGGGGTGTCCAGCGATTGCCGGGAACCCGGCCGAAAAACTACGGTTTTGGGGCCGACGCCGATCCTCCGAGTGTTTGCAGCGCGTCGGCGTGGCTGCCGTGGAGCAGGCGGGCGACGGCGAGCAAGCGCAGGCTGTCTGCGTCGGGTGCCAGGGCGTGCAGTTCGCTTGCGGTGCGCAACGCCGCATCCGGCCGGTGGCTCCGCATCCAGCCCAGGCACTGCGCTCGCAACTGCCGGCGGCGGCGATGGGCGGCGACGACCAGCGACAGGTCGCACTTGCAGCGGCGGCAGATGTCGGCCCAGCCCTGCCGGGCGCCGCACGTGGGGCAGCGGAGTTCGCCGGGCGGGGATTCCGGTGCTGAATGGGAGTCTTGATCCATCGGTGTTTCCTGTCGCCGCTTTGGCCCGACGGCGGCGCAACGACCGCCGCTTTGTGTTCAGGTGCGTTGTTGTGTCTCTTGAACCCAATCAGCCGGGACGCTGCAGGCCGCTGTCCAAAGCGGTGACAAGGCACCGCACTCCAAAACTCGGCCGCAGGCTGCGTTACGCGTCTTCCAGGTAGAACACCACGTCCTCCAGTTTGGCGGCGATTTCCTGGATTTCCCCGGCCGAGCCGCCGTCGATGGCCGCTTCGAGTTGCCCCACGAACTCGCGGATCTCGTCGGCGTCCTCGGCACCGGCGGAGGCGGCGATCTGGCGCGACTTGGCGATCAAATCCCGCGCGCCGGCGACGGCCTCCTCGAGTTCGGCATCCCGCGGCTGCTCGATCGGCTGGATCTCCTGTTCGGCGGCATCGACCACGCCGAACATCGACGCCAACTTGGCCTTGGCCTCGTCCCGGTTCTTGGCGCGGAACTGCGTCACGGCGTTGTCGATCGTCAGCTTCTTTTCCAGCGACGTCGCCCGCTCGACGGCCGTGACCGTGAGGATGCCGTCCAGGTTGAGTTCAAAGCGGACCAGCACTTCGTTGCCCTCCGCAGCGCCCGCGTCCAGGCCTTCCAGCACAAACTTGCCGACCGACTGGTTGAGCCGCGCGTCTTCGTCTTCGCCCTGCAGCACGTGGATCTCGGCGCTGTCCTGCCCGTCGTAGTTCGTGTAGTAGATCTCCGACCTCGTGGCCGGCAGCGGCGTGTTGCGCTCGATGATCGGCGAAAACAGGTGAGGCGAGCGGACGCCGTGCAGCGGGCCGAGGCATTCGATGCCCAGCGTGTGCGGAGTGATGTCCACCAGCACCGCGCCCACGTCCACGCCGGCAATCAGGCCGCCCTGAACGGCGGCGCCCATGGCCACGCACAGGTCCGGATCGATCTCGAAATGCGGCTGCTGCCCCAGTTGCGCCTGCAGCAAGTGGTGCACCAGCGGCGTGCGGCTGCTGCCGCCGACCAGGATCACCTTGTCGATCTGCGCCGCACGCAGGCCGGCGTCGTGCAAGGCGGCATCGACGCACTTGACCGTCTTGTTCAGCAGCGGTTCGATCAATTCTTCGTAATCGCGCCGCTCGAGCGTCATTTTCAGGTTCAGCGGCAGGCCGTCCTTGTCGGCGATGAACTCCTCGGCCAGCTCCGTGAAGGGCTCGAACGACAGCCGCTTCTTGGCCTCCTCGACCGCCTGCAGCAGCCGCGACCTGGCGGTCGGGATCTCCCGCAGATCCAGGCCGTGCTTGTCCAGAAAGTCTTCGCAGACCCAGGTCAGCAGCAGTTCGTCAAAATCGTCGCCGCCCAGCTGCGTGTCCCCGTGGCTGGACAGCACTTCGATCACGCCCTGTTCGATCTGCACGATGGACACGTCGAACGTTCCGCCGCCCAAATCGTACACCAGCAGCCGCTCGTGACGCTCGCTGCGGGGTTCGTACACCAGCGTCGCGGCCGTCGGTTCGTTGATGATCCGCACGACTTCCAGGTCGGCCAGGTCGCCGGCGGCACGCGTCGCCTCGCGCTGGGTCTCGTTAAAAAACGCGGGCACCGTGATCACGGCTTTGCGGACGGGATGGCCCAAGGCCCGCTCGGCCTGCTCCTTGAGCGTCCGCAGGATCATGGCCGAGATTTCCTGCGGCGTGTATTGCTGCGGTCCCAGCGGCAGCTTGATGTCCTGCCCCATCTTCCGCTTGACGGATCTCACCGTCCGGTCGGGAGCCAGGACGTACTGGTTGCGCGCCGTCTGGCCGACCAGCAGCCGGCCTTCGCCGTCCAGTCCGATGACCGACGGCAGGATCGGCTGGCCGTCAGCCGCCGGCAACATCACGGGCAAGCCGTCCCGGATCACGGAAACAGCGCTGTTGGTGGTGCCCAAATCAATCCCGATAATCGTCTCCATCGCAAGCATCCTTTCCCGTGCACGTTTTGGAGTGCGGCGCCTTGTCGCCGCTTTGGTTCGACGCCGACGCAACGACCGCCACTTCGCGTTCCGGTGCGTTGCGATTTCACCTGAACCCCATCCTCCGCTGCGTACAGGCCGCTGCTCAAAGCGGTGACAAGGCACCGCACTCCAAAACCCGGTCAGCGTTCAAAGTCACCGTCCGTTTCCGCTCCGCCGAAGGCGCTGGATAGACCGGCGTCCTCGGCCGGCGCGGTATCGTCCGCGTCCGCAGACTGCACTGCGGCGCGCGTGGCGCGGACCTCGGCATACCGCACCACCTGCCCGCGCCACACGTAGCCCGGCCGCAGTTCATCGACGACGGTCTCGGGAGCCACGTCCGGCGCGTCGACCAATTCGATCACTTTCATCCGTGTCGGATCGACGCGGCGGCCGATGCAAGCCAGGCGTTCGATCCGATGTTCGCTCAACATCCGCTGCAGGCGGGCACCGATCAATTGATAGCCTTCTGCCAACAACGACAAGACGGGGGCCTGCGTTGCGTCGAGTTGTTGGCGGCACAACTGCAGCACCTCCGCCTGCCACCGCCGGCCGCGCCAGCGCCGCCAGGCGGACAGCTGAGCGAAACGCTGCTGGAGGCATTCGGCCAGCCGCTGGGGCGTTTCCTCCAGCAGCCGCCGCTGCGTCGCGGCGGCCGCCTGTTCGCCGCGCCGCAGCGCTTCGTCCAATTCGATCAGCGACTCGACCATCGGCCGCGCGGCCTTCTCCGCAGCGGCGGTCTCCTGCGGCTGGACGCCGCGAAACTGCTCGATCGCCCGGTCCAGTCCGCCCAGCGCCGCCTGCAACGAGTCTTCCAAGCCGCGGGCGCTCTTGGTCTGCAGTTTCAGTTCGTGCCGCAGGGCCGTGAAGGCTTCGATCAACTGCAGCAAGCCGACCGGCGGCGCGGACGGTTCCGCCGCAGGCGGCGGCTCCGCTGTCTGCTCCAACTCCTGGCTCGTCTGCGTCAACCACTGCTGGAAACGACGCAGGATGTCTTCCGTGTCGAGGGCCATCAATGTCCGTCGTCCCGTTCGTCAGCGCATCTCCTGAACCCTATCCGCCACCACGCTGCAGGCCGCTGTCCAAAGCGGTGACAAGGCACCGCACTCCAAGACGCGGCGTCTTACGGCTCGCCCAGCGACAGCAGGACCGGTGTCGGCAGGCGCCGTGCGCGCTGCCGCTGGCGCTCCGCCGCCAACAAGGTGTCGAACGTATCCACCGCCGTCACGTTGAACAGCCGCCTTTGCAGGCTGACCACGGGATCGCGGAGTTGGTCGTAGGCCTGGCGAATCTCGGCAAACCGCTTCGGTTCCTGTTCGGGCGGAAATTCTCGCACCAAGGCCAGATACCGCTGGCGGATCTGCTCCTCGGTCGCATCGGGGCTGACGCTCAGCACTTCGTACGGGTCGATCATCGTGGGTTCCTGGTTGCTTGTGGTCTCATGCGGTCTATCTCCTGCGAGCCCCCTTGTGCTTCCTCCGCCACTTGGGCGGCCCCGGGAACTCGTCGTCCGACGGCAGCGGTCCGAGGATGTCTTCCGGGCCCAACTCGCCGCTCGCGGCGCGGTGCAACAGCTGCGACATGCTGATTCCCATCCTGGCGGCGGCCCGTTTGAAGGCGTCGATCAAACCAGGCGGCGCGACGCGATCCAAGTCTGCGGCATCGAACGTGTCGCCAAACTCCGAGCCGTCTTCGTCCTCGTCTTCGTCTTCGTCCTCGTCTTCGTCTTCGTCTTCGTCCTCGTCCTCGTCGTCATATTCGCCGTCATATTCGTCGTCATATTCGCCGTCATATTCGTCGTCATATTCATCGTCGTCCTCGAACTCGTCGTCCTCCAGTTCCCAGTCGCCCATCCGCCCGCGCATCTCCTGAGTGCGGTCGAGCAAGACCAAGGAGTGCTTCGCCGCCTTGACGTACTCGTCGGGCAGCTTGACGTCTGCGGTCTCGTTCCATTTCAGGGCCGCCTGGAAGTGCTCGCGAGTTTCCTGAATATCGACCACGAACGGTCCCGCTTCCATCCCCGCGTTGCCGGCCATGTAGTGGAACAGCGGTTCTTCAGGAAACTGGGCAAGCCCCTCCTCCAGCAGCCGGTCCCGCAGCGCACGGTGCCGCCAGCTGTCCGATACGTCCAGGAACCGGACGGCGCAGCGCAGGTCCTCGCGTTGCCACGTCAGGCCGTGGCAGCGCTGCAGGTAATCCAGGACCAACCGCCGGTGGGTGGCCAGACCCGTGTACTTGATCTGCTTGGTGACGAACGGCAGCAGGATGCGGGCCAGCTGACCCGCGGTCTGGCTGCAGCACTTCCCCGCCACGGCCGATTTGAAGCGGGCGCCGAACTCGTTCTTGATCTCGCGTTTCAAACCGAATCGAGCGGCGTGCGCGTGCATGATCATCCACACCGGCGTCGGGTCCGGCAACTTGGCTTCGGCTGCCGCGACGTACTGCTCGGCTTGCTGCACGTTGTTCGCCTTGTATTCGACCGCGGCGCGCAGCAGGTCCAGCCAGTACGCTTCCGTGTCCGCCGGCCGCTGCTGCGCCAACAACTCGCACTCGTGCCGTGCCAGCTCGAACTTCCGCTTCTTGGCACACAGCCGGATCATTGCCGCGCGCTGGTTCCACAGCAACGTGGCCGTCGCCGAATCGCGCGGCCGCAGCCGCTGCGCCTCGTTGGCATAGCGTTCCGCCTTGTCCGGCTGGTCGTCTTCCAGGTAGTAGTTGGCCAGCCAGTGGTGCGTTTCGTAGTCGTCGGGGAACTGTTTCAGCAGCGATTGGTAGACCTGGACCGCTTTCGCATCGTGTTCCATTTCCAGGTGCAGCGAGGCCAACTCTTTGTACGCCGTCAGCACTTGGGGCGCACAGCGCAGGCTCTGCTGGTAACAGCTGACGGCGTCCTGGCGGAATTCCTCAGCATAGACTTCGTCCTCCTCGTCGTAGAACGGGGAAAACGATTGGGAAGCCTCTTCGTTGTGAGCCCGCATGACCAGCTGGCGCGCCAGCCGCTGATAGACCAGTCCGGCGGCGATTTGCCGTTCGTCTTCGCGGAGGAAATGCCCCGACAACAACTCCTGGGCGTAAGCCCTCCAGCAACGGTCGGCCGTTTCGTATCCATCGCGCTGCGATTCTTCGGCCATCAAGGCACGGGCCCGATTCCAGCCGGGATCGAGCCGCGGTGCGAGGGCCATCGACATCAGCCGGTTCAGGCCGTGCTCCCAGCCGTCGCGGACCAGCCGTTTCCAGAGCAGGTCGGTGACCCGCTCGATCAACGGTTCGTGCGACTTGGCAAATCGCTGCCGGAACGCGCGGTAGACGTGGAACAGGCCCGACCAGTGATTCGCCTGAAAATGCTGGCCCATCAACTGCAGTTGTTCGCACCCCGGATCGCCTTGCACGGCGTACTCCAAACGCCGCAGACCATTGGCGACGTCCAGCGCTGCCTGGTCGGCCGCCAGCTGTCCGGAATGCACCAACAGCGTTTGGGCGATGCGGAAAGCGGGCCGTTTCGGCTCCAGGCGATCCCAGTTGGCCCGCGCCCGCTCCGCCTCCCCGGCGTAGAAAGCGGACAGTCCGCGAACGAACAGCTTCCAGTCTGCGAACGCGGACCGGCGAGCGATCTCGTTGATCATCTCGGCCGCTCGAGCGTCTTCTCCGCGCTCGACGGCCTCCAGCGCCGCGCGGACTCGCAGGCAATCCTGCCGCATCTCGACGTACTTGTCGGGAATCCGCTGGGGGTGAAAAACGGCCTGATCCGCCAACTCGATCAACAAGTCCGTACTGGCTTCGCCGCCGCCCACCGAATCGCCCGCCGCTCCCGGCTCGGCCAGTCCCAGCAGAACTCGCAGCCGCGGCAGTTGGGCCTGGACCTCCGGGGCCGTCACCCCCCGTCGCGTCAATTCGGCAAAGACATCCTTGGCCTGGTCCTGCAGGCCGGCTTTCTGCAGTTGCTCGGCGCGCGCACCCAGCGCCCGTTCCAACAGCATGCGGCGTTCCGGGCTGGGGTCTTCACGGAAACAGACTCTGGCTTCCTTGAGGGCGTCTTTCACGTTGCCCTTGGCCAACTCGCGCTGCGCCCGCAGGAAGGGATCAAAGCCTTGCTTGACGCCGCCGTGCTTACGCTTCTTGGACATGGACGACATCCGTGTGCGAGGAAGAAAAAATCCGTGGCGAAATCTTAACACATCCTCGCGGAAACGCCAACCAGCAGGACGCCGAATAACAGGTTTGGGTCTGCATCCGTGGTATCGCCATGCCATGCGTGGGGAGCTTGGCCGCGGCTGCCGATACCTGCTGCTGGAAATCGGCGAGTCGTTGCCGATCTTCCGCCGGAACGGCCTCAGCCACTCGCCGGCGCGTGCCGCAGGGCCGTTGCCACATCCTGGAGTGCCTGGCGGGCGCGGTCCAAGACGTTCGTGCGGCGGGCGAAACCGTGGATCAGGCCGTCGTAGCGCCGCAGTTCCACCGGCACGCCGGCCGCGCGGAGACGCTCGGCGTAGGCTTCGCCCTCGTCGCGCAGCGGATCATACTCGGCGGTCAGAATCATCGCCGCCGGCAGGCCGCTCAAGTCGTCGGCTTGCAGCGGAGAGGCGTAGGGAGACAGGCCGTCGAGTTCGCTCTTCAGGTAATGCCGCCAGGACCAGATCATGGCGGCCCGCGTCAAGTGGTACTCCGTGGCGTTCTCGCGGTAGGAAGGCGTGTCGAAACTGTAGTCAAGAACAGGATACATCAGGAGTTGGAAAGCCAATCTAGGTCCGCCTCGATCGCGGGCCAGCAAGGCCACCGCAGCCGCCAGATTCCCGCCGGCGCTGTCGCCCGCCACCGCCATGCGCCGGGCATCAATCCCGATCTCGGCAGCGTGGTCCCAGACCCAGCCAACCGTGGCGTAGGCATCTTCCAGCCCCGAGGGAAACTTGTGCTCCGGCGCCAAGCGGTAGTCGACACAGACCACGGCATGACCCGACGCATTGGCCAGTTGGCGACAATACACGTCGTGCGTTTCGATGCTGCCCATCACCCAGCCGCCGCCGTGGAAAAAGACGACGACCGGCAACGGATCATCGGCGGACGGCCGGTACAGGCGGATGCGGAGGCGGCTTTCGGGCCCTGGAATCTCGCGGTCCTCCCAAGAAAACACCTCCGGCGGCCGCTCCATAAAACAACTGCCCACGGCCATCTGGCGGCGCGACTCCTGCGGCGTCATCGCCTCGTAGGGCGTCAAGTTCGCCTTCTCCATCTGCTGCAACAGCACGCGGGTCTGCGGATCCAACGGCATGGCGAATTCCCGGCCGAAGCCAAAACGGGGCGAAAAGTGAAAGGGGTCGAAAAGCGGAAAGGGCGAAAGGTCAAAAAGTCACAAAGTCAAAAAGTCACGAGTTTCCAGAGCCGAGGGGCGGACATCTCCTGTCCTGGCGAACGGTGAGGCGTTAGCCCGCCGGTTCTTCCGATGCTTGCAGGCCAACCCTGGGCCAACCGGTGGGCTAACGCCCACCGCTCGCCAAGACCGCTCGCCTAAGCGAGACAAAGTTTGTATCGTAATTCAGCTTGGAATTGTAGGCCCCACCCCAGACTCGATCCAGCGTATGCCGTCTCCGTCACGGCAACTGCGGGAGACACTCCCCCTCCGGTTCTGAGACTCTGGGACTTTTTCACCCTTGGACTTCTTCACTCTTCGACTTCTTCACTTATTTCCCTCCGCGCCTTTTCCCCGTTCCTCCCGGCGATACAATCAGGCTCTGCAACTATGTCAGGTTCATCGCTGGCCACGGCGGCGTCGGAGCGTTTGCGCGAGCTGGCCCGGCGCCTGAACGAGCACGAAGGCTTCGCCGACGTGGTGTCTGCCCTGTCCCGCGGGCAGCCGGCCACGTTGGACGGAGTGTGGGGGTCGTCGTGCGCGCTGGTGGTCGCTGAATTGCTGCGAAGCGCAGCCGGACCGCTGGTCGTCGTCTGTCCGCATCAGGATGAGATCGACACGTTCTGCGACGACTTGTCCCTGTTTTCCCCCGTCCCGGCGGCACGTTTCCCGGCTTGGGAGTCTGAGCCCGGCGAACGGATCCTGCACGATGAGATTCACGCCGAACGGCTGCGGACCTTGAAGCAACTGATTCGCGCGGCCGGCTCGGAGACGTCAGCCCAGCCCGCTGCGGCGATGGCCGCCCCTTCCGAGCCCGCAGCGTTTCCCCGCCTGATCGCGACCAGCATTCACAGCCTCTTGCAGCCCACGCCCAGCCGCGAGCGGCTGGCGGCCAGCAGCCGCCAGCTGCGAATCGGCCAGCGTGTGGACGTCGGCGCTTGGCTGGCCTGGCTGGTGCAGCGCGGGTTCCACCACACCAGTGCGGTCGAGTTGCCGGGCGAGTTCTCCAGCCGCGGCGGGATCGTCGATGTGTTCGCGCCGGACTGGTTCCAACCCGTGCGGATCGAGTTCTTTGACGACCAGGTCGAGTCGTTGCGCCGTTTCGATGTCCAAACGCAGCGCAGTCTGGAAACGCTGGACCAGGTCGAAATCACCGTCGCCGAGCCGTCGTCGGAGGATCGCGGCCACCTTTGCGACTACCTGCCGCAGCGCAGTGTCTTCCTGTTTCACGAACTGGAGCGGGCGGAAGATGAAGTCAAAGCCTACCTGACGCGATTGGAGCGCCCGCAGGAGTTGCACAGCTTTGCCGAGGTGATGCAGCGGACGGGCCGCTTTGCCGTCGCCACGGCGTCCGGCCTGGCCCGCGGCAGCCTGGGCGCTCGCTGCCGTCTGCAGATCGAATCGGTCGAGCGGTTCAGCGGCGAGATCGACCGCGTGCGCGCGGAACTGGATCAGGTCGGCGAGGGCCACGAGGTGTTCCTGGTCTCGCAGACCGAGGCCGAGATCGAGCGGCTGGCGGAATTGCTGCGGACCACGCAACTGGCCGCCGCCGGCCGGCTGCACTTTCCGCTGGGCACGTTGCGCGAGGGCTTTCGCCTGGCCCGCGACCGGATCATCGTGATCACCAGCGGCGAGTTGTTTCATCGCGGCGAGCTGCGGCGGCTGCCGCGGCGGCGATTGGGCAAGGCCATCGACAGCTTCCTGGACCTCCGCGAGGGCGACCTGGTCGTCCACCTGGCGCACGGCATCGGCCGGTACCGTGGCATGCAGCTGCTGGACAAGGAGGGCCGCGTCGAGGAGCACCTGCAAATCGAGTTCCACGGAGGCACCAAGATCTACGTACCCGCCACCCGCATCGGCCTGGTCCAGAAGTACGTCGGAGGGACGAAAACCCGCCCCGTGCTGGCCAAGATTGGCAACAAGACCTGGGTCCGGCAGAAGCAGGCCGCCGAATCCGCCGTGATCGATCTGGCCGCCGAGCTGCTGGAGATGCAGGCTCAGCGGCGGGCCCGGCCCGGCATCGCGTTCGCCGTCGAAAGCGACTGGCAGCGCGAGTTCGACGCGTCCTTTCCCTATCACGAAACGCCCGACCAGCTGTCGGCGATCGGCGCCATCCAGAGGGACATGTCCGCGTCCCGGCCGATGGACCGGCTGCTGTGCGGCGACGTGGGTTTCGGCAAGACGGAGCTGGCCATGCGGGCGGCCTTCAAGGCCGTGGACAACGGCTACCAGGTGGCCCTGCTCGCGCCCACCACGGTGCTGGTCGAACAACACTTCCACACGTTCCGCGAGCGGATGGCCGAATTCCCGTTCGACATCGCGCGGCTGAGCCGCTTCTGCTCGCCGCGCCAGCAGCACGACATCGTCAACCGCTTGAGCACCGGCAATATCGACATCGTGATCGGCACGCACCGGCTGGCATCCCAAGACGTCAAGTTCTGCAACCTGGGGCTGGTCATCATCGACGAGGAACAGCGGTTCGGCGTCGAGGTCAAGGAGCGGTTGAAGGCCCTGCGGACCACCGTCGACGTGCTGACGCTCACCGCCACTCCCATCCCGCGGACCCTGCACATGTCGCTGGTCGGCGTGCGGGACATCTCGAATTTGGAGACGCCGCCCGAAGACCGTGTGGCGACGGAAACGCGGTTGACGCGGTTCGATGCGGACCTTATTCGCCACGCGGTCCTCCGCGAATTGAACCGCGGCGGCCAGATTTACTTTGTCCACAACCGCGTCGAGGACATCCACGTCGTCGCCAAACGGCTGCAGCACATCGTGCCCGAAGCGCGCTTGCGCATCGGTCACGGCCAGATGCCCGAATCGCAGCTGGAAGAAGTCATGGTCGATTTCGTGGAGGGCAAGTTCGACCTGCTGCTAGCGACCACGATCGTGGAAAGCGGGCTGGACATTCCCAACGCCAACACGATGTTCATCGACGAGGCCGACCGCTACGGGCTGGCCGACTTGCACCAGCTGCGCGGCCGCGTCGGACGGTACAAGCACCGCGCGTACTGCTATCTGCTGATCGACCCCGGCAAGCACGTCACGCCCAACGCAGCCCGGCGGCTGCGGGCGATCGAAGAGTTCAGCGATCTGGGCGCCGGTTTTGCCCTGGCCATGCGGGACTTGGAGATTCGCGGGGCCGGCAACCTGTTGGGAACGCAGCAAAGCGGCCACATCGCGGCCGTGGGGTACGAGTTGTACTGCCAGCTGCTGGAGAACGCGGTCCGGCGGCTGAAACAGATGCCGCCGAAGATGTCCATCGACGTGGATTTGGCACTGCCCGGCCAAGCGTACTTGCCCACGGAGTACGTGCCGGACATGCGGCTGAAAATCGACCTGTACCGCAAGCTGTCGCGGATCACCGCGGCGGAGGAATTGGAGGAGTACCGGGGCGAGCTAGCAGACCGGTTCGGCCCACTGCCGGAGCCGGTGCAGCGGATGCTGGCAAGGGAAGCGTTGAAGATCGACGCCGCCATCTGGCAAATTGCCGAGATTTACGTGGAAGATCGTTTTCTGGTTTTCCGATACACGCAACGAGTCCGGATCGAGCAATTGGCCAGGCTTAGCGGCGGAAAACTGCGGGTGGTGGATCAACAGAGCGCGTACCTGCGTTTGCCGGAAGGAATCGCGGACGCTGACGCGATCCTGGGCCTTGTCAAATCAGTGTTGCGGCCCCGCTGAAGTGCTGGCTATAATCCCGCGCGCCGCGTGGCCGCCGACGGGCCGACGCGAGGAGAAGCCCGGCTTTTCCGAAGCTTGGTAGTGCCGGCTCTAGCCGGTTTTTCACTAGACCGCCTGAAGGCGGCACGACCAGCGCCGGGCTTGTGCAGTCGTCCGATGGCGTCGCGCGGCGTTGGCGGCCCTGACTCATCCGACTTTTCTTATCTTGGCAACAAAGGCGGACATCTTGCTCCGAGGGACAAGGGTATCGGTCGCATGCCTGATTGCAGCCTGGATGGCCGCGGGGCCGGTGCGCGCAGTGCCAGCGGAGGAGCCGCCTCCGCCGCCGCGGTTTGACACGGAACTGAACCAGCCGCCGCCTGTGCCGCCCGCGGCCGTGGTCCAGCCGGTGGTATCTCGCGTCTTTGGGCCGCCGGCCTTGGAGGTTCCCCAGCCAGCCGCTCGCCGTCTGCCGGCGGACGCAGGAACCGCTCCCTATGACGCGTACCCGGCAAACGTCCCGCCCAATGACGGGCCGCCCGCAAACTACAGTTGGCCCCCGAATTACCCCAACAACGCGGCGGCGAACTATACACCGGCGCCCAGTTTCGCGCCGCCGAACCAAGCGCCTTCCGTGGCATCCCTGGCGCCATCTTCGCCGTGGATGCGACCTCCCCCGCCGCCACAGGAACCGCCCATTTCCGTCTTCAAGCCGAGCCAGATCATCGCCTGGGTCGGGGACCAGCCGATTCAAGTCGGCGACGTGATGCCGCTGGTCGAGCAGGTGATGGCGCCCCGCCTGGCCGAATTGGATCCGCAGGTCGTCCAACAGCAGAAAGCGGCCATCGAGGCACAAAAGGAAAAGCTGATGAGGCAGGCCCTGGAAAGTGCCATCCAGGGCAAGCTGCTGTATCTCGACTTCCTCCGCACGATTCCCGCAGACAAGATGAAGGAGGCGCTGCCAAACATCACCAAGCGGGCGGAGGAACAGTTCTATGAAAAGCAACTGCCCGAAGCTTTGAAGAAGGCCAAGCTCGAGACCAGCATGGAACTGGACGCCAAGTTGCGAGAGTTCGGATCGTCGCTCGAGCGGCAGAAGCAGACCTTCGTCGAGCGTGCGATGGGACAGTCCGTGCTGGCGCAGAAAATCAACTTTGAACCGGAAATCACGCATCAGGCGATGCTGGACTACTACCGAGCGCATCTGGCGGACTACGATCTTCCAGCCAAAGCGCGTTGGGAAAAGCTGACCGTCCGCTTCGACCGCTTCGCCTCCAAGCAGGAAGCCTGGACAGCGCTGGGCGAGATGGGCAACGAGGTGCTGCGCGGGGCGCCGCTGCACGTCGTGGCGCAACGGCGGTCTCAGAGCATCGACGCGGCCGACGGCGGCTATCACGACTGGACCACGCGCGGCAGCCTGGCTTCCGACACGATCGACCGGGCGATCTTCACCTTGCCCCCCGGGCGTTTGAGCGAGCGTCTGGAGGACAGCGAAGGCTTCCACATCGTGCGGGTCATCGAGCGGACCGAAGCCGGCCGCGTGCCGTTCGAGCAGGCCCAGGTCGAAATCAAGGAAAAGCTCCGCGAGCAGCGGATCCAAGAGCAGCGAGACGAGTACGTCAACAAACTCAGGCAGCAGATCCCCGTCTGGACCGCCTTCGACGACCAAGGACCCGCCTCGGGCAACAGCCCCCCCCGCACAGGTAGCTCCTAATCTTTCACCTAATCTTTCACTTAATCTCCCTCCGGCTCCAAGGCAGTAGGGAAGAGATGAAGAAGAAGATGAGGTGAAAGATGAGGTGAAAGATCAGGGCTTCAGTTCCCGGCGCAGTCGGTCAAGTTCATTCCCCCGCGCCATCTGCCTGCCGAACTCGCCGAAACCGGCGACCGGGCATCTCCTCGGCTTGCCGGAAATTGACCCATGCCTTAGTTTGTATCCTTGTCTACAACCAATTCTCTGTGGCATGGGAAAGGCGACACCGATGGAACTCCTCGACTGGATCGTGATTGCGGGCTATTTCGCGCTGCTGTTGGGGCTCGCCTGGTGGGTCATCCTCAAGGGCAAGGACACCGCCGACGACTACTTCCTGGCCGGCCGGAACCTGGGCTGGTTCATTGTCGGGGCCTCGATCTTTGCCTCGAACATCGGCTCCGAGCACCTGGTCGGCCTGGCCGGCTCGGGGTGTACGGACGGCGTGGCGATGGCGCACTACGAGCTGCACGCCTGGTGCTTGCTGGTGCTGGGCTGGGTGATGGTCCCCTTCTACACCCGCTCGATGGTCTTCACCATGCCGGAGTTCTTGGAGAAGCGGTTCAATGCCACGGCGCGGTGGGTGTTGTCGATCATCTCGCTGGTGGCCTACGTGTTGACGAAGATCGCCGTGGGCATCTTTGCCGGCGGGGTCGTGTTTGCCACCTTGTTGCCCGAACTGAAATTGGATCTGGGATTCGCGATCTTCAACAGCTTCTGGATTGGGTCGGTGGCGGTGATCGTGCTGACGGGCCTGTACACCGTGCTGGGCGGACTGCGTGCCGTCGCCTACACCGAGGCGCTGCAGACGTTCATTCTGGTCGTGGGCTCGGTGCTGGTGACCATTTTCGGTTTACGGGCGCTGGGCGGCTGGGACCAATTGCGGGCCGTCTGCGGCTCGGAGATGTTCAATCTGTGGAAGCCGTTGGTGCCGGCAGGCATGGAGGGCACGTGGGAGCCGGTCAAGGAATCGGGGCGGATCGCCTGGTACTTCAACGGCAACTATCCCTGGCTGGGCATGCTGTTCTGTGCGCCGATCATCGGCTTGTGGTACTGGTGTACGGACCAGTACATCGTCCAGCGGGCGTTGGGCGCGCCGAGCGAGCGGGAGGCCCGCCGCGGCAGCATCTTTGCCGCGTTTCTCAAGCTGCTGCCCGTCTTTATCTTCATCATCCCGGGCATGATCTGCTTTGCCCTGGCCAAGAGCGGGCAGATGGAAGCCTTGCAGGGCCTGTTGGACGAGAATGGCAAGGCGGTGGCCGACAAGTGCCAGGCGGCGTTCCCGCTGATGGTCAAGCACGTGCTGCCGCCGGGCGTCCGCGGCGCCGTGGTCGCGGGACTGCTGGCGGCGCTGATGAGTTCGCTGGCCGGCGTGTTCAACGCCAGTTCGACGCTGTTCACGATGGACCTGTACCAGAAGCTCCGTCCAGGCGTTTCGCAGCACCAATTGGTGTGGATGGGGCGCGTCGCGACGACGGCGATGGTGGTGATCGGCCTGTTGTGGATTCCCGTGATACAAGGCGCCCGCGGACTGTACGACTACCTGCAAGGCGTGCAAGGCTATCTGGCCCCGCCGATTTTCGTGGTCTTCTTCCTGGGCGTGTTCAACAAGCGGCTGAACGGCAAAGGATGTCTGGCGGCGCTGATTGTAGGGTTTGCGCTGGGGGTCTTCCGCCTGGCCGTCGATACGCCGGTGACGTTGCGGCTGGCCGGATTCGAGCAAGGCTACCCGCAAGGTTCGTTCCTGTGGATCGTCAACAACCTATACTTCCAGTACTACAGCGTGTTCATTTTCCTGGTCTGTTCGGTGGTGATCATCCTGGTCAGCTATGCGACGGCGCCGCCGGCGGCGGAGAAGATTCAAGGGTTGACGTTCGGCACGATCACGGCCGAAGACCGGGCGCGGTCGCGGAGCAGCTGGGGCTGGGGCGAGGTCGCCGCGTCGGCCGCCGTCCTGGCGGCGATCCTGGCGGCCTACCTGTATTTCCGGGGATAAGCGTGCAACTGGAAAAAGCAACTTCCCATTCTGGTGAAGCCGGCCTGGCGGGCTGGATCTCCAGCAACGACGTGACCTTGTTCACCGTGGTCATGGTCGTGGTGGTGGCGGTGTTCCTGCAGGCCAACCTGATCAAGCGCGCCAGGCTGAACGCCGAACTGGAAGGGGAGAAACTTTCGCTGACCGACCAGAACCGCCGCGTGCAGGAAGAAATCCGCCGCGTCTCGACGGAACTGGCCGCCATCAATTCCCAGTTGGCCGACACCCGCAAGACGCTGGAAACGACCCAACGCGAACGGCAGTCCCTGGAAGAAGTCCGCCAGCAGCTCGACGCGGAGTTGGCGGCGAAAAAGCAGGATTTGCAGCAACGGTCCGACGAGTTGGCCAAGCTGAATGCCGCCAAGGTTGCGGTCGAAGCGCAGCTGGCTCAATTGCTCAAAGACAAAGGCGCTCAGGAGACGCAGTTTTCCCAGGCCAAGACGAAGCTGGAGGCGGATCTCGCCAGCCTGGCCGCCCAGCTGCAACAACGACAGAAGGAACGTGACGACCTGCAGAAATCGCGCGAAGACCTGCAAAAAGAACGCGACCTGCTGGATCAGCATGCCAAGGCCCTCTCTGAACGCGTGGCGAAACTGGAACAGCAACTGGGCACGAGCGAAAAGAGCCTCGCCGAACTGAAGCAAACGAACGAGGCCAAGACGAAGAGTCTGGAAGAGTTGCTGGCCCAGGCGTTGGAACGTCAAAAGGCGGACCAGACCGCTTCCGCCCAGCAACTGCAAGCCACGGTGACGCGGGCCGAGCAAGCCGAGACGCAGGCCAAGGAGGCGGCCGCCACGCGCGACGACTACCTGGACCGCCTCCGCCGAGCCGCCGTCTACGTGCGCGACATCGACGAAAAGAAGAACCACCTGGCCCTGCAAGTCGAAGCGCTGAAAACACAGCTGGCCAACGCCCTGGATGATCTGCAGGCCGCCCAATCGCAATTGCAGCAGCAGCGCAGCCGCGAAGCCACCATCAACCGCGAACTGGTCGGCCTGCGCGGGGGGCTGAAGCGAGTCGCCATCCTGTTCGATGCCTCCGGCAGCATGACCCAGGGCGGGCGCTGGGACGAGGTGCAGCGGATCGCGCTGACGTGGCTGGATCACCTGGAAGTGGACGAGTGCGTGCTGATCGTTTTCTCGTCCGGCGTGGCGGCGTTTCCCACCGACGGTTCGCTGCTGCGGGTCAGCGGCCCCGAAGGCCCCGCCAACCGCGCTCGCCTGCTGGAGTACTTGAGGTCCGTCAAGCCCGAAGGCTGGACGAACACGCTGCCCGCCATGCAGTTGGCCTACCGCTATCCGGTCGACACCGTGATCCTGTTCTCCGACGGCGCGCCGACCTACGAGCAAGTCAACCGCTTCAACGCCGAAGCCGCCGAGCAGATCTACGCCCTCTGCCGCCAGCACGCCGACATCCCCGTCAACGCCATCGGGCTGGGCAACTACTTCGACCAGAACTTCTCGACCTTCCTCCGCACCATCGCCCAACTGACCGGCGGCACGTTTGTGGGGCGGTGAAGCGGCATAACGCGCGAACCTTGCTGCCCAGTTCAATCGCCCGAACCAATTGCACTCCGGCCGGGTGGCCGGTGATCGGTGACCGACTTCCGCCCTCCGACCTCTGACCCTTCTCCGACACCTTGCTTTCCGCCCAGTTCTTTGTTACATTGGCCATGAAAGCGTTCGGTCAACAATTCATGGCGTTGGCGGCCGACCAGAGGCGGATCCTTCATTTTCTGCTATGCGAGAACGCACTTCATCAATGGCGGGAGTTCGTCGCACATCACGGACGAGTGCGATACACCGGAAGGACCAGAGCGGCGGTAACGGTCCTCGATGATGGTGGGGTGATCGGCTGCCGCCGGGTGATGCCTGTCAGACAGCAATTTTTGCTCAGTTGCGTGTTGAACCTGCACAGGTCGTCGGATGCCCAGGAAGATTCGAGAATTGCTCCAAGATCTGAACGAAGCCGGCTTCCACGAGATTTCAGGAGGCAAGGGATCGCATCGGAAGCTGGTGCATCGTCGATATCGTGGTGCCGTTACATTGAGCGGTCGCCTCGGCGATGACGCCAAGCCGTATCAGGAAAAACAAGTCCGCCGAGCGATCGAGGAGGTTCAAGAATGAAATGCAGCGACCGATACCACAAATGGGTCGAGTGGAGCGACGAAGACGAAACGTACATTGGAAAATGCCCGGACCTGATCACTGGTATTCACGGCGATGATCCGAAGAAACTGTATGCTGATTTATGCGAAGTCATCGAAGACGTGATCGCCCATTTCGAGTCTGAGGGCCGCTCACTACCTTTCCCCAAGGTTAGGCCCATGCAGGAGGTGGTATAGCCGCCGGGGAATCGGGGTCAGGTCTTGAATTCCAACTTTTCGTGCGGTTACCGCAGGTCGGAGCGTTTGCGCCGCGGCGGGGTCGCGGGGGTCGGGTCGGACTCTTTGGGCCGCAGTAGGTGGGGCGGAGGCGGGCTGGGCGAGGGGAGGTCGATGCCGTCGCCGAAGTACTTGGCGCGGGCCTCGGCGTGACTGAGCACCTCCGCGCGGGTGCCGTGGCACAGCACCTGGCCCTTGCTGATCACGTAGCTGCGGTCCGTGATCTGCAGCGTTTCCCGCACCTGGTGGTCGGTGATCAGGATGGAAATCCCTCGCGAACGCAGATCGCGGATGATCTCCTGGATGCTTTGAATCGTCACCGGGTCGATGCCGGTAAAGGGCTCGTCCAGCAAGATGATCTTGGGGTCCGAGACCAGGCAGCGGGCGATCTCCAGCCGCCGCCGCTCGCCGCCGGACAGCGAGGCGGCTTGGGCCTTGCGCAGGTGCGTGATTTTGAACTGCTCCAACAACTGGTCGCACCGCGCCCGGCGGTCGGCGCGGCTCATGCCCAGCAGTTCCATCATGGCCAGCAGGTTGTGCTGCACGCTCAATTTGCGGAACACGCTCGATTCCTGCGCCAGGTAGCCCATGCCGCCGTCGCGGGCGCGGCGGTACATCGGCCAGTCGGTGACGTCCTGGCCGTTCAGGAACACCTTGCCCTCATTGGGCTCGATCATCCCGCAGGTCATGCGAAAGCTGGTTGTCTTGCCGGCGCCGTTGGGGCCCAGCAGGCCGACGATCTCGCCGCCCTCGACGTGAAAATCGACTCCATCGACCACCCGCCGGCGGCCGTAGATCTTGACCAGACCCTGCACTTCCAGAATTCTCATGGCCCGCACTGGAGCGACGCCGGTGGTGGCGGCCTTCTCTTGTGCCTCCAGAATTCCCATGACTTGACCTCCTTGCCTTGCGCCCCGTGGATCAAGAACGCTTCCGTTTCGGTTTGCGGTCATCACGCGGAGCGTGATGGCTACTTAGCGAATCAGTCCCATGCGGCGGAAGTTCGGCAGCATGGGAATCGGCCGTCGCCAGGCGTGCGGCCAGTAGATCAAGAGGGCTTTTCCCGTCAACAAATCGCGGCGCACGAACGGATCCGGATGCGGATGGTCCACGTCGCCGTACTGCGACCAAACTCGCGCATCGCGGCTTTGCGGGCTGTTGTCCCCGCAAGGAAAGAACTCGTCGTCGTGCAGTTGGAAACGGACGTCTTCGCGGCGGGCATCGAACAGCGGCGTCGTGGCCCAGGACTTGGGATCGGCGAACACCCCCGCGATGTACTCCTCGCGCGTGCCGGCGTACAAGAGATCGTCGTAGTCATCTTCTGCGGGAAACATCTTGTACGAGACGGCCACGTAGTAGACGTCGCGGAGCACGCGCAGGCGTTCGACCCGCAGCGCGACGCCCTCGGCGCCCAGTCCCGCGGGCTCCAGGTCCGCCGGGTCCTGCGGGCTCCACTTCGGTTTCACGTTCCGCTCCGGCACGTAGGTGGTCGGCCCGTCGAACTCGACCAGGCTGTCGTTCACCCACAGCAGCAGCTGGTCGTCGCAGTTCGAGAACCGCAAGTCGTACGAGCCCGGCCCGCGGAGTTCTGTGGCGGCCTGGGGAGGCGGGATGGGTACGCCATCGTCGCCCGCGAAGGACCGCTGGCCGCCGTCGATCGACAGCACCGCCTGGCCGCTGGCCACGTCGATGCGGCAACGGTAGTGGACGCCGCCTTCGACCAGGTCCAGCAGCACCGCGCCTTGGTCCCCCTGGACTTCCACGTTCTCGCATTCCAGGGCCAGATCGCCCACCCAATGCTGGCCCGCTGCTTTGGGATCCCCGGACCGATGGCCGCCTCGGGACCATGCCGAGGCCTCGGGGCCGGAGACTTCCGCATTGTCGTTGTAGGTGTAGTAATCGGTGATCAACTGGCCCTGCAGCGTGCCCTCCGCCCGTCGCCGCCGGCCACTTTCCGCCAAGTCCTCCCAGTCCCCGGCCCACGGTACGATGTGCCGGTAGCGCAGCCAGGCCTCGCCGCCGGGCGCGGCAGCCGTCTCGAATCCGCGTCCGTCGGCCTGGGGCTGCCAGCCGGACGAGCCTGACTGGGCCCGATCTTGCCAACGCTCCGGCCAGCCCGCTTCGCTCAACTCCGCCGCCCGATACCGCGTGTCGTCGACCATTTGCAGCATCGCCTTGACCTTGTGAGGCGGTTTTCGGGCGATGCGGAAATCCTCGGCCGACTCCCCCCCGCCGGGTTCGGAGCTGACATAAATGTCGCCGTGGCGAATCCAGACCGTCTCGTTGGGCAGACCGATCAGACGCTTGATGTAATTCTGCTTGGCGTTGCCCGGAAACTTAAAAACGATCACGTCCCAGCGTTTCGGGTCGCTGACCTCGTAGGTGAACTTGCTCACCAGGATGCGGTCGCCGTTGAACGAGGCCTGATTCGGATCGTTCCGCTTGTCCAATTCCATCGTGTACCGGCAGATGGGACAGGTCGTCGCCACCACCTCACGCAGTCCGTCGTTCTCCCCGCTGGCCCCACTGCGATAGGGGCAGCCGCATTTCGCGCACGTGACATCCATATGGCGGCCCTGCAAGGTGGGCGCCATCGAGCCGGTAGGAATCACAAAGGCCTCGGCCACAAAGGCTCGGAACAAGAACGCCAAAATGACCGCCACCGCGATCGATTCGATCGTCTCCCGAACGGCTCGCCCGGTATGATCTGCGGCGACTTGGGAATCCTCGGGTCTCGGTCCTGTCGGCGCCGCTGCGGCGCGACCTTTAGGCTTGGTTCTATTCATCAATCGACCTTCTCGCTCGGGATCAGCCAGAATCATATTCGTTGCGAAAGGGGGTAATATAGCGAAAAATGCGAATTTCCGTAACTTCCCGCATCCGGGAAAATCGGCTCCAACTTCTGGGTAGGATGGCCCTGTGCCAACCGCCAGCACTGGCAGCAATCCGCAACCCTACGATCAAGGCCGGACCGGCATCCGATCGCAATCTTGCCAGAAACCGTTGATTGACACAAGCCGGACCGTCTACGACACTGACGGCGATCCCGGCGAACGGTGGGCGTCAGCCCACCGGTTTTCTTCCATGGTCCGCTGGCTAACATCAAAGATACCCGTGGGCTGACGCCCACGGTTCGCCGGAGTGAGAAGATACCCGTGGGCTGACGCCCGCGGTTCGCCGAAGTGAGATAGTCGGACCAAGAGGAACACCGAAATGGCTCCTGACGCAAATCCAAATACCCAGCCGCTGGCTGGACGGCGAGTTGCTTTCTTGGGCAAGCTGGGAGGAGTGACCAAGCGTGAGGCGCAACAGTTGGTCCGGCAGCAGGGCGGCACTCCGGTGGACAAGCCGTATCCGGACGCAGACCTGATTGTGATCGGCGCGGACGAACTGCCGCTCAGCGACGCCGAGGACCTGGTGGGCGAGGCGATGCGACAGGCCGCTGCGGAAGGCCAGATCGAAATCATCGGCGAAACGCAGCTGTGGCAGCGTCTGGGCTTGATGGAAAGCGAACAGAACGTGCGCCGGTTGTACACGCCGGCGATGCTGGCTGACCTGCTGGACGTCTCCGTGGCGACGATTCGCCGCTGGCACCGGCGGGGCCTGATCGTACCGGCGCGCGAGGTCCGCCGGCTGCCCTATTTCGATTTCCAGGAGGTGGCCACGGCGCGGCGGCTGGCCCAGTTGTTGGCGGCGGGCATTTCCCCGGTGGCGATCGAAAAGAAACTCGCCGAACTGTCCCGTTTCGTCCCGGAAGTCGAGCGTCCGCTGGCCCAACTGTCGGTGATCGTCGAGGGGCGGCAATTGCTGCTGCGGCAGGGCGAAGGCTTGATCGAGCCCGGCGGGCAGATGCGGTTCGATTTCGAAGCGTTTGAGAACCTGGCCGAGCCTCCCGAAACGGCGTCGCTTGCCGCTCCCACCTTGTCGTTCGAGGAGCACATCGCCGAACGGACCCCGCCGCCGACCCCGGAAGAAGCCCAGGCGATGGCGGCGCACCTGGAAGACGAAGGCCGCCTGGAAGACGCCCTGGAGATGTACCGCGTGGCGGCGTCGGCCGGCGGCCCGAACCCAGAGGTCTGCTTTCAGTTGGCCGAGTTGATGTATCGCCTGGGCGACCTGGCCGGGGCCCGAGAACGCTACTACATGGCCATCGAATTGGACGAGAACTACGTCGAGGCTCGCGCCAATCTGGGCTGTGTGCTGGCCGAACTCGGCCAGCCGGAACTGGCGATTTCCGCCTTCCAGGGCGCGCTCAAGTACCATCCCGACTTCCCCGACGTCCACTTCCATTTGGCCCGCACCCTGGACGAGCTGGGCCGGCGGGAGGCAGCCGAGAATCATTGGCGGGAGTTCTTGGACCTGGCCCCCGACAGCCCCTGGGCGCAAGAAGCGGAGAACCGGCTGGGAGGGGCTTGATCCCTGGGACCTTCGGATCAGGGGGAAGACGTACAGAATTCAATTTTCGCGGCGACGGCGTCTGCCATTTGGCTGGATCAGGGGCCGCGAGAATTGAATTCTGTACGTCTGACCCAGTGCCAACGCGGCGTCACATTTCAAGCTTGACGTTTTGCGTGTCGAAAAGCGTTATCGACAGCGACTTGTAAGAATTCGCTACCACCGATTGAAGCAGAACTGCCAGAAGTTAACATGGGCATTCGCTTGTCCGCACAAAAAGGCGGTTCCCGACTCCGATAGACGGACGACTTCCCAGGAGGATCATCCATGTATTCCAGATCCATACTCTTTCGCCGCGCCGAGAATCGCACTAACCGACGAACCCGCCGGGACCGCCGCAAAGGGCAACGCAAGCTGCTTCTCGAGATGCTCGAGGATCGACGGCTGCTGGCGTCGTTCTTGGATGCCAACCCAACCCTGAGCATTGACCTGAACGCCGCCTCCGAAAATGTGGCCCTCGTGTCCAACGGCACCAGCTACACGCTGACGCTCAACGGCGCCAACACGTGGACGGGAGCGAACACCGCCAACGTCACGGGCAACGGCACGGGGACGTTGACCGTCACGGCAGCCGGCTTGGCCGCTTTCAACACCGTCAACATCACGGACTCCGCAAGCGGCTGCGCCGTCACGTTTGGCAACAGCGGTGCCAACGCCTACTCGGATGACTTTAACATCGTGCTCGACAACAGTCCGGCTGGACAAATCACCTTCAACGGCGCGTCCAGTTTCGGCACATCGAGCCTGTCGGCGTCCACGATGGCCGGCCTCGTCGTGAGCAGCGGAGCCACCGTGACGGCCAGCAGTCCGGTGACGCTCGCTGCGGATTCGATGGACATCCAAGGCACGATCACGTCCAACGGCGGGATCACACTGCAACCGGCCACGCCGTCGCGGACGATCGGGCTGAACTCCGGCACTGGCGATTTCAACTTGACCCTGGTGGAGTTAGGCAACCTGGCCTCCACCGGCACGGTCACGATCGGCCGCAGCGGCGGCACCGGTGCGATCACGATTGGCAGTACGGCGGCGGTCAATCTGGCGACCGAAGACTACGGGCTCACCCTGCGCGGGGGCGATGCTACGTTTTCCAGGTACTTGCAGCTGGCCAGCGGCAAGACGGTGGAGCTTCAGACAGGCGCAGTTGCCAGTGCGGCGGGCAGTTCCGCCGACATCACGGCCGGCACGGTGGTCCTGAACACAAGTGGCGCCGTCGGAGCCAGCAATAATCCTTTGTCCCTGGCCGTGGACTCGCTGCAAGGTACCGCCAACGGCAGCGTGTACGTCAGCGAGAGCAATTCGCTGACGATCTCCGGACCGTTGAGTGCCGGAGCGAACACGATCCAACTCAACTCCGGCACGTTCGCACTGGGGGCGTCAAATCTCCTCGACGACGCCTCGATGCTGAAGGTCATCGGGACCGTGTTGCCCGCGACGTTCGCGATGGGAGATTACAGCGACACGGTCGCCGGCGTCACACTGGGCAGCCCGACAACCGCCGGCAATATCACCGGTAATGCCGGCGCGGTCCTCACCAGCGCAAGCGACTTCGACCTCCAGTTCGGGACCATCAGCGCGAGGCTGGCTGGGCCGGTGGGACTGAACAAGACCACGACTCGCGATGTGACACTCAGCAACACCGGCAACACCTTTACCGGGCCCACGGTCATTTCCGATGGTACGTTGAGGATCAACGGTGATGGTTGCCTGGGGATCCCGCCCGCCGCGCCCACAGCCGGCCACCTGATCATCGACGGCGGCAGATTGGAGGTGACGGCCAGCATGACCCTTTCCCCCAGTCGCGGGATCAGCATCGGCACTTCCATGGGCCAAGGCGACGGGATCATCAACGTACCGGCGGGCGTCGTCTTGACCTACAACGGCGTCATTGCCGACAACGGCACCGGCGCCGACCGCCTGGTCAAACTCGGACTGGGTACGCTGGTTCTCGGAGGCAATAACTCGTTCAGCGGCGGAACCGAGTTCCGAGACGCCTCCTCGGGCGCGATCCAGCTCAATACCGTCAACGCCTTGGGAAGCGTGGGAGACATCGTTTTCACGGGCAGCGGAACGCTGCGCTACGGCCTGGGAATCACGACGGATTTGTCGAGCCGGATCACCACGGCGAGTTCTGCGGCGCGGGCGATTATCGACACCAACGGTAACCACGTTACTTTCGCGACCGAGATGACCCTCAGCGGGGACCTGGAGAAGCAGGGCCAGGGCACGCTGACCTTGGTGGCGCCCGGCGAAACGCAGGTTTTCGTCTTGGTCGTTTCCGGCGGCGAATTGGCCCTCACCAACGGGACGTTGAAGGCAACTGGCTCCGATCCGGGGTGGCTTGAGGGGCCGTCCTTCGTGGTCGGCGAGGTCAGCGTCTTCCTGAGGAACGCCCAGCTGAGCCTCGCCGGGGGAACCTTGCAAACCTCCCAGTCCCTCTTCGCCGGAAAGGCGTCGAGTTTCTCCACGGGAACCTCGCCCTGGAAGCTGGACGTCAGCGCCGGCTCGCTGCAGGTCGGCGGCAATCTGTACACGACGTTGGGCACGGTAGGCGCCGACCCCGCGCTGGTCACCATCCACGGCGGCACGACGCAAGTGGCCGGCAATTTCTACATCGGCTTGAACACGCGGCAAGTCGCGTACATCAGCGATGGGACGGTGTCCGTCGCGGGCAACCTCGTCGTCGGTCGCACCAGCTATTCCGATCTGTACGTCAGCGGCGGCACCGTAACTGCCCGCAGCTTGCGTCACGAGGAAGTTGGTGACACAGCGCGCGTCTTCTTGAGCGGCGGAGTCGTGACAGTCGACGAGGTCGTGAACGAGACGGCGGGCGAGACCTTATCCAAGTTCGAGGTCAACTTGGATGCAGGCGGCACGTTGGTCACGGATCGCATCTACCTGAACCGGACCGGCGGTGCGTCCGGCACGCACACGCTCGACTTGCGTTTCGACGGCGGCACGCTCAGGCCCAAGTCCGATCCCAGTTCAGCTCCTGTCATCAATCTGATCGATGACTTCGTCATTGCACCGGGCGCGGGATTCACCGAACTGAAATGCCAGGCGACCATCGAAGACGGGGGCGCGTTCATCGATATCCCCGGCCCACAGAACGCCCGTGTGCTTCGGCCGGTGGTCCACGACACGGACTTGGACGCGACGCCCGACGGCGGGTTGACCAAACAGGGCGCCGGCACGTTGACCTTGAATCATCCCGGCAACACGTACACCGGCGAGACCGACATCGTGGCCGGCACCTTGGCGCTGGCGGCCGCTTCGGTCAACAACATCCCCGCCTCGACGCTGATCACCGTCCGGGCCGGCGCCGTGCTGGACGTGCTGGGCTTGAACGGCAACACGATCGCCTTGGCCAACGGACAAACGCTCCAAGGCCACGGCCGCGTCGAGGGGCAGGTCACTGCGCGGCTCGGCTCGACCGTCTCGCCGGGGATCATTCCGGAGCCGTCGGGCACCAATCCGGGGCGTCTGACCACGGATGGAGCCGCCTTCCAGACCGATTCGAATTTCGTGGTCGACATCGAAGGCCGGGTGGCGGGCAGCGAGCACGACCAACTCCGGGTCAATGGCCCGGTGACCATCCTGGCCGGTGCCATGCTACAGACGCCCGGTACCTTCCTGCCGTCGGAGGGCGACGAAATCGTCATCATCGACAACGACGGCACCGACGCCGTGATCTTGGGCACCGAGGACCGAGGATTCAACAATCTCCGCGAGGGCGGGGTCTACGACAGCAATTTCCGGGGAACCGGCTTGAGAGCCGTCATTTCGTACGTGGGCGGTGACGGCAACGACGTCGTTTTGAGATTCCCATCCTCGGGGTTCCGGTTCGACTTTAACGGGTTCCACGGCTACACGGCGCCGAACTACGTGCCCGTGGCCCCGGAACTGGTCAAGACCCCGTCGAACAACTATGGCTGGGACGCACCGATGGAGTCGTTCGAGCGGCCGGAAGACTATCCGGCGCCGCACCCGACGGTCGACTTGCTGTTGTGGGACGGGCACGTGGTCCAGTTGGACACGGTGCGGACGTTTCAGGTCGAAGTGGATCCCAACACGAAGTACCAGGTGTCGATTGCGACAGGCGACTGGGTGCATCCGCACGACTGGCAGCAGTTCCGGGCGTACGATCCGGGGCCAGGCGGCTTGGGCCCGATTGGTGACGACCAGACCAAGGTCGTCAGCACGCAAGCGGACGTCACGGAGTACACGACGGTGCGGTTCGAGGTACAGGTCGGGACCAGCGGCCTGCTGTATGTCCAGATCCGGGACCTCCCCAATCCAGTGATCGGGGCGGAGACCAATCCGTCCGCCGTCATCCTGGGCATGGACGTCCGCCCGATCGAGAACGTGAACGTGATCACGGTCGTTCCCCCCGCGGCCGGCGCACTGCCCGCGGATGGCCTGAGCGTGGACACCTACACCGGGTCGGGCGCGCCTCCCGACGCGTTGTTGACGGTGCGGGCCAGCAACCAGAACGAGTACGACGCGCCTCCCTGGGGCGACGTGACGGCGTCCAACCTGGGCACGATTACGACGGCGGACCAAGACATGTACCGCACCTATACGCAGGTGGTCTCGGATTTTAACGGCGATTTCACCTTCGATCTGCGGCGGCCGACGGGCACCGGGCCGGTGCTCATCACGGTCGATCCAGCGCCGGGCCAGCACGTCGTACCGGCCGAGGGCGCCGGGAGGGTCTTGCCTGCGGACGCGTTCGGCATGTACCGGGGGACGTACATCCAGGAGTACGATCTGCCGAGGACGCGACTGCTGGACTTCAATGCCGGCAATGTGGTCACGGCGACGGATTATCCGGGCACGCTGGGCAACGAAACGATTGCGGAGGACTACGTGGGCGTGCCGCTGAGTCAGACGTACGACCTGACCACGACCAACGCCTTGGGCTGGAACGCAGCGCCCACGCCGCCGCCGGCCCTGCCGCTGGCCAGTTTCGACCGCGGCGGCCCGGATGCGCTGCTGCGGGACGGGCACTACGGGTACGAATCGAAGTTCCTGGTCGACCTGCCGGATGGCCCCTACATCGTCAACACGGTGATCGGCGACACGTCGCCGTTCTATCACGATCAGGTGCAGGTGTATGCGTTAGGGGCTCTGCAGACGACGGTTTCGACGGCGCCGGGGCAGTGGACGTCCTCCAGCTTTGTCGTCAACGTCCCGGCCGATCCGGACCCGCTGATCGCACCGCAATTGGACGTCCGGTTGCGGGACGCGGGCGGCGTAGACCCGCACTGGGTGCTGAACGCCTTGCGAGTGCGGCCGGCGCCGGCCCAGCCGATCGTGATCGCCCGCACCATGCCGACGGGCAGCGGAGCCTTGGATACGGACGCGACCGGCACGACGGTCGACACCTTCCAAGGCAGCGGAGCGCCGGCGAACTCGCTGGTGACGGTGGCCACGACCCTGGGGACGATTGTGTCGTCGGACCTGAGCACAACGTACCAAGGCGTCCAGGTGCAAGCCGACGAAGCGGGCGTGTTCTCGTTCCAGATCCGGCGTCCATCGGGGACGGGGGGCAGCGGCACCGAGACGGCGACGATCACGGCCCAGGAGGTGCTGGGGCGGAACCTGGGCTCCACGGCGCAGGACTACCAGCCGCCGCAGACGCCGGACACGGTGCTGCGTTTCGACATGGGGTCCTCGGCGACGTACACGCAGGCGGGGTTCACGCACGTGGGTCCGCGGGATATTTTCAGCGCCACACGGGGCTACGGCTGGTCAACACGGGTGGCGGCGGCGGACCGGCCGAACACGGGCTGGAGCAACCTGAACCGCGACTTGCATTCGGGCAGCAATGCCAGATTCCAGGTGCAGGTGGGTCCGGGCAGCTACAGCGTGCGTGTGTATCTGTCCAACCCGCTGGGGACGGGGGGCTATCCGTACACGTACGACAACTTCGAGGTCCGCGTGGAGAACGGCGTGAGCTGGTCCGTTCACCCTGTGACCTCGCTGATGCCGGGCGCGGTGGAGGTGCAGACCTTGACGGGTGACCCCGGCGCCGACAACATCCTGGACATCTGGTTCGTCGATCTGGGCGGCCAGAATTTCAACTGGGTGGTGTCGGGGATCGAGATCACGTCGGGCAGTTTTCCCGACGGCTCGGCGATCCTCAACCTGCTGGCGGCGGCTCCCGCAGCGGCAGCGGGCGGCGGGGCGACGATCGACGACGCGATGTTGGCGCCGCTAGTGTCGGAGGCCGCGGCGCGGTGGTCAGCCGCCGGGCTGACGCCGGCCCAAGCCGCCGTGCTGAACGACCTGCACGTGGGCGTGACGGACCTGGGCGGCGCGAAGCTGGGCCTGGCCCTTCCGACGACCAACGACATCCGCATCGACAACGACGCCGCGGGCTGGGGGTGGTCGGTGATCGGTCATCGGTCATCGGTGATCGGTCATCGGTCATCGGTGATCGGTGATCGGTTATCCGTGATCGGAGGTCGGAGATCGGAGGTCGGAGATCAGTGGTCGGCGATCAGTGACCGATCACCGATCACCGATCACCGATCACCGACGACCGGCCTGGACCTGATGCACACGTTGCTGCACGAGATCGGGCACTTGCTGGGTTACGAGCACACGGATTCAGGCCTGATGGCGCCGGTGTTGTCGGCTTCTCGGCTGGAGTCTTCGTCCTGGGTCGCCGATCGCGTGTCTCTCATCCCAGATTCGGAATCTCGTATCCCGTATCCCGTATCCCGCCTCCCCGATCTCGCCTCCCGTCTGGACGGCGTCTTCGCCGATCTGGGTCGGAACGCCGGCGAGGACGACTCGTTGCCGTGGCTGGATTCCCAGGCCGGCGAGGCCCTGCTGGCCGCGACCGTCAAGTCGAGCGACGAGGCGGCGCCAGCCCGCGTCCCGCGCCGCCATCGCCTGGAGCGTTTCGAACACGAGCTAGACGTCTGGTTCGCCCAGCTATCCGCCGCCGAAGAACCACTGACAAATGACCACTGACAAATGACCACTGACAAGTGACCACTGACAAGTGACCACTGACAAGTGACCACTGACAA
>CAYPGE010000057.1:0-29024 GCA_964409865.1 uncultured Pirellulaceae bacterium
CGGTTTCGGCGGGGTCAGAGACCCGCGCCGAACGGTTTTGTTAGCGGTTCTAAGTACGTTTGCCCTACCAGCACGCCGCGCAGGCGAGTGCCCAGCGTGTCCTTGCTTGCGCTGCGTGCTGTTAACCGCGTCAGGAGCCTCGCAAGTGATTCTATCCGCTGGACTGACCCCTGCCTGGCAACAGATTCTGGTTTTCGATTCGTTCCGTTACGGCGAAGTGAATCGAGCGGCGGAAGTGATCTGGTGCGCTTCCGGCAAAGTGTTCAATGCGGGCATGGCGGCGCATCGTCTGGGCGGCCCGACGTTGACGTTGGCTCCGGTCGGTGGACCGGCTGTGCCGCAGATCGAAGCCGAATTCGACGCCTTGGGTGTGCCCTACCGCTGGGTCAGAACCGGCGCTGCCACGCGGATCTGCACGACCCTCGTGGACCGAGCGACCGGCAGCATCACAGAACTGGTCGAAAATGGCCGCCCGCTGACGCCGCAGGAACTCGATGCGTTCCGCCAAGCCTACGGCGAAGAGGCCGCACGCGCCGAGGCCGCCGTGCTGATCGGCTCGTTGCCGCAGGGCACGCCGGACAGCTACTATCGCGAACTGGTCGAACGCACTCCCTGCCCCGCGGTGCTCGATTTCCGCGGCGAGGGGCTGCTTTCGGTCTTGGAATTGAAGCCCTACGTCGTCAAACCCAACCGCGAGGAGTTGGCCAGGACGTTTGGCCGGCCGCTGGACGACGACAACGACCTGCTGGCGGCGATGCGCACGTTGAACGACCGCGGCGCGCAATGGGTTGTCATCACCCAAGGCGCTGCCGCCGTTTGGGTCAGCTCGTCCGACGCCGTCTATCGCTTCTACCCGCCGGCCATCGCGGCTCCCGTCAATCCCATCGCCTCCGGCGACGCGATGGCAGGAACCATCGCCTGGGCCACGGGGGGCGGCCGTCCCCTGCCGGAAGCGGTCCGCCTGGGCATCGCTGCCGCAGGCCAAAACGCCCGTCAAATCCTGCCTTCCCGGCTGACCCCGCACACGCTGGAAGCGGAGTCGGCGGCGGTGCGCGTGGAGCGGGTTGGCTGAGAACCGCCCCCAGGACGCGAAGGCTTGCGACCGGTGGTTTCCCGCGCTCCGAAGTTGCTGTACACTACTGCGAAAGCGATCTTCGAGGCAACCCCGGCTTGCCCCCCCCTTGGCAGCCCGTGGCGGTGTCGCGATTTTGCCGCTTTCTTTCCGTGCTGATGAATGTCAAGCTCCCCAGGAGACGCAACCGGCCGTGTTCAATCTGCTGCCGAAAGATACCGCGTTCTTTGACTTGTTCGAGGCGCTCGCTGAGCATGTTCTGAGCGGCGCCAAGTGCCTGACCGAACTGGCGGCCCAGTTTCCTGCGATCAAGGGAATCATCCAGCGGATCCGGGACGCGGAGCACGCGGCCGACGACTTGGCCCACCAGGCGCTGGACCGTCTGGACCGGACCTTCATCACGCCCTTCGACCGGGAGGACATCCACGAACTGGTCGGCGGCCTGGACGACATCATCGACGAAATCGACGCGCTGGCCAAGCGGTTTCCCATGTATCACGCCAACCATATGGAGCCCCTGTTTCTGAAGCAGACGCACGTCCTGATCGCGGCCGCCACCGCAGTCCGCGACGCGGTGCATCGCCTGCGCAAGTCGCACCGGCTGGCGGACCTGAGCGCGCAACTGATCGAGGTTCACCGGCTCGAAAACGAGGGCGACGACAACCACCAGGCCGCCGTCTCGCACCTGTTCGAGGGCAGCGTGGAACCGTTGGAAGTCATCAAGTGGATGGACCTGTTCGGGCGCGTCGAGAAGGCCATCGACAAGTGTGAAGACGTGAGCAACACGCTGGAGCGGATCTCGCTGAAAAACGGGTAGGCAGCCGTCCCCGCAAGCCCGGCGCTTTGCCCCAAGCGGGCTTCTGGCCGCCACCCAGGACTCGACAACCCCTGCAGACAACGAACCGGCTTCTTATGGACCTCCTCGCTGACGCCCCGTGGACGCTGATCGCCGCCGACGCCGGTTCCGTGCCGTTGAGCATGGGCACGGGGATGCTGGTCGTCGTCCTGGTGACGATCTTCGTGGCGCTCGTTTTCGACTTCCTGAACGGCTTTCACGACGCAGCGAACTCGATCGCGACCGTGGTCTCGACCCGCGTCCTGTCGCCGCGGCTGGCGGTGGCCTGGGCCGCGTTCTTCAACTTTGCCGCGGCCTTCCTGTTCGGTACCCACGTGGCTAAAACGATCGGCACCGGCCTGGTCGAAACGTCGCTGATCGACGTCTACGTCGTCTGCGGCGGCCTGCTGGGCGCAATCACCTGGAACATCATCACCTGGCTGCTGGGGCTGCCCACCAGTTCCTCGCATGCGCTGGTGGCCGGCATCGCGGGGGCCGCGATTGCCAAAGGAGGCTTTACGGTACTGATCCTGCACGGCTGGGTGCTGATTCTGCTGGGCATCGTCTTGTCGCCTGCTTTGGGATTTGCCTTGGGATCGCTCAACCTGATCCTGGTGTCGTGGTTGTTTCGCCGCGCGACGCCGCACAAGGTGGACCGGCTGTTTCGCCGGCTCCAATTGGTTTCGGCCGCCTTGTACAGTCTGGGCCACGGCGGCAACGACGCCCAGAAGACGATGGGGATCATCGTCTTGTTGCTGACCGCAGCGGGCCTGGAGCCATGGACAACGTGGGGCCAGGTCCACCTGTTCGGCCTGGATCACGCCTATGGGATGCCCATCATCCTGTCGTGCAATTTTGCCATCGCCTTGGGCACCATGTTCGGCGGCTGGCGGATCGTGAAAACCGTCGGTTCCAGCATCACGCGACTGCAGCCGGTGGGCGGCTTCTGCGCCGAGACGGCCGCGGCCATCGCCATCATGGGCTTTACCAAGATCGGCGGTGTGCCGATCTCGACCACGCACGCGATCACCGGGGCCATTCTGGGCGTGGGCAGCACGCGGCGCGTCCGCAGCGTCCGCTGGATCTGGGGGGAACGGATCGTGCTGGCCTGGGTCCTGACCATCCCCTGCTCCGCCTTTATCGGCATGATCTGCTACGTGCTCATGCACTGGCTGGTCGAGCCGTGGATCTGAGGCGGAGCCTGAGGAGAAGGAGTCGTGCAGGAAGTTGTTCGAAATGGCCGCCGGACTGATGGCCTACGCCGCCAGCTTGCCGAGACGCGGGTTGCGGTACAGCACTTCGGCCAGCAATTCAGGCGACCCGCGTTCGCCACGCGGACGCTCGCGGTGCCAGTCGCGGTGCGTGGGGACGTGATCGTCGTACAGCGGCCAGGGGTCGAAGGGGTTGAAGCCCAGGGCGCGAATCAGCCGGCTGGAATCCATCGTGACGTCGCCGGCACGCGGCGGGATGGGGCCAGCCTCGAACCGGCAACAGGTCCGCACATGATCCGGATCGTAGCCGCCGATGCGGTTGACGATCTGGGCGATCTGAAACAGGCTCAACCGCCGCGGCCCGCCAGCGTGGTACAGGCCCGCCAGATCGCTGGACAGCAGGGCTTGGAACAGCCGATTCATGCAGTCCGTGTACGTCGGCGTGCGAATCTCGTCGTAGTACAGCGTCGCAGGCCGCGACTTTTGAAACCGCGACTGAATCCAGTCAATCGCCCCGGCATGGCCATTGGAACTGATGCCCATCGGCAGCGAAATCCGCAGGACGGCGGCGTCTGGCCGACGTGCCAGGATCAGTTGCTCGGCGTGCGACATCGTCTTGCCGTAAATCGTCACCGGGTCGGGCGGGTCGTGCTCGACGTAACCGCCGCTGCCGGTGCCGGAGTACACCAAATCGACCGACAGATGGATCAGGCGGACATCCGCGTCCCCGATCGTCTCCAGCAAGTTGTCCACCCCAGCCACATTCACGCGCCACGCCAGCCAGGGATCCAGTTCGCACGATTTCAGCTTGCAAGTGCCCTCGCAACTGAGCACCGAGGCAAACTGGTAGCGGTCGAACAAGCGTTGCATGACATCCGCGTCGTAAATGTCGCACGCTTCGATCGCCGGGCCCGACAACAGCACGTTGTCGGCCCGCCGGGTGCCGATCACTTGGCCCGGATATCGCCGCTGGAAATAGTCGAAAGCATTGTAGCCGGCCACACCGGCAATGCCCGTGATCAACAGAGGCAACGGAGGATCAGGCAGAACGGGCCAGCGGGACATGGCATTCGACGAGCCGTGCGGCCCTGAGAAATCTGTCGCACAACGGAGATGGAAACAACGATCGCACGCGCAAACGGACAAATTACCCGGCCAGGGTCCGAACAGCAAGCCCGGTTCCCAATGCCTTGCGCGTTTCGGTCCAGCCTCCACAAGCCGCCGGGATGCTCGCTGAGGGTCTCTCGCCCAAACCGTCCATCACCCTCCAGAAATTCCCCCTGGCCCCGCCCGATTTGTGTGTAACGATGGGGTGACAACCGGGGACGCGATAGGCAACGAGGAAATTGTCGATCTTCGTGGCGTATGGGAAATGTGTCGCGATGGCTGACACGAATTGAGGGTCGACCTTCTCCGAATGGCCCGGCCGAAGATTGATCACGACCACACGGATGTTGTGCCGCTCGATCAGTGCCAGCTGTCGTTCGGTGCGTCTCTCGGTAGTATCGAAGAAATCAAACAGCGTCCGTGTGGGGTTCTTCCGCTCGCTCAGAAAGTAGACCTCCGGACAATCTGGAGTAGCGTAGATGTAGCTTCCCGGCGGAGAATATCTATTGACGAGGCGCACCAAGTTCTCGTATTTCACCTTGTCACGCATGGAGACGAACAAACCGGCGCGGTCCAAAGCGAGTCTGTTGACGGGCGGGTCTAGCCGGTCGATCCTGGGATCGTCAAAGAAAGTGCGGCGGTTCAGGAAACCCAGGGCAAAGACCAGAAGGAACACCAGGGTGCACAGCTGCACGCGTCGGGGCGGATACGGCTGGGATGCGAGGAGAAACTGTATGGCCAAACCCGCCAGGGGGGCGACGTAGCAGAAATAGATCGGAACGGACAACGGAAACTGCACCAGGCAGATGAACGCCATCATCGTGATGATGAGAAACAGCTCCTGCCGGCGCGTGAGAGAAAGCGGACCGGCGTTGCTCAGCAGTAGCCAAGCCGCCAGGACCGCGACGAGGGGCACCGCACAGCGGACTGCCAAGAAGATGGCCTGATTCATCAGGTCATTGGACGCCAGCCACAAGAGACCCGCGAGTGCCGGCGCCACGCCCAATGTCAGCCAGCCGTCGCGTTTACCCAGGCGCGTGAGCCCCAAAGCTAACAGGCAAGCCACCGGTACTGTCAGGATCATAGCCCACGTCGGCGGGAGCGGACTGCCGGCATGATCCAGCCGTAACTGCGGCGTCACGAATACCCCGCGGAATAGATCGTCGAGGGCGTCCCCGCCGACGAACGGTAGCAGGAAACAAGCGATGGGCAGCAAGACGCCGAGCGACATCGCGAGCAGGTCGCGAGCCAGCCCCGCCAAATCCCCCTTGGACATCCCGCCGCCGTTGCCCCAGGCGTCCCCGATCAACGCCGCGCAGACGGCTGCGGACGGAACCAGAAACTGCAGAACCAACATCGAATCAACGTGGCGATGCACCAGCATCCACAAGCAGCCCAGCCAGACGGCCGAAACGACGCCAGGCACGGCCAGCATGACGCCGCGACGAACAGGCGTCGGCCGAGGGTCCTTCTGCCTCGCCAGAAGCTGAGTTCGGTAAACCAGGAAGAAACCAGCGGCCCCGATGTAGTAGAGGGCCACGATCTTGGCAAGTATCCCCAGCCCACCGCAAAATCCGGCTACGAACAGCCAGTATCTCCGTTGGGTATCGGTATATTTTAGGAGAGCCAGCATCCCAAACGTGGCAAAGAACAGATTGTACCAGGAAGGAAGAGCGGCAAAGTAGTTCGGGACGCTCCACCCAACGCAGGCGATGACGACCAGTCCGGCGATCCATGCCGGCGCCGCGCGTGCCGCAATGGCGTACGCGGCCAGCACGAACGCCAGCACAAATACAAAGAAAACGGTACGAATCGAACTCAGCCGGAATCCGAAGACCTTGAAGGCCGCTGCGTGCAAGTAGCTGAGTCCCCCCGTGTACATGTCGTCGAAGTCGCGATGCGGGATTTCCCCGCAGAACACGCGTTCGGCACACTGGCCGAGTGTCCCTGCGTCAGCCGGAATCCATCCGCGATAGGCAAACCCTGACAAGTAGACGCCCGCCATCAACAACACGGCAACGGGCACCAGTTTGGCGGATCGTGCCGCCGGACTAGGGGCCGTGGTGTCTGCGGCTGGATGCGGGGCAACCCGGTTGGGAGAAGACACGAGTCGCCGATTGCCTTTTCTGGATCTTGGCAGGGGCGCAACCGACCCGACTCGCTGAGTTACCTGCGCACCAAACATGGCAAGGATGCCCCGCCGAACCTGCGGCTAACGCAGGTCACAAACCTGCGGCGGTCACAGATGGCATAGTGGATAAAAAGTTTCTTTCCAGTGAGAAGTTTTTTTCCAGAACGAAGTCCGTTTTGCCTCCGTTTGCCAGCCCAGCACCACCTGGGCGGCGCGCAGTGATGCCGGAAGTAGGTTTCTGCGCATCCAATGTCACTCGCCGCCGCGGCAGGCTGCTGGAGCATCGTTTCCGTACTTACCGCCCACTCAGGTCTGAAAAGCACGCAACAACTTGACACTGTTGGGGTTCAACGTCTTCTCACGGACCCTTTGAACCCCTCCTTGGATCGAATCGCCGCCTCAAAAAAGGCTGGACGCCGCGCATGCGCCTCGTGCGATGCCTCTGCCGCGTCATGACCTTTCTTGGGGCGGCGATTCGAGCGAGTGACCGATGCGCCTTCTTTTTCCCCAAAGCTTTGTCTGTGTGCTATTGCTGTCCACGGCGTCACCGGACAGCATCGCAATTGCTGTGCCGACGGAAATAACACGGAACGACTGGTATTTCCGCGAGTCGCTCCTTGCCATCCGAGACTGGGAGCAGATTCTGGCGGCGGGGCACACCGCCGGAGTTGCGGGGACGCCAAGGCTGCCCGTTCCCGACAATGGCCAAGCCGTGCCGTGGCCGAATCCGATTCCGTCTCGACTGATCCCCCGCAAGGATCGGAATCAGGTTTTGCACGTCCGTCTCTCGGCAGGCCAGTTCCGCGTCCAACGCGCCGGCAGCGATGGCTCGACGACCTCGGAAACTCTTCCTGGGGGTGCCGACGTGTCGGCCTACAAGCATCCCGGCGGCGGAGGCGGAGACCAATGGTATCATCAGTACTTGCGCGACTTTGACTGCCTGACTTGCTTCCACCCGCAGCCCGCACCGTTTGCCCTGTGCCTGGATGTTCCGGTGGACCTTCGTCGCGGCATGAACGAATTGTCGCTGACGTTGCGGAATGTCTCTGTCCAGCCACTAACACTCGAACTCCAGCTTGACTTCCACGATCTGGAGGGTTCGCGTCTCTGCGACCGGCGTTCGATTGCCCTGGCGGTTGACGCCGGGCAGCCGGTTGTGTTTCCGATCGAACTGTCCAAGCCGGGCGGCGGACTGCTGATCCTGACTGTTGCGGGGAGCGGCAAATCCTATCGGCTGCCCTTGTTGACGTACGTTGAGGATGTTGCCGCAATCCTCGACAGCATCGACCAGATTCTGGCGGACACGCCCGATCTGGAGGCGGCGCACCAGTTGGCTTCGTTGCGGCGCCGGGCGGATGCCTGGCCATCGGGCGGAAGAGAGTCTGGGCTCGGATGGTCGGCGCTGTTCGAGGAGGCGAACCAACTGCGCGATCAGCTTCTGCTTGGCCGCATTCACTTCCCCTCGCTGCTGTTGGTGAAGCGGAAGCCCTTCATTTCCGAGCAGCCGTTCATGGACGCCCATCACCTGCTGAATCGCCCCGGCGGCGGGATCTATCGGCTCACACCGCCCTGCCCGGACGGGCAGCTGACGCCGGTTGTGGATTCGCTGGGTGAAGGCGTCTATCGCGACATCTGCCTGAGCTGGGACGCCCAGCAACTTGTCTTCGCGTTCGGCAACGGCTCCGACTCTTGGGACGGCGGCCAGAGTTATCACGTGTATCAGGCGAACGCGGACGGTACGGGGCTGCGTCAGATCACCACGGGGCCCAAGAACGACTGCGAGCCGTTCTACCTGCCTGACGGCCGGATCGGCTTCACGTCCGACCGTTCGGAGCATTTCGTGATGTGCGGTGCCGACCGGCATGCCCCCAACTTGTTCGTGATGAATGCCGACGGATCGGACATCCGGCAGTTGAGTTTCAACATGTACAACGATTTCACGCCCAGCGTAATGTCCGACGGGCGGATCCTGTTCGGCCGTTGGGAGTACAACGAGCGATCGGTGACCGCGGCGCACAAGCCGTTCACCGTCCATCCCGACGGGACGATGGTGGCTCCCTATTACGGGAACGCCACGATCCGCCCGAACGTCGTGATGTTCGCCCGCCAAGTGCCGGACAGCACAAAGGTGATGGCCCTGTTCACAGCGCACCACGGCCAGACGCACGGCGCGGTAGGTTTGATCGACGTGCGCCGCGGAATCGACGGCGATGCGCCGCTGACATTGTTGACCCCCAAGGTGCCGGTGACCGGCCAGGCTGCAGAAGACAGCCGCTGGGGCTGGTTCAGCGATCCGATGCCACTTTCGGAGACCACGTGGCTTTGTTCTTACACTCCGACTGCCATGGCTTGGCTGGAGTCGACGTGGGCGCTCTACCTGGCCGACCGGCACGGCAATCTGGCGCTGGTCTACCGCGATCCGGACATCTCCTGTGCCGAGCCGGTTCCGTGGGCGCCGCGGCCTCATCCGCACGTCTTGCCTTCGCCCCGCCCTGACAGCGATGCGCTGGACGCGGAGGCCACCGTGGTGCTGGCCGACGTGTATGCCGGCCTGCCCGAAGTCCCCCGAGGGACTGCCAAGTACCTCAGGGTCTTGGAGGACGTGCCTCGAAAGAGCGTGCCGCAGGGTGGTGTGATTTGCACTTCGGGCACTCCGATGTACACGGTCAAGCGGATTCTGGGCACCGTCCCAGTGGAAGAGGACGGCTCGGCGCAGTTCGTGGTTCCGGCGAACCGAAACGTGTACTTTCAGGTACTCGACGCCGCGCAGCGGGAAGTCCAGCGGATGCGGAGCGTCGTCTGTTTGAAGCCGGGCGAGGTCCGCAGTTGCATCGGCTGCCACGAACCGCGCAACACGACGCCGGCCTGCAATGGCGACCGCCCGGTCCGCCACGCATTGACGCGCAAGCCGAGTCGCCCCCAACCGCCGCCCTGGGGAACCGAGATCATCAGCTTTCTCCGCGACGTGCAGCCGGTGCTCAACGCCAAATGCATCGCCTGCCACACGCACGATCGCAAGGCCAACCGGGTGATCCTGACCGACGACTTGACCGACCAGTTCACGATCGGATACGAGGAACTGCTCCGCTACCTGAGCGTCGCCGACTCGACCTCGTGGGACCGGCCCGAGGATGTCTACCCGCGGCCGGCCTATACGTTCGGCTCGAACGCGTCGCGGCTGACGAAGTTGCTGGCCTCAGGCCATTACGGCGTGCAACTGACGGACGACGAGTGGCAGCGGCTGTTCAACTGGATCGATGCCAACGGGGTCTACTATGACCGCTACGAGATGAATTGGCCTGACCGCAGGATTTTCGGCCAGGGGGTGCGTGCGACCTTTTACGAGATCTGCTCGCGGCGGTGTGATTCGTGCCATGCCGGCGGAGGGCTGGATTTCGGGCGTATCAGTCTCAATTGGCGCGACGTACGGCTGAGCCGGGCGTTGGCCGCACCCTTGGCCCAGTCGGCAGGTGGCTGGGGCTGCTGCGAGAGCACGGTGTTTGCCGATACGAGCGATCCCGACTACCAGGCTCTGCTGAACGCCTTCACCAAACTCCGCGAGATGCTCCGCGAGAAACCTCGCGAAGACCTGCTCTCGATCCGTGGGACGGCCGCCGAAGGCCAACTGGTCCAGTTGCCGAGGCACCCGCGGCATGCGCGCGGCCGGCAGATGTTCGGCTGGGCGGCGCTGGCTGCCACGGTCCTCGGAGTGATCGGGATCGCCGGCAGGCATTGGGCCCTGAGCCTTCGACGCTGGGGTCGTCAGCGCCGGCGGGCCACGGCAAAAACCGATAACCCGCAGGGCCATCTGATGCCCCGGATGATCGCAGCGTTCTCGAACCTGAGAATGCGCGCGAGGCAGCGGTTGGCCAGCGGATTCGAGCGGCGCAGGTCCGAATGAACGGACGAGACGTCGCGAGGCCGCCAGAGCATCGAGGGCAAACGTGCCAGAACGACCGCGGGAAAAAGGATCGACACCCGGTACGTCAGCAACTCCGTCTCCAGCCCCAGCTCGTGAACCAAGCCACGGACCTTGGCCGCAGTGAACCGTTCGCAGGTGCCCACCGCCAAGTCGTGCTTGCTGTAAAGCCACGGATAGGCGGGCAGGTTCAAGATCAGAAGACCAGCCGGGCGCATGGCATCGGCGAGCCGGCGCACCCCGTCCCGCGCGGCGTCCCAACCCGTCGTGCAAAGGACGTCGCAGCTGAGAATCACGTCGTAGCGATCGCCGCGCACTGGCGGGTGGCAGACATCGCCCAGGTACACGTCGGCTTGCGGGACCTTGCGCCGCGAGAGATCGACGGCCAAAGGCGAGACGTCAAAACCGCCGAGATAAGAGGGGCTGAGCAACTCGCCGAGCAGCCGCAGGTTCTCGCCAGTACCACAGCCGGCATCGAGCACCTGCAGCCCACTCCGGCCCACGAACTGTCGGGCCTTGAGCACGCGGGCGATGACGTCGCGCAGACCGCGGTACCACCAGTGCTCCGCTTCCAGTTCCGCCATGCGGTAGTATTCGTCATCGGTCATGGGCAGAGGCCCCGTCCAACCCGGTCGCCCCAAGTCCGTTGAATCGTCCCACACACGCTTTCCACTTCCTGGGCCGTCAGCTCGGGGAACATCGGCAGGGAAAGCACCTCGTCGGCCGCCGACTCGGTAATCGGCAACGAGCCAGGGCCGTAGCCCAAGCCGCCGTAGGCTGGCATGCGGTGAACCGGCCGGGGATAGTGTATTCCAAACCCAATGCCCGACCTCTGAAAGGCCTTCATAAGCAGATCCCGCCGGGACGTCCGGATCACAAACAGGTGCCAGGCGTGCTCTCGCCCCGGACGCATCTCGGGCAGGCGGACGCCGGTTTCCTGCAGCAACTCCCGATACTGCCGTGCAATGCTGCGCCGAGCGCTCAGTGCCTCGTCCAGATGCCGCAGTTTGACGCGCAGAATCGCCGCCTGCAGTTCGTCCAGGCGGCTGTTCATTCCTTCCAGCTGAGCCGCTCGCGTTTCATCGAAGCCGTGGAAGCGGAGGCGGCGCATGCGCTCCGCCAACTGCAGGTCGTCCGTGACGCACAGGCCGCCGTCGCCGTAGGCTCCCAGATTTTTCGTGGGGTAGAAGGAGAAGCAGCCGATCGTTCCGAACGTGCCCACGTGCCGCCCCTCGATGCGAGCGCCGTGAGCCTGTGCACAATCCTCGATGACGGCCAGGTTGTACCGGGACGCGATCTGCACGATCGCCGGCATTTCGGCGGGGCAGCCGTACAGGTGTACCGGTACGACGGCGCGCGTCCGCGGGCCAATGGCCTCCGCAACTCGCCCAGGATCGATCAGCAAAGAGCCCTCCTCGACATCCACCAGGCGCGGGCTTGCGCCGGCTTCGCGGATGGCTCCCACGGTGGGGACCGCCGTATGCGAGACCGTGATCACTTCGTCGCCCGCACCAATGCCCAAGGCCCGCAGCGCGATGACGATCGCGGACGTGCCCGAGCCCGTGCTCACGGCGGCGCGCGAACCGACGTACTCGGCAAACTCCGATTCGAAAGCCGCGCACTCGGGTCCAAGAATCAGGTGGCCCGAGGAAATGACGCGGCCCATTGCCGCCTCCAATTCGCGGCCGAGGCGGGCATGCCCGCGGAGGTAGTCAAAAGCTGGAATCATGATCGCGGAGGCAAATAGCGGTCCCAATGCTGGCGAAAGAAGTCAAGTGTCTCGATCAGGCCCGGCCGCAGATCCATCTCCGGAGTCCAGCCCGCAACGGCCTGGTAAGCTCCGAAATCCGCGTAGTAATCGCCGATGTCGATCGTTTTTCGCTCCGCAGGGAAGGGCACACATTCGTACTCGAATGCGGCCAGTGTCTGCAGAACCTCCACAACTTCCAACAGCGAATACGGACGCGGAAAGCCGAGATTGTACGACTGGCCATTAACGCAGTCGAGCATGCCCGCCAGCAACAGCGCTCGCACCACGTCGCCCACGTGGTTGAAGTCTCGCCGCTGGCGGCCGTCACCAAAGATCTGGATGCGCTCTCCTCGCAGGGCGCGGCGGATGAAGATGCCCAAGAATCCCTTCGTGTCGCTTTTCAGGTCCATTCGCGGGCCATACGTGTTCGTCAGTCGGAGGCTCACCGTGCGCATGCCGTAGACGTCGTGGTACAGCGAATAATACATCTCCGCCGCCAGATTGTTGATCCCGTTGACGTCCACCGGACGGATCGGGTGATGCTCGTCGACGGGCAAATAGCGGGGACGGCCGTACAACTGGCGAGTGCTGGCGAAGACGATCTTCACGCCGGGGCTCAGTCTTCGGCAGGTCTCCAGCAACGACAACTGGCTGCGGCAGTTGATGTCCAGATCGGTCGCCGGATCCCGCATGCTGTCGATATGGCTCAACTGACCCGCCAGACTGAAGATCACATCCTGCCCCCGAACCAGATACGGCATGCTGTGTTGGTCGCGAATATCCGAGAAGTTGACCCGGATGCGATCCCGCACAGGCTCGATGTTCGCCAAGTTGCCTCCGTAGGCCGGAATCATCGAATCGACGGCCGTGATCCGGGCTCCCACACGGACAAGTTCGATGGCCAGGTTGCTGCCGATGAAGCCCAATCCGCCGGTAATGAGGACACGTTTTCCGGCGTAGAAATCAGCGTCGTTTGTCGTTGGAGGCGCATTCATAACGGACGATCACTTGCGGCTTGCCGTTCAGGTGCAAGAAAACCCGACCCACGTACTCTCCCACGACTCCCATCACGAAAAGCTGGACCCCGGTAAAGAACGTTACACACACGAGCACCGTCGGGACCCCGATCGTAACCCCAGGGTTGATATACAGCCGATCGAAAACCGTCCACACCAGAAACAGGGCACTCAGCACGGAAGTCCCCAGTCCGGCCATCGTGGCCCAGCGGAGCGGCGCGATGGAATAACCGAGGAACATGTTTGTCCACAGGCGAAACAACTTGCGCAGCGTGTAACCGCTGCGTCCGGTCTTGCGCTCACGATGCTCGACGTCGACCTGCCCGATGCGCTGCGTGGTCTCGAGGATCATCCCGTCCAAGTACGGGAACGGCGCCTGGTACGTGACCAGGGCTTCCACCACGAGACGGCTCATGACTTTGAAACTCGACAGGTACAGGCCCCGCGGTTTCTGGAGCATCACGCAGGCCACCGCGTTGGTAAACCAGCTGCCGACGTTGCGGAACCAGTTGTGCTGCTTGCTCCGGTACCGCCCATAAACCACATCGAAACTGTGGTTTCGAACGCAGTCCAAGAGGACCAGCAGTTGGTCCGGCGGGTTCTGTCCGTCGTCGTCCAGGGTGGCAACAAAGGCCCCAAGGGTCCGCCGTAGCCCCGCCAGGACCGCGCTGTGCTCTCCGAAGTTCCTCGCCAGCTGGATGAAAGACACCGACCGCGGATACTTCGCCACCAGCTTTTGACAAATGGTTTCACTCTCATCCGTCGAGCCATCGTTGACCAGCACGACTTCGAAAAGTACCGACGTGAGCACGGCATGTAAGCCGTCGACCACTTCTTCGATGGTCCCGCTCCCGTTGTAAACTGGAATCACGACGGAGAGTTCAACGCGTTCCGTCCCCGCGGCCGCCTCAGACGGCTCGCCGAGAAACCGAGGGGACGCAACACCGGAACCGGGTGCGGGGGAATCGTGAATCCTGGACGGAGAATGACTCACCGAACGGCCCTTGCGCTACAACTCGCAGCCCACCTACGACATGAGCCATCGAAGTACTGCGTAGCCGAATTCGTGAGAATTCGGGGGGCACGGGGGTACGGCGACCGCCGCCCTCTACGAGTTCTCACGAATTCGGCTAACTCACGGTCGAAGTGCGCAACTTCGACGAGATGAGCCAAGCCACTCGGAACGGGCACAAGACAGCCTTGCGCGTTTATCCCTTAGTTCCGCTGGACTTGCACTCCTTTTTGAGCAAGCCGCATGCCGTGGATTGCCCGCCCGATGGCAGAGAATTTCGGTGTTCGCATTGCCTCAGGCCGGCCTGGTGGAAACGAGTGGAAAAGAACTGTCCTGCGGGTGTAAAGTTAGTGTCCAATTCCCTGGACCTATGCCTGCGGAAAAACTCTGGTAAGTTGAGTTTCTCGAACGATGCTTAGTGGCCGTGGGCGACGAGAAAGGCACGTGGATTGCGGCAGCAAAGGTTTCGTTTCCGCGTAGAAGCGAGGCAGCAAGATGTGGCAAAGAGTACTCGCACCGACCCTACTGGTGAGTGGCATCTGGATCGCGGTCAGCAGCGTCACAACGATCTTCCTGGATTGGGCGACGAGATTGCAGCGCGGATTCTTGGAGGAGAATGTCGCCACGATCCGGACCGTGGCCGAACTGGAAAACGTGTTGCTGCAAATGCATTCCTTGACGCTGAACCACGGAAAGAACGAATTCTCGGACGCCGCTGCCGAACTGGGCAGTCTGACCGCCAAGTGCGACCAACTCTTGAACGCCGCCCAGGCGGCGGCCAGCCACCCGGAAAAAGAAAACCTCATCCTGGAACTCCACTGGCACGTGTGGCGCTATTCCGGACTGCTTCGGCAGCAGCTTGCCCAAGTGCCGCAACCGGAGGGCGGTTCGGCCCCTCTCCTGGAAGCCCTCACGGCACTGACCATTTCCTCTCGACAACTCCTCCAGTTCGACCAGCAGCTTCTGGCGGAAGCGGTCGCCAGCCGCACGAAGATGTACCAGCTGCTCACCCGACTGCGGACGCCGACCGTTGTGGTCGGGCCGGTGCTGGGCGTGCTCTGCGGCTTGTGGATCGCGCGCCGCGTGCGGCAATCCATTGCTCGTATCAGTGTGACGCTCAGCGGGACCGATATGGGCGATGACCGTGAGGTGGGGCAAGTCATGCTGACGCCGGCTACCGACCTGCCCGGCCTGGAGGAACAGGTTCGAAGCGTGGGCGATCGGATTCATGGGATTGTCGGCGAGTTGCACCAGGCACGTCAGCAACTGGCCCGCAGCGAACGACTGGCGGTCGCAGGCCAGTTGGCGGCCGGCGTTGCGCACGAACTTCGCAACCCTCTGACGTCGCTCAAGCTGTTGATTCAGACCGCAGCCCGGCGCGGTCCTGGAGCCAGTCTGGACGAAAAGCAATCACGGGTGGTGCAGGAGGAGATTGCCCGCATGGAAGACACGATTCAAGGGTTGCTGGATTTCGCACGGCCCCCCGTCCCCAAACGTGTGCGGCACGATCTGGGCGACACGATCCGGCGGGCCCTCAATCTGATTGAAGCCCGTGCCAAGCAGCGAAAGGTGGTCCTCCAGCTGAAGGCTCCCCAACAGCCGCTCCTGCTCGACGGCGATCCCGAACAGATCCACCAAGTGTTGATTAACCTGTTACTCAATGGAATCGACGCAGCAGGAAGCGGCGGCCAAGTGGGCATTGAGGTGCGTTCGCAATCGGCGCCGCACAAAGCATACCGCGTTACTGTCACCGATACGGGACGAGGCATCCCGGAAACGATACTGGATCGGCTCTTCGAACCGTTTGCCACGGGGAAAGAATGGGGAACGGGGCTCGGACTGGCGATCAGTCGCCGGATCGTCGAGGAGCACGGTGGCACGATCACGGCTTTCAACCGAGCCGCCGGCGGGGCCGAATTCACGATCCAATTGCCGGCCGATGCCGATCCTTGTCCCAGTCCAACGTGCAGCGATCACGGGAGAGACGAACATGCCCAAACTGCTGGTCATCGATGATGAAGCCAACATCCGGTTCAGCATCGAGCAGGTCTTCGACCGGCCGGACGTCGAAGTGCTCGGAGCGGCAAGTGCCGAAGAGGGCCTGCGGCTGGCGTCCGAGCAAATGCCGGCCGTCGTGCTGCTGGATATCGCGCTGGGCAGCGCTTCCGGCCTCGATTTGTTTCATGACCTGCGGCAAATCGATCCGAAACTGCTGGTTGTCTTCATCACGGGCTGCGGCACGGCCGATACGGCCATCGAGGCGATGAAGCTGGGAGCCTACGACTACTTGGTGAAACCGCTCGACGCGGCTCAGCTGGAGCACGTGGTGGAGCAGGCGTTCGAGATCAGCCGCCTGATGCACGTCCCCGCACTGGTCGACGCGGGGGATCGTCCCGAAGACAAACCGGATCGGATCATTGGCAATGGCACGGCCATGCGAAGCGTCTGCAAGCAGATTGGGCGGGTGGCCGCGCAGGACGTCAACGTGCTGATTTGCGGCGAAAGCGGGACCGGCAAGGAGTTGGTCGCGCGGGCCATCTACAACCACAGCCGCCGGAACACGGCCCCCTTCCTGGCGATCAATTGTGCCGCCATCCCGGAGACGCTTCTGGAAAGCGAACTGTTCGGTCATGAACGCGGCAGCTTTACCGGAGCCGACCGGCGGCGCATCGGCAAGTTTGAGCAATGCCACGCGGGGACCTTGTTCCTGGACGAAGTGGGCGACATGGCTTTCGCCACGCAAGCCAAAATGCTGCGATTGCTTCAGGACGGCAGTTTTCAGCGGGTGGGAGGCAGCGAGGCGATCCAATGCGACGTGCGTCTGATTGCCGCGTCGAATCAAAACCTGGAACAGCTGATGGAGCAAGGCCGTTTCCGCAAAGATCTCTATTACCGGCTGCGCGGCGTCACGATTCATATTCCACCGCTGCGAGAACGCCGCGAGGACATCCCGGAACTGGCGCACTACTTCCTGTTTCGCTATAACCACCAGGCCGGCACGGCGGCCCAGTCGATTTCCTCCGAGGCGATGGAGCTGTTGCAGGGGTACGCCTGGCCCGGCAATGTGCGCGAACTCCAAAGTGTCATCCGCGAGACGCTCCTGGCCTCGACGGGACCGACGATTCTGCCGGAGTTCCTGCCCGCCGAAATCCATCGCTCGGCCTCGGCTCAACCAGAGCCCGAGCTGTGCTCGCTGTCCATCTCCGAGGCGGACTGGCAAAACCTGGGACAATTCGCCGAAGCCGCGATCAGCGCGGGCGAAACCGATGTCTACCGCCGGGCCAAAGAGATCTTCGATCAGTTGGTGATTACGCGGGCACTGCGTCAGACGGAGTGCAACCAATATCGCGCTGCGGAAGTCCTGGGCCTGAGCCGCGTGACGCTACGGGCGAAACTGCGGGCCATGAAGCCGGACGGCAAGGAAGAGTAACGCCCAAATTGAGCCACGTTCTGGCGCGACGCTGGTAATCGCCGCCCGGATGGTGTTAAATAGTGGTGACTCGTTGGCCGCTGGTCTCATCGCGGATCGGGGTTTTCTCGATCTCCGTCCGGCCCTCAATTCTCCACGTAGGATCGACCGACTATGTGCCTCCTCCGCTCGCTCGGGATCCCATCCATTTTCTTGTCGGCGATGGCTCTTGCGGCGGAGTCGCCGCTAGCCGGAAAGCCTGTCCCAGAACCGGCAGCGTCCTCAGCCGTCGAGCAGCAACTCCGGCTGAATCCGGATAGCCTGGACGTCTGGCATCAGTACATGGGAACCAGCTTCCAGAGGCTGGGCATGCTCGTCGACTCCAATCCGGACGAGGCCCAAAAGCGGCTCGATTCGATGCGGCAGTTCATGAATTCCCTTCAGCCGACCCAGAATGAGGCGCAGGCGATGCTCGCCAGATACAAGCGGACACTCCGTTTCTGGGAGCAGCGCATTCAATTGGCGCGGACGCTCCGTTCGGCCTTGGAGGCCAAACTGATGGCCAAACCGAACGATGGTGGGACGATCTGGCAGTATGCCCAGAAGGTGCGCAACGAGGTCTTGCCGCTGATCTACTCCGCACCCCACCGCGCAGAACAGAAGCTGAAAACGGTCCAGGCGTTTCTCGACGATTTGAGAACGCGAATCACGGAGGAACCGGCGAAGAAGGCCTGGGAGCAGGCGGATCGCGACTTGTCATGGCTTCAACGCTCTATCGACATGGCAAGGGAAGCCGCCAAATTCGCGCATATGCCTCGGGCGGAGTTGGAGGCCAAGCTGAAAGCGAATCCCGACGACGGGCCGAGCATCGCCAGGTACGGGCAAAAGGTGTTCATGGAAGTGTGGCCGTTGGTGCCTGGAGATGCCGCGCGCGCTGAACAGAGCCTGCATTCGGCGAAGACATTCCTCGACGCTCTACGGGCCAAAGTCCAGGATCCTACCGCGAAAGACTCTCTGGAGGGGGCGTACCGGACCTTGGCTCGGCTGGAGAACTCGATCGACCGCGCCAAACAGCGGGCCGCCTTGATCGGCAAGGACGCCGCTCCGCTGGAAGTGGAAGCCTGGGTGAACGGCACTCCGCTCACGTCAGCGGACCTGAAAGGCAATGTCGTGCTGCTCGATTTCTGGGCCGTGTGGTTCGGGCCCAGCATCACCGCGCTGCCACGCTTGCGGGAGTGGCACAAGAAGTACGCGGACAAAGGCTTGGTGATCGTTGGGCTGACCCGCTGCTTCAACTATACCTGGGACGAAAAAACCGGCCGCCCGAAGCGGGCGAGGGAAGAGCAAAAAGTCCCTGCTGAAGAGGAACGCGAAATGCTCGCCAAGTTCGCGGAACGCCACCGCTTGCCCTACCGTTTCGCGATCCAGAAGGGTGACACGCTTGGGGACTACTATGTCGTCGACCGCCTCCCGTGCGTGGTGCTGATCGACCGCGAAGGCAAGATCCGCCTGATCCGCGAAGGCGGCGGAGAAAAGAACTCGCGAGACGTTCAAGAGATGCTGGAACGACTCCTTGCCGGCGGCGGTTAATCTCGTTTTTCGGCGACCGTCGCCGGCGGCCCAAGGAAAGGTGTTAGATTGATGCGCAAAGGAATCATCCTTGCAGGCGGAGCGGGTACGCGGTTGCACCCGGTGACGCTGGTCATCAGCAAGCAGTTGCTGCCGGTGTACAACAAGCCGATGATCTACTATCCGCTGTCGCTGCTGATGTTGGCCGGCATCCGCGAGGTCCTGTGCATTTCTACGCCCCACGACCTGCCTCTGTTCCGGCGATTGCTCAGGGACGGCAGCCAATGGGGCATGCGGTTCGAGTATGCCGAGCAGCCCGAGCCACGAGGCTTGGCAGAGGCGCTGCTGATCGGCGAACCGTTTCTGGCGGGCGGCCCAGCCAGTCTCGTCCTGGGTGACAACATTTTTTATGGCAACACGGTCGGCGCCATGCTGCGCGATGCCGCGGCCCGCCAGACCGGCGCCACCGTCTTTGGTTACCCCGTCAAGGACCCTCGGCGCTACGGTGTAGTCGAGTTCGACCGTCAGGGCAAGGTATTGAGCATCGAGGAGAAGCCCGAGAAGCCCAAGAGCCGTTATGCCGTGCCGGGTATCTACTTTTACGACAGCCGGGTGGTCGAACTGGCCAAGCAGGTCCGCACGTCGTCGCGCGGCGAGTTAGAGATCACGGCGCTGAACCAGATGTACCTGACACGTGGCGAGTTGTATGTTGAGATTACCGGCCGCGGAATCGCTTGGTTCGACACGGGCACGCACGAGTCCCTGCTCAAGGCCTCGGCGTTTGTCGAGACCATCGAAGATCGCCAGGGCACGATGATCGCGTGCCTGGAAGAGATCGCCCTGAACAACGGCTGGATTGATTTCGCAGCTCTGCAGCAACAGATCGAAATGATGGGGACAAACGCCTACACCGACTACTTGCGATCGCTTGAAGACGTGCGCTAGTCCAGCGAGTTCTGTCCGCCGCGTGCCGATCACTTGGCCCGGATACCGCCGCTGGAAATATACCGCCGCTGGAAATAGTCGAAAGCATTGTAGCCGGCCACACCGGCAATTCCCGTGATCAGCAGGGGCAACGGGGGATCGGGCAAAGGGTGCCAGCGGGACATGGCATTCGGCGAGCCGTGGAGAGCGAGAAACTCCGTCGCAGAATCGAAATGGATGTGAAAGCGGTACGGAACCGGAAAGACCGAAATCGAAAAGCTACCCGGCCAGGGTCCGAACATCAAGCCCGGTTCCCAAGGAAAACAGGATTCGAGACGGAAGGCGCAGCACAAATCGCAGTAGTTTCGCCCGACAACGCCTCGATTCTTCGTTGGCTCGACGCCTGCCCCGTGGACCTCGATGAAGCGACCAAGGCCGGCATCCGGGCGGTGATCGAGAGCGCCCTTGCAGCCGTCCAGCGGTGACCGGGACGCCGTCACCGGATCGGGACGCTCAGGATTGCCCCGTATCCCGTCCGGACGGGCCAACATGACCTGGGAGCCGTCCCGAAGTGACGAAGCGTGTCTGTGGTCGATCTACGGCCGTTTGATCGAGTCGATCGACCAGGGTTGCTTTCACGGAGGCACGGATGGATGCTCGCCATGACGAAACGGAAACGGCGCCGAAGCCCAGGATCTACAACCCTCCCCGCACGCGATCCTGCGGGAGTGCGGACGCCCTTCATGTACTTGCTGACCGTCTGGCAGGTCTTGCCGGACTGGGCCAGGTGCAGTTGCACCGACTCCCAGCGCGTGGCGTCAGTGTCGATCACGTCACTTGAACGTCTGTTAACCGCCGGGGCGCAGGTTCGAGTCCCGTTCCGGGGAGCTTTTTGCTTTTCTACGAGCCAATCCGACACACCCGTTAACGCCCGGCCCCGAGAGATCGGTTGCCGTGCGTTTCGCGTTTATGGGGTTTTCCCACAAGGGGTTACGTCGATTTATCCGGCCGCTCGGCGATCTCCGTTTCGCGAGATCGAGGCCAGGGGCCGAAAGGAACCCCAGGGGTTCCCTTCGTACCCCGGAATCTCGGCCCAAAACTCTCGGAATCTCTGATTAACAGACCCCCAAATGTTAACAGGGCGGTTCCTTTCGGGGCGTGCTTTCTTGCTACGAACTCGCGTTCGGTAGTCCCAGGGCCACGCACAAATCGCTGTAAACCTGCGCGGTAGATCGCCCGGAGAAGCAGTGGCCAGTGTGATCCTCGAACGCCTCGAGCGGTGCGCCCATCATGCACGGAAAGTACTTCAGAGTGGCCCGCGCCGTTCGTATCGCGAACGGGTGAATCTTGTTCATGAATCGGGCAGCACCCCGTCCGTCGGTGCGCATGAATTCGTGAATGCTCGGCGGGGAAATGCCTGCCTTGCGGCATTTGGCCTGAAGATCCTGATCAACCATGTCATCGAGGCTGACTCCTGCGACTGACGTGAATTGTTCGCTCAGCACAAACCTTGGGAGGAACGGGGCTTGGTCTTGCGTGAATTGCTGTTGTCGGATCGTCAAGTCGATGACCTTGAAGGGCGGTGCAGTGACCCACGCATGCCCAACCTTGGCTTCAGCACCTGGCTCAACAAAATGTGCCCAATACCTCGTGCCAACGCCAGTGTCCTGGTCGAAATCGATCGTAAGCGATCCCCCAGAAACGTAATTCCAGATTCCAAGTCGTTCCAGAATCTTTGTCAGGACGAGCGATGCATCGATACACGCCCCTAGACGACCGTCGCGGGCAAGTTCGGCACTCAGGAACTCCACCACCTTCGGAACGATGGCGCGAACTCGTTCAATGTAGGCCTCTGAGTAAGTCTGTGACTCGATCAGCTCCGCGTAGTTCTCCAAGAAAATCGGATCGTCAGCCTCGGCACGCTTGAATGCCGGATCGTTGTAAAACTCGGGTGTCGAGTAATCGATTCCTCGCGACCGAAGCGATTCTTCGATTTCGGATAAGGGCCTCATTCCTCGGATCTCCCCGGAAGAAGTCTTCGTCGTTCCTGCCTCTTTCCGGGTAGGTTACCAAATAGAGCCTGTTAACTCCACTGTTCCCCGCCAGACAGCGTGCCGGTCGCCAGGCGAAGGTCGTTGTGGGCATCGGTTCACTACGACGCATTTCAGTGCGATGCCGGCCGGGTGTTTTTCGTTTTCAGAGCATCGGCAATTTCTCTCAACTGGAAGGTCAAATGAAGATATTCGGGTGAAAGGAGGTACGTGCCGTGCACGAACTGGTTCCGGAGCTTCGGCACCAGAATCGCAAGAGCGCGGCTGTGAGTGGGAGCAGTGCCCTTGAAATGCCTTCGCAGCTCTTTAGGGATAGGCCGCACTTCCGAAAACACTGCATCTGTCACGATCTCTTCTGTGACCGCTTTGCCAAAGAGTTCAGAGAACTTATCCGTTTCCTCTGCTGCGAAGTGGAGTCGAAATGCTCGTTCGAGGCCAATTATCGCCTGGAAGAAAGCGAGGCTCGCTAATTCGTAGTCGTCGCGAGAGAGCGACACAAGCTTCCCGGCCAACTGAAAGAAGTGCAGACTTTGGTCGTGCAGGTCACGCTCCTCTTTCAGCCAAGCTGCCTTCGACTCAAGGAAGGCGTCAGTTACGCCAAAATATGACCATCGAATATCCACATTCCATCCTCCTTTTTCGTCACCATCGCCTTCAACCGGGTAGGTTACCAAATAGAGCCTGTTAACTCCACTGTCCCTGCCAGACAGCGTTCCGGTCGCCAAGCGAAGGTCGTTGTGGGCAACTCCACCCAGGAGACGTCCCATGCGATCGATCGACGACCCCGCCCACCTGACCACCGACCAGCGACTGACCGAAGTGGCCAGCATCTTGGCCGTCGGCGTTCTGCGGCTCCACATGCGTGCCGCGATCCCCGAAGACGCCGAGCAGCTTCCGGCCCCAGAAAACCTGGAGAAATGCGACTCTCCGGGCCTTGAGGTTCCCGGCGAAACCGTGCTCAGTGTCCACAACGGTTAACGGTTTCCGAGACCCCAAGAGAAGGAGAGACGCATGAACCTGAACGTCGGAAAAGAGGTCGCCGCGCTGCAGCGGATGACCGTCCGCGAGTTGCGGACACGCTACGCCGAGGTCTTCGGCGAAGAAACGCGGGCCGGCAACAAGGCCTGGCTCGTCAAACGGATCGCCTGGCGACTGCAGTCCCTGGCCGAGGGCGATCTTTCGGAACGTGCCCGCCAGTTGGCCGCAGAACTGGCCAACGACGCGGACGTCCGTCTGTCGCCCCCCAAGGCCAAGCCGGCGTCGCCGACGCCCGTCGGGCGCACCACGACCGCGACGTTGGCCATCAAGGCGGACAACCGACTGCCGCTGCCCGGCACGGTCATCGTCCGCGAGTACAAGGGCCATCCCGCATCACACGGTTTGCCCGCGGACCCGCATAGGGTAAAGTGAAGCATCGTGATCGTGCCTTCTGTGCGAAATCCCTGGAGGTCCCGTCTTGTGAGCGAAGTCACCCAGATCCTGTCCGAGATCGAATCAGGCGATCCGAAAGCGGCCGAGCAGCTTTTGCCGCTGGTGTACAACGAACTGCGGAAGTTGGCTGCGAGGAGGCTGGCCCAGGAAAAGCCGGGCCAAACCCTCCAACCGACCGCGCTGGTGCATGACGCATATATCCGCCTGGTCGATGTGGAACAGGCACGGCACTGGGATTCGCGAGGGCATTTCTTTGCTGCCGCCGCAGAAGCCATGCGGCGGATTGTGGTGGAAAACGCTCGACGGAAGCAGAGTCTCAAGCAAGGAGGCGCATGTGCCCGCGTGGAACTCGATTTTGACATTCCGGCGTTGGACGAGGGAAAGCACGATGTGCTGGCCATCGACGAAGTCCTGGAAGAACTGCGGCAGGAGGCGCCCGAGAAGGCGGCGTTGGTCAAGTTGCGGTTCTTTGCCGGCCTGAGCGAAGCCGAGGCGGCCGCCGCGATGCAGATCTCTCGCGCAACAGCTTCCCGCTATTGGACTTATGCGAAGGCTTGGCTGTTCAACCGACTGCGGGAACGGGAAAGTTCCGAAAAGTCGCGAATTTCGTGAGGCGCGCCGCGAGCCGATTTCGCATTGAAAGTAGTGGCTCGGAACTCCATGTGGCCTTTTTAGGGAACCAAGATCATGCTCGCCGACACCGAAACGATCTTTCATGCGGCACTGGATCTGGCCGATAACGAACGCGGCCCTTACTTGGACAAGGCGTGTGCCGGCAATCCGCAATTGCGGGCCGACGTCGAGGCTCTGCTCCGGGCCCATGCGGAAGCGGGAAGTTTTTTGGAGAAGGGACCGTTGATGTCGAGAAAAACGCTCGATGACGAGGCGGGTGCCGACAACGCGACCCAATCCATCCTGCGGCATGATCCGAATGATGAACTTGGCGCGGTGCTCGCACCGAGCGATGCTCCCGGCTCCATCGGCCGGTTGGGACACTACGAAGTGCAGCAGGTTCTGGGAAGCGGCGGATTCGGGACCGTGCTGCGGGCTTTTGACGACAAATTGCAGCGGATGGTCGCCATCAAGCTGATCTCTCCTGAGCTGGCCGCCACATCTCCTGCCCGCAAGCGTTTTCTGCGCGAAGCCCAAGCCTGTGCGGCGATTCGGCATGAGAACATCGTGCAGATCTATAACGTCGAAGAGCAGCCGTTTCCCTATCTGGTGATGGAGTACATCCCCGGCCAGACCCTCGAAAAGAAACTCAACGAGCACGGACCGCTGGACGTCCCGGAAGTCTTGCGGCTGGGCTGGCAGATGGCCAGCGGGTTGGCTGCTGCGCATGCGCAGGATCTGATTCACCGGGATATCAAGCCGGCGAATATCCTCCTCGAAGGCGAGCGCGACGATTGCGTGAAGATCACCGATTTCGGCTTGGCCCGCGCGATCGACGATGCCTCGCTGACGCAAAGTGGCATGATCGCCGGCACGCCCATGTACATGGCTCCCGAACAGGCCCAGGGACTTGCACTGGACCAGCGGGCCGATCTGTTCAGCCTGGGGAGCGTGCTGTATCGGATGGTCAGCGGTCGCCCGCCATTCCGAGCAGAAACGACGCTGGCCGTTCTGAAGCGGGTCACCGAAGACACGCCTCGGCCGATCCAGCAGATCATTCCCGAAGCGCCCGAGTGGCTTTGCACGATCATCTCCCGGCTGCATGCCAAGCGGCCGGAGGATCGTATCCAGACTGCGAACGAACTGGCCGACTTGCTGGCGCAGTGCCAGAAGGCGCTGGAACAGGGGACCGCGCCGGTGCTGCCGTGGCCTGTCGTGCCCGCCGAGCCGGAGGACAGTCGTGCCGCTCCGCAACCAGCACGGACGACGTCAACTGCCACCTCCCGCCGATTTGCCGGCGGCGTCCTCGCCTCCGCGGCTGCCGTCCTGCTGCTGATCGTCGGGGTGGGCATTACCGACGCGACCGGCGTCACCAACGTCCGCGGGACCGTCATCCAACTGTTCTCGCCCGCCGGCACGCTGGTCGTGGAAGTGGACGACCCCGGCGTGAGCGTCAGCATCGACGGCGAAGAAATGGTCATCACCGGCACGGGAGTCAAGGAAATCCGCTTGAAGCCCGGCCAGTACAAGGTGCTGGCCAGCAAGGACGGCAAGCTGGTGAGCCAGGAACTGGTCACCGTCACCAGGAACGGCCGGCAGGTCGTGCGGGTCAGCCGGGAAGCGGGGGCGGCCCTCGCCACCGGAGACAGGCCGACACCGGACACGGGGACAGCCCCCGGGCACCGCTCCGAAGCCGCCCCCGCCGCACTGGCAGGTCCAAGCCCCTTCGATCAACTCCGCGCGGAAGACATCCCGGCCGAGGATCGCTTCGCGTGGCAGCCGAAGGAACTGGTGGCCGTGCTCGGCAGCCATCGGCAACGGCATCTGCAGCCGGTAAACTCGGTCGCCCTGAGCGGAGACGGTCGCTGGGTGGCCAGCGCGGAATGGGTCAGCGGCCAAAAAGGTTCGGTGATTCTCTGGGATCGGGCGACGATGAATCGGGTGGCGGCCGTGAAGGGCAGTTACGGGGTGGCCTTTTCGCCCGACAGCAAGAGCCTGGCCTGGGCTGACCCGGGCGACGCCATTCATCTGTACGACCTCACCGCGACGCCTCCCAAATTGTGGCTGCGCGTGCCGAACTCCGAGCGGGTCCTGCGCGTGGCCTTCGACGCCAGCGGCAAGCGATTGTACGGGCTCCAAAAAGGCCTGCAGCGGTGGCAACTGACGGAGTCGAAAGCCGTCGAGCTGCCGGTCATCGAGTCCGAGAACCGCCTTGGGAATTTCTCTATCGATCGCGACAGCACAACAGCCGTGTTGCTCGAGAATTCAGTCTATCTCCCCCCCAAAAAAATGCCAGACGTTTTGGTCTGGGATCTCAGCGGCGATCAACCGAAACAGCGGTTTGTCATCAAATCCGAAGACCCGCAACACCCGATCGTCTCCGTCGCACTTTCTCCCGACGGCAAACGAATGGCCACCGGGCAGTACAACAGCAGAAAGCTGCGTCTCTGGGACATCTCCGCCGACACGCCGCGGGAAGTGGCTTCGCTTGTGTCAGGGGGATCACACATTACTGATTTGGCCTTTACTCCCGATGGGAAAACGCTCATCGGGACTCGCTATTTGGGTGAGGCATTTTTGGCGGATGTCGCCCAGCCCGTTCCCACCGTTCGATCGCAACTGAGTTTCTCGAACTATTGCTACGCCCTCGCGATCAGCCCGGACGGCAAGAGTGCCGTGGTTGGGGGACGACATTCCGTGTTCCTGCTGAGCCTGGAGGACCAAACGCTCCGGGAATTGCTGGCACCCTCGGGGCATCGGACCACGATCAGTTCTCTCGAACTATCCCGCGATGGAAGCACTCTGGTTTCCACTGGCTTGAACGAATATGCCCGCGTCTGGACCTTTGATGGCCGACGATTCGTGCCGACAGCTCAGACGAGCAGCGGAATCAAGTCTTTCATCACTCCGATGGGCGATTACGTGATCGCGGCGAAAACCCTTTTCCAACTCGATCCCGGCAGACTGAATCCGAGTAAGCAGTTGAACGCGGCCCCCTTGTGCCTGAGCGGCGATGGGAAGACGCTTGCGGTCGATGGCCTGGGCATTGTCGACCTTGCGGGCACACTGCCGCAAAAGCGGCTGCGCATGCCCGTCGCCAAGCAGCCCTCCTTCGCGGATCTCAACAGAGACGGCTCGCTGCTGGCTGCCGACTTAGCCGGAGACAAGCAGGTCACCTGGTGGGATCTGCGCGAGAAGGATCCGCAACCCCAGCAGATTCCCTGTGACATCGCTTCCCCCAAGAACCTGAAATGGACGCCCGATGGACAGTCGCTGATCCTGGCGGGCTCCGACGGGATTGTGGCTTGGGACTGGAACCAGGGACAATCGCGAGAACGTCAGCGTCGGATGGAACCTCTGAACGCCGTCGGCTTGGCGGTGGCGCCCGATGGCCTGACTTTCGCAACCGGATCCTCCGACGGTCGGGTCATCATCTGGGAGACCGCGACGCTCGCTCCGCAGCGGGAGTGGACGGTGCCCACGCACGTCCCAACCGTCCAATTCGCCCCCGACGGCCGGCATCTGCTGCTGGGCTACGCCAACGGCGTGATCGAGGTCCTGCGTCTGGCAACGGTCCCCGCGACCGCCGGACCGTGACCGTGAACATGGTTTCCGACGGGGGCCCAGCCGCTCGGCGGTGAACGCTTGAGCGGCTGTTTTCCACTGCAACACGGGCCGCACTTGACCAGCCGGTTTCGTCCCCGGACTGCGCCGATGTTAACTGATTCCGGCCGCAGTTCGAACAGGGTTCCTTTCGATTTTGGCACCGAAAGGGTCTCGAAATCAGCAACTCCCTACCTGCCAACGACTTACGGAATCCGGAAAAGAGAGTATTGTAACGAAGAGGGTTCCTTTCGGGGAGCTTTTCACTTTTCTACGAACAAAAACTCGCCCGCAAGTTGACGCAAAACGCCGAGTGCCAACGGGCCTCGGCGTTTTGCCTTTAGTCGCTTTTTCCAAAGGGTTTACGGCACATTCCGCGTCCCCGGCATCGATGCTATTTTTGAGAGAGATCGCCTGGGGTCCGGTGGCGACCCTCAAGGTCCCCTTCGGACCCCGGAGGGTTTCGCCGCTTCGCTTTTCGCCATCGTCTCCACGGTGGCGCTCCCACCGTCCGGCACCCGCACGCGGGCGACTTCCTTTCCTTCCTTGTCCCGGACCACGAAGGAAAGGAAGTCGCCCAACACCACCAGCAGCCCACCGGCAGCGGCCGCCAGGATTCGCCGATCCTGCCACCACGGCGGACGCGGCGGACGTCGGACCTTCTCGGCCGCAGGCGGCACAACGCGACCGCCGGGCAACGATTGCTCGGTCTTCGGGTCCGTCGCCACCTGCGGCGTTGCCAGATCCAGCGTTGCCTCCAGATCGGCCGTACGGGCAGGCTCCGGTGCCACTGCCGTCGCTACAGCTCGTGACGCCTTTTGCCGCGGCACGGCACGCTGCTTTGACGGCGCCGCCATTCCTCGCAGGAACTCATCTAGCCGTGCGTCCTCCGCAGTCGCGATACTCACGACCGGCGGGCCGGCCATCGAGCCGGAACGGCATTGCTCCAATTCCGCGATCACCTCGGCCATCGTCTGGTAACGATCCAGCGGCGTCTTGGCGACCATACGATGGAAGATCGCATCCAGCGGCGGGGTGACTTCCGGACACGCGTCGCACAAAGACGGAATCGCTTTCGTCTGGTGAGAGCCATGAGTTTCTCCACAGTCGTTTCGCCGGCGTACAGCGGCCGGCCGGTCAGCAGATACCAAAGCGTAACGCCCAAGCTATAGATGTCGGCCCGCGCGTCGGCGTGCTTGGTGTCCATCGCCTGTTCCGGGGCCATGTAGTCCACCGTGCCCATGATCTGGCCGGTGCCGGTCAGTTGATCCTGCTGGGTGCCCGCCGTGTCGAGCCGCGCCAAGCCCATGTCGAGAATCTTGACGGTCCTTTTGGAGTGCGGTGCCTTGTCACCGCTTTTCGCTGGAGCCGA
>CAYPGE010000058.1:0-28635 GCA_964409865.1 uncultured Pirellulaceae bacterium
GCCGCCTGGGGGCGAAGCGGGAGGGGATGGTGGAGGGTTTTTCGTTGGGCAGCTATGTGCTGTTGGTGGACTACACCAGCCGTTTGTGTCGCCAAGGCAAGGCGCGGGTGAGCCGCGAAGTGGCGGCGATCCTGGACCGTTTGGGGACCAGTGCCGATGTTTGGGGCCATCGCCTCCAGCAGTTGTTTGGGAAGGCGCGACTGCTGGGCAGCTACTTCGCGACCGATCGCCAGCAGTTGCGGGAGTTGGCGCGGCAACGCGGGGTGCATCACTTGGACAACCTGGCGGCCGGTTTGGTGTAAGTCAGGCTCCGTCTGACGCATGGCACGCCGGGATCGTCAGGGACAGCATCCCCGTCTGGCCCGAGCCGATCTACAACTGGCGGATTGTCTTCTTTTTCACGAACCAAGACGCCGTTGTCCCGAAAGGCGAAACTGGCGTCTGACCAATTTCTGGCAAACTTCGACGGTGGCAGCGAGGAGCGAAAGCCGCGAACAATGCCTGTCGTTTTTCAATAATGCCTGTCCTTTCCGTTTCCGCTTTTCCGCTTCCGCTTTTTCAATAATGCCTGTCCTTTCCGCTCTTTCCGCTCTTTCCGCCTTTCCGCTTGTCCTTTCCGCTTTCCGCTCCAAGCTCCCTCAACGCCGGCGCAGATCCACCTTCTCCACCGGCGCGGGGGTGTGGGACTCCGGCAAGTCGTCGAACTCCAGCTTGACCACCAGCACGGTGTTGGCCAGTTCGTTGACGGGCAAGTTGCGCAGCCGCAGACAGGGAAGCTGCTCGACGTGCTCGCTGGGCACGAGATCCACGGCGAAATCCACATTTTGGCCGGTGTTCAGCAGCGTGGCCCGGCGGGGAGCGACGGCCAAGGGCTTGAGTTTCACGGCGTGGGTCATCGGGTCTTTGTGCAGGTGGACGTACAGCGTGTTGCCGCGCCGGGTCAGCAGCACGTTGCGGTTGGACGTCAGTTGCGACGCCGCCCGCACGTCTTCCAGCGACTCGCGGACGGCCTGGTACCACTTGCCGATCCGCTGCAGGATCGCGGCGGCTTCGGGCGGGATCATGCCATCCGGCATCGGTCCGACGTTCAGCAGGTAATTGGCGTCGCGGGCCAAGTACCGGTCGATGCTCCGCATTAGATGGCGGTCGGTATAGTAGTCTTCATCCCGGCGATAGCCCCAGCTCTCGATGCCCACCGACTGGCAGGCTTCGGTCGGGCGATCGAAAGCGACGGACTCGTCTTTCTCGTAGTCGCGTTCCGGCGTGCCGAAATCGCCTTCGTCAAAGCCGCGATTGTTGATCACGGCGTGGGGTTGCAGTTGCCGGATCATGGCGTTGATCGGCGGATCGACGTGCTTGGGCACGTTCATGTCCCACCAGAAGCCGTGGATCTCGCCGTAATTCGTACACAGTTCGCGGACCTGGGCTTGGAGGAACTCCAGGTACTTGTCCCAATCCGGCTGGTCGCCGGGTTGCGGCGGCAGTTCATGGTGACGGCCCAAGTTCGGATAATTCGGTTGGTGCCAGTCGGCGATCGAGTAGTACAGGCACAGCGGGAATCGGCGCCGGTGGCAGGCGTCCGCCAGCATCTTGAGCACGTCCTTGCCGTAGGGCGTGTGCATCGTGTTGTACGTCGTCTGCCCGCTGTTCCACAAACAGAACCCGTCATGGTGCTTGGTCGTGATGCAGATGTACTTCATGCCCGCGGCCTGGGCCAAGTCCAGCCACGCTTCGGGATCGTATTTCACCGGGTTCCATTGTCGCGCCAGCTGGACGTATTCCTCGCGCGGGACGCGGCCGCGCCACTGGTGCTGTTCGTGCCAGCCGGCGATGGCGTACAGTCCCCAATGGACAAACATGCCGAAACGCTTCTCGAAGAACCAATCGCGGCCATCGCCGAAGCGGGGAATCGACTGGTTCGCTTTCGGCGCCGTGGGGGCCGCCGGAGCGGGCGCGGCGGCAGGCGCCGGGGATAACAGACCAGGCACTGCCGTGGCGGCGGTCAGGCCCGTCACAGTCTGGACGAAATGGCGTCGGTGCATGGGGTGGTCCTTTCTTGGTCGTCCAAGGATACACGCAGTTTGGGAGTGGGGCGACAAGGCGCCGCACTCCAAACATGGCTGCGTTCGGCGATTTGCGCTCAGCGGACGTCTCGATGGTGACAAAAGCGCCCACCGGTGGCAAGATGACAGGCGCGGGGTATTGTGGTAGTATCACGAAATAATTAGGAGCGGTCACACCATGAACAAGAGACTCGCGCAGGCGTTGGTGTTGTGGATTTGTCTGTTGGGCTTGCGAGCATGGGCCCAGGACCAGGGCCGATCTCCGGCGACGCTGCCCAAGGTGCGGATTGCCGCTGACGGCCGGACCTTGGAAACCGCCGATGGCAAGCCGTTCGTGCCATTCGGCGTGAACTACTATCGCCCCGGCACGGGCTGGGCGCCGCAGCTGTGGAAGCAGTTCGACGCGGACGCCACACGCCAAGACTTTGCCCGCATGAAGGAGTTGGGCGTCAACTGTGTGCGCGTGTTTCTGACGTACGGCTCGTTCTTCATGGATCGCGATCAACTGCTGGCGGAGGGGCTGGCGAAGTTCGACCAGTTTCTGAGCATGGCCGAGGAGGCCGGCATCTACGTACACCCGACCGGCCCCGATCATTGGGAAGGCATGCCCCACTGGCGACCGCGAGATTTGGCGGGGGACGAGGATTCGCTCTCGGCGCTGGAGACGTTCTGGAAGTTGTTCGCCAGCCGCTATCGAGGCCGGAACGCGATTTTTGCTTACGACCTGCGGAACGAGCCTGCGGTGCCTTGGGAAACGGCGGAAATGCGCGGAAGATGGAATGCCTGGCTGCAGAAGCATTACGGCTCGGCGGACGAACTGGCCAAGGCCTGGGCCGCATCGCAGGACGCGATCCGCTGGGGCGAGCAGCCGCCGCCATCACCGAAAGATGCGTCGGACAGCCTTCCCTTGCTCGATTACCAGCGGTTCCGAGAAGAACTCGCCGACCAGTGGACGCGGCGTCAAATCGCGGCGATCAAGTCCGCGGACCCGGCAGCGCTGGTCACCGTGGGGCTGATTCAATGGAGCGTGCCCGCCCTGCTGCCGGGCGTGCAGCAGTACTCGGGTTTTCGGCCGCAGCGTCAAGCGCCGCTGCTGGACTTCCTGGAGATCCATTTCTACCCGCTGGCGGCTGGGTTTTACCATTACGCGGCGGAGGACGAGGTCCGCAATCTCGCGTACCTGGAAAGCGTCGTGCGAGAGACTGCAGCGTGCGGCAAGCCGGTGGTGGTCGCCGAGTTCGGCTGGTACGGCGGCGGCAATCTGAACCTGGGCGGCCGCGAGCATCCGGCGGCCAGCGAGGACGCCCAGGCCCGCTGGTGCCGCCTGGCCGTCGAGACGACCAAGGGCTTGGCGACCGGCTGGCTGAACTGGGGTTTCTACGATCATCCGCAGGCCCGCGACGTCAGCCAGCGGACGGGATTGCTGACCGTGGACGGCGAGGCCAAGGCCTGGGCCCGCGAGTTCCGGCGTCTGGCCGGCGCGCTGGAGCAGGAACGGATTGCCCCGGCGGAACTGGGGCCCCGTCCGGCGCTCGATTGGGACCGCTGCCTGACTGATCCCAGTGCAGGCCGGCAGTTTCTGGAGCAGTACGGCAAGGCTTATGGGGCCCGACATCGCGTGCGGTGAGACGTCTGAACGGATTTCGTATTCGTGGAATCCGAGACACTTCTCGTCACTCCCGATGCGGATGAAGCATTTCCCGCGGTCTGGCCGGCGAGCGAGACCTTGCCCTGCTAATCGTACACCGTCACACGTTCTCGGCTGGCACCCCATGCCCCCACGGCAGCCAGCGACGCAGTCCCACCAGCAAGCTCGCCAGGCCGATCGCCAAGCCGAGCGCGCTGGGCGTACACCAGGACCACCAAATGGCACCGAGTGCGATGCCCAGTGCGGGCCAAACGAGATCTCCCCAACGGTGCAGGACGGGATGCGGCAGCATCAGCCAAGCCATCGCCGACAAGGCCAGCAGCACAGCCGCAGCGGCTCCCCGCTGCTGCGCGACGCGGTCGGGAGCCGAGCGGAAACCGACCTGAATCGCGCCGTCGCCCGCGACCAGGGCGGCCAAGCCGCCGCTTGCTTCTGGCCCGACCGCGGGCCGCTGCCATGACGGACTCGCAGGCGAGGAGGAATCCGAGACGGCGGGCATCAGTTGCAGCAGGTTCGTGAACTTTTTGTCCAACGCGGCTTGACGAGCCGCAACGTCCTTCAGCTCTTCCGCGTACCGGCTGCGGTCCAGCGGACTTGCCGCCGACCATTGGTCGAGGGCCTGACGAGAGGCGGCCACACGCCGGCGCCAAGCGGAATACCAGCGGGCGGCAATGCCGGGACCGCTGGCGGCCAACGTTTCGGAGGCGCGCTCGATCAGCTTAACGCGGGTTGCGAAGCGCACGAAGTCCAGCGTCGCGGGAGCGACGCGATGCGATGAAGGGAAGAGATCGAGCGCCACGGAGTCGTTCGTGCGGACCGTCCACAGCGTCTGGTCGACGGGGATGCCGACCAGCCGTGGCGGACGGATGGTCTGCGTGCCCGTGCCCGACGGAGGCGTCGCCCAGCGGCCTTGGTAGACGACTTGGACCTGCTGAGCCAATTGCCGGGGGCCGAGCACGACGCGCCACCGCTGCGACCCGAGCGATTCGAGCATAGCGGGAAGATCCGCGACCATCGCGTTGATCAGTTGGCAGCCGTCGGGCAGTTCCAACTCGCAGCTGCCGACACCGGAGGGCTGCAGATCAAAGGTGGCGGTACCCGCCAATTCGCCGTCGGTCGCACACGTGACCTGCAAATCCGCCAACACGACGCGCGGCCGGCCGGAACTGGGCTGCACATCTTCGATTGCGGCTTGGTAGCGGGGTTGCGTGGCCAAGTATGTTTTGTGCGGCCCGGATGGCGGCTCGAAGCCGGCGGGCAACTCGGCGATCTCGCGCAGCCCGCTTGTCTTCCAGGCGATGCCTTGTTGGTTGATCTGTGTCGGCGCACACAAGTAGCGTTCGGCCGCGTCGACGTCCAAAGGCACAATGTCCGGCGCCCCCACCGCTCCGCCCTGCGGCGTGGCGAGTTTGCCGGAAAGTCGCAGCCGGCGCGACTCGGCGATCGGCTGCTGCGGCCGGAAAACCAGGTGCCGCCGCTTCTGATCCGGCACGGCGACCGACTCCAAGGCACCGGGACAATCGCATTTGAAGGGGCCGGACCAATCGGCGGGGACCTCCCAGCGCACGGCATCGACCACGCCCGCAGCCACCTGCAAGTCGTATTGAACCCCGACCTGCCAAGCATCTTGCGTGCGGTTCAGGACGGTCACCAGCGTACCCCGCGTGCGGGGACGGTTGGGAGCAACGCTGAAGCGAAGGGGCGGAGTGCGAGGTTGACTTGGCGCGGCCTGCAACGCCGCCGCCAGCCGTCCCCAGCCGGCTCGATACTGCCCCGGGGTTGCCGCCGGCACGTCGTGGAGTTCGGCCCGGTCGAGGACGGTCACGCGAGCCGACGGACGACGGTACACCGCCACGGTGTCGGAGAGAACTTCCGCCCCGACCACTCCGATCCTTCCCAGTGCCAGTTCGCCGCCCCGTGCAGCGGGCAGCGTGGCCTGCAACTGGAGCTGATGAACTCCGGGCAAGGGCCGGTCCAAACGCACGACCAGCGTCTTTTTGTCCCGGCGTGACCAGCCCGCCGTGAGCAGATCCTCGCCTTCCCGCACCGACACGCCGCCAACTTCCAGTCCTTCCGGCACCTCCAAACGGTACTCGAACACGTTGCCCCCGGCGGCTTGCAGCTGCGCCTCGAATTGCAGATCCGCACGTTCTGCGCCCCACGCCACGTTCAACTGTTGGGCGGCCGTCAACTTCACTGCTTGCAGCTGCGTCGCCACACTCCAGGCCGGCTGTCCATCCGGAACGGCAACCGCGAGCTGCGGAGGAACCGTCCCCGCTTCCCAGGCGGCGGCAAAGGCAGCGGCGTCGACGGCTTCGCCGCGACCTTCGGCCGGCACTTCGTAGCTCAGCGCGTCATCCACCGAGACTGCCAGCCAACGCCTCGTCGTGCGGTCGGCAATCGCCTCCAGCCGTGGAACGCGCACGGCCCCCATACCGGAAGTCCCGGTTAACACGAATTCCAGGTCCAGGTTCAGCTCGGGCTTCGAGGGCGGCTTCAGCCGCCAGCGAATCCGCTGATCGCCGCCGGCAGGAGCGGAGACCACGGGGACCAGGTCCGGCTCCTGGTGCGGGAGCAGGCGAAGTTGCGGGGAGGCCAGCAGGCCGACTTCCGACAGGCGCCCTCCCGCGCTCTTGAAGCGGGCCTTGACTTGCAGCACCACGGCCCCCGGGCGGATCCTGAGCCACGTCAACAGCTCGCTTTCCACCGGCGGAGGGCCGCTGGCGGCCGCCGGTTCGGACGGCCATTGAAGCACCAGCCGATCGGCGGGGCCCAACGCAAGGATGCGATCTCCTTCCGCGTCCGTCGTTGCGGCGCCCAGAGCCGCGGGGCAATCGACGTCGGAAACGTGGTCGGGCACTTGCAGTCGGACGCGGGCCGTAGGCACGCGGGGAATCAGCACTTCGCAACGAAGCATGCCGTCACCTCGCTCGACCTGAGGCCGGAACGCCAACTCCAAGTCGGCTTCTCCCGCCTCGGGAACCTCGACGACCAACCGCGTCCCTTCCGCCTCCCAGGCCACGGATGCCGGCCGGCCGTCCAGCCGCGCCCGATTGGGCAGCAAGTAGACCTGATCCTGCCGGATCGGCAGGACCAGCCGCATGCCGGCGAGATTGGTCCGCACGCGGTACAAGGCCACCAATTCACGAGCCTGCAACGCCGGGCCGGCGGTGTCTCGATCAAAGACGATCCGGTATTCGGCGCCGACGATCACCCACTGCTGGGGCACGTTGCCTCCGCTGGCTGCCTCCCGCCCCAAGCGATTAGAAAAATCTTGAGGCACGTAAACATAGGGCTCCGCAGGTTGCTGCTCGTCATCGACCGGAAACAGGACGCGATAGATCTTGTCCGCTTCGCCCTCGGACGGAGTTGGGGGTGACGCGGGTCGGGCAGTCGCCCCTGGCGAGGACGCTCCTTGGGCAGATGCTCCTTGGGCCAAGGCGGCGGAGGTCAACAGCAGGACGATCAGCAAGACCATGGCGGCCGTCGATGTGACCGCGAGCACGATACGGGACGAGCCCGAGGGTGGCGGGGCACGCCGCCGCGCGACGGGCGGCGGCAGCCAGACGAGCAGCACCGACAGCAGGCTGCCCAAAAAGCAGCCGCTGGCGATGGGGACCCAGATCGCCGGACAAAGCAATGCCAGGCAGCCCCACAGCCCCGTCAAGGGCAGGCACCACACCGGCCGGCGGCGAGCACCCCAGACCATCAACCCGACCGTGGCCAGCAATGCCGCCCATCCGGCAGCGCGGAAAAAGTCGCGTTGCACAATAAGCGCACGGGACTCGCGAAAAGCGGACGGCGGCAGGTTCCAGCCGGTCGAGACCGGGACCCGCGTCGCCGTCCAACCCGGACTGGGTATGTCGGCGGCAGCCAGCGACGAAGTGGACGTCGCGGACCGAGCGCCCCTGCCTCCGACCGCATCGGCGGGCGACTCCGTGAGGCCTGCCAGCCAAGCCCAATCGCGCGCCGACCGTGGGTCAAAGCGAGGCTCCGGCGGGGTGCGGAGCAAAGGCCCGAACAGCCGCGACTTCCAGTCCGCCCGAGCCGGCGCCTGGGCGGATTCGACCTCCCAACCGGGCGGCAACTGCAGGCCCCAATGCCGTTCGAAGATCGGCATCCCCAGATTCGGCCAGGGGACGGCGACCCACGCCCAAGGAGCGCTGCGGCGGCAAGGCGTTGTGTAGCGAAGGACCAACGTCGGAAAACGCTCGCCGCCAGGCAAGTTCACCGCGACGCCCGCCTGTGTCGCCGCCTGGCGAGGCCGGAAAATCGGCCGCCCGTTGACCCGCAGATCCACCAGTTCCGCCTCCGCAGGCGGAACCACCAGCACCTGCGACTGCCCGTGGTTCTCCACCTGGCAGACGGCGGTGTGCAGCGCCCGCCCATCCCCCAAGACCCTCGTGCTCAAGTTACAAGTCCTGACCCAAGCGGAACCCGGCGGCTCCTCGGCGACCCGCACCGACAACCGGCAATCCAGGGATGGATCGTAGCGGAACGCGCCCCGCGTCGTCGAGTATCGGCCCGGCGGCGGAGGCTCCGCCGGAATCGCACGCACGTTCCGCGATTCGATGGCCAGCGGAAGCGTGGCGGAGCGTAGGGTGACGTAGCCCACTTGGGAAGCGGCCGCCGGCAGGGAAACCAAGGGGACCGGGGCCGACCCCGTGAAGGCGTCCGAGCGGGTCGCCAAGAGTTCGAACGCGTCGCCGCGAGGCCGCGGCAGAACGATCTCCCAGGAATGGCTGCCGGCCGGCGACTCCCCGGCCGCCTGCCCGCCGTCGCCAATCGCCCGCGCGAGCACCGAACCCTCCTCGCCGCCGCACGTCCAGCGCGGAGGGGCCAGCAAGGGTTCGGAGAAGTGCACGACCAGCCGGGCCACCGTGGAGGCAATCGGCTGGCAGCGCAGACGAAGGTTCTGCTCGACCCACTTCTCGCTGTACGCCGAGTCAATGTGGATTTCCGCCGAGTAACTGGGCGTTTCACCGAGCAACGCCAGACTCACTTCCTCTTCCGCCTCGCCGTCCAGAAACGTGACCGCCCCCTCGGCGGACTGCAAACGGTCTGTCTCCCAACTCGACAGGTCCCCGGCCGCCAGCCTTCTCAACCCGACGTCTCCCGACAAGGCAATTTGATGCGTGGCGTCGGGAGCCACGGCGATCACGCTCCGCGCGACCGTTACCTCGCGCAGCACCCCCAACCGCAGATCTCGGCCTCGCAATCGCTCGCCGGGACGGGTGCCACGGCGATGCGCGTGCACCGTCAACCGCAGCGGTTGGTCGGCAGGCAACGGCCAGCGGAAGCGAATCGCGATACTGCGGCTCTGCGGGCTGCGAAACATGACCTGCCAATCCTCGATTGCATCCCGCGGCTGGGTCTCCACGAGATCGACCGTCCAGCCCGGCTGGACATCCAAGGCCAGATCGTACCGCGGCGGTCCGGAGCAGGTGAGTTCGGCATCGTACTCGAGATTCACCGCCGCCGTCCCCACCTTGACCCTGGTGACGGTTCGGGCAGTGACCTCGCCGTCGCGCCGCTGCAGGGTCGCGACGATCTTCGGCTGGGGCTGGAAGTCGCGGATCTCCAGGGATTCCCCGCGTTGCGGCGCCGGCAACGGTGTGGCCTGCAGTTGCCGGCAGCCGGCGGTCTCCAGCTGCGCCACCCGCAACGGCTCTGGAACTTCCAGGCGGCTGACGCCCTCCAGCCAAAACACGCCGGACACGGCCACGCGAGGCAAACGCCACTCGGTGCCGACATCGGCCGGCGCAATGGCCTGCAAGCGGATTTCGTGGCCGTCGCCCAAGAGAGGCTCCGGCAACACCAGCGTGACCTGCCGCAGGGCCGCCGACTTCAACTCGGACCAATCCAACGGCGAATCCCGATAATAGGCCCGATACAATTGCAGCGGCTCGTCCAGCGTCAGTGTCAGCTCGGACAGCGGCGTCTGGTGGATATCCAAACGCAGGCGGACGGAGACTTCGGCCGCATCGGGTCCGCAAGCATAACGGTGCTCCTGCCGGAGCAGAATCAGTGACGGTGCCACCGGGGTACCCGATACCGGAACGAGCCGAATCGTCAATTTCGCGTTGCCCCGGGCTTCGATCCACCAGGACCGCTCGCCGCCCGCCGCGGTACTCTCCGGCAACGATGAGACAATCGCGGCGTCCGCTGCCGGCTGCAGGTCCGCCGGCAACGTCAGCTGCAAATGATTGACGATCGCGTTGGGCAGCCGGAGATCGAATCCCAACTCGCCAGCGGTGTTCTTTGCGCCTCGCCGCAACCAGTTGAACTGCAGGCAGCCGGAAGAGTTGACCAGCGCCACCAACTGGCCGGCATCGTCGTATCCCACCTCGACGGGCTGAGCCTCCTGGTCTGCCGCGCCCGCGGGCGACGGGGGGGCGGCGGTGCTCCCGTCCGGGGCGGCGGAGGCGCCTTCGGCGGCGGTGGGATTGGCGGCTTCCGGCAGGACGCCGGCTGTCCCGTCCGGCTGCCAGCGCGACTCCGCCAGGACCAGGTTGCACGGTTCCAGCGACAGGAGGGCCGCGGGGTCGGACCGCTGGACGACGGTTAATCGAGCCGTGCCCAGCAGTTGTTCTTTGTCCAGGCGGGCCGTGTAGATCGCTTGCAGAATCTGCGGACGGGACGCCGCTGGGGGAGCGGAAAACCTGGCTCCGAAGGCCCCCAACAACTGCTCGAATTCCTCGCGTTTGAGGGGCACGAAGGTCTCGTCCTGGAACGTACCGGACTCCAGATTGCGAAGCGACTCGCTGGGGACGAAAACCTTGCGATAGCGCAGCGGCGCCGCCGTGCGCGCCGGATCGGACGGCCTTTCGGCCGCTCCGACGAGGCCACATGCCAGAATGACTCCGGGCAGCAGCGCCCAGAGACCATGCGTCGCGCTCCGCCAATCCGACCGGCAGCCCCATGCTCTGCGCAGACGCCCGCGGACCGTCGAGATCATGGCGCGGACTCCCCCAGCGGAACCTCGGCCCCCACGGTAGCGGTCGTCGACGGCAGCGCGAGCCCCTCCAGCTTGGAGGCCGATACGGCCGCCCGGGCCGTCTTCGATTCGGGGCTTGGCCGGCGAACCCCACGGACCACGGTTTGCCGCGACTGATGCCAATCGACGATGCTCTTCAAGGCCAAAGCGAACAGCGTCAAGAGCAGGCCGAGCAGTGACGCTTGAGCGACAACGGCGGCCAAATCCGGAGCCGCGGCCGTCGCTGCCAAGACCGCAACACCCAAGAAGAACAGCACCGCCGGATGCCGCAAACGCGGGACGTAGATCAACAGCCAGCCGCAACTCAAGGTGACACCGGAAAAGACCAGGACGATGGCCCACCGCGGCGCGACGGCGACTTTGATCGCCGCGATATCTCCAAAACCGCTGAACAAGTAACGGGGAACCGATGCGGGCAGCGGTTCCTGGCGGCTGGCGCCGATCCACTGTTCCAGTTGCGCTTGGTCCAGGCTGCCGAAGCGTTCCAGGAACAAGCCTCGGCGCTGCCATTGCATTTCCAGAGTCATCGCGGCCGGCGAGAACAGTAACCGCTCGTTCGGGGACAGGGCCAGTTGCCAGTAGAACCGCTTCGTCACGCTCGCGCCGTGGATCGCCGGGGCCTGCAGCACCACGGCCCCCCAGCCCGGTTGCCGGCGGGAGGAGGTCTGCCAGATCTCCACGACGTGTTCCTGCGGCTCGGCGACTCGCGGCAGGACGACGGCGACCGGCCCGGTTTCGCTCTTGCCGTGTTGGAGGACCAGTTGCGAGTCGAGGATCACCGATTCGATTCGGGCGCCGCCGACCGGGCGCAGCTCGAGGCGGTCTTCGTTCGTCAACACGCGAAACACGGCGCGGTCGCGTTGCTGGGAAGACCCCAGCCACGACTGAATCCAAGCCTGCTGCACCGCCGTGGAGGTTCGCCGTCTCCGGTCCAGACGCGTGATCAGCAATTCCACGTCCGGCGGAGGCCCGCGAGAGGTACACTTCACGGGCCTCGGCTGGCTCGGCGGCACTGTCCCTTTCCCAACCCCCGCTCTGCAGTTGGACTTGAGCATCCTCGCCGGCATCGATCTCCAACCGGCTGGTCGTCACGACCGTATCGGCGCCGGAGGCGGGCACGACAAACGGGACTTGCATCAGGCTTGTTCCCGTTAATCCGGGCGCGGGGGTGGGCAATTCGTATTGCAGCAGCACGTCGATCTGACCGATCCGCTCGGCCAGCAGATCCACTTGCACATGGACCGGGCGGTCGGTGGGAGGGGCTTTCTGCGGCGGGGCCTCGGCGCCGCCAGCAGCTTCCGAGGAGGTGACTTCACTGAACGGAAGCGCCTGGGAGCCCTCCATGATCTTCAAGCCGCCGGAATCCAACAGAGCGCGGGAAACGAGCAAGTCCAGCGTCCGCAAGGGTTCGTAGGCGACGCGGATGTCGAGATCCTGCTGAACCTGCAATCGGGGTCCGGCGACTTTGAGGCTGGCGTGCGAAGCCACCGAGACCGCCCGTTCGCGCAACCGCAAGGCGGCGCCCAGCACGGCCGACTTGACATCGCTCCGCTCGCGGAAAAACAGCGGAGACTGCTGGCGCCGGGGCAACTCGACCTGTGGCGGAAACGGTTCCTTTTCCAGTCCCTGCAGGTCGGTGTCCGCGATGGTCAATTCCACGTTGTCGGCGGGCAGCACCGCCACCACGGGCCTCGTCGCGGCTTTGGCTTCAGGCCGCGGCAGCGTGATGGACACCGCGCCGGAACCCTCGATGATCTCCTGGATGGCGTCCAACTGCAGCGTGAACTCGCCGCTGTCCGGCACGGCGGCGGTCTTCAAGGGGATCTGCAGCGGTTCCCGCTTCTCGCGGTCCAGTGTGTCGGCGTCGACCAGGGAGTCGGGCCCGACTTGCTCGACCCGCCAGTTGGCCAGTTGCACGCTGACGGTGGACGCCGAGCGGCCGCGAACTTTGTACTTCAGCGTCGCCGTCAAGCGGACGCGGTTCGGTTTCACCTGCAGCAAGTAGAAGGGGTCGACACCGACCTGTGTCTCCTGGGCGGCCACCTGGATCCGCAACGAGTGACTGCGACGGAACGACTCGTAGCGCGATGCGACCGCGTGGCGGGATTCCTCCGGGACCGTCGTCCGCTGAACGTTGGGGCCCGGCTTGGCAGTCACCGAGAGGTCTTCGTTGACGACCAAGTCGATGACCGTCGCCTGCCGGACCGCGCCTTCGACTTCGATCCCCCCGGCTTCAAATTCCGGCGTCTTGCCGTTGCCGACCGGCGTCAACTCGGTCAGCAACTGGACCGTGACGGGTTCGGTCTGCGGCCGGTCCAGTTTGACCTGGACCAGGGTCCCCTGCGACTCTTCGGCCCCGGCGACTTCCGTAAGACGATAGCCGGTCTGGCTCGGCTGCGTGGGGTACAACTGGGTGCCCGGGGGCAGACGCACCCCGAACGAGTCGATTCCACCGCGAAGACTGGTGACCGTCAGCCGTACGTCGCCGCTGACCTCCCGCACTCGCACACCCTCGACCCGAATCGTGGTCTTGGCGTCGGCGCGCAACACGGGCCGCGTCTCGACCGGCGCCGCCGCCGCCTTGGTCCAAGCCAACTGAAAATCGCCCGCCACCCCGTTCACCAGGAAACGCGTTTCGCCCCCTTCCTTGTTGACCGTCAACGAGCCGTCGGAGACTGTCGCTACGGCGTCGGGAATCGGCACTCGCAGGTCCAACTCGGAAGACGCCGCGCGCGGCGGTTGGAGCGCCAGTCGCAGTTCGTTGCCCACTTCCCGCACCGGCGTGGTCAGCTGCAGCGACACGCGATGGATCGGTTCCTGAGGACCGCGAATCCAACAGTCGTAACCGCCGCCGTCCTGATCGCACGTCAGGAAGAATTCGCCTCCCCCTTCATGCGCCGGCGGCTCCCGTAAGATCGAATCCTGCATCAGCAGGGGCACACGCACCCAACCGGAATGCTGGAGCCGCAGCGTCACGGTCACCTTCAGGTCGGCACGCGTTGCGGTCGCAGTTCCCGTAATCGTCAACTCCTGCAGCGCGTACGCCGGCAACTCCACGCCCGCCGGATTCGGCTTGACATCCAGCTGCTGAAGCCGCCGGAATTCCTCGTACGGCATGTTGAGCACAGGAACCAACCGCCCGTCCTGATCGCGAAGATAGTAGGTCTCTGGCTTGACGGCTTGGACGGCAGGAGGGCTGACGTCCGCAGCGGCAGGAGGACCGGCAGGGGGCGCGCTATTGCCGGGAGCCATCGACGGCGCGGGGGTAGCGGGGGCCGTCACCTGCGCACGGCTCAACGGGCCTGCCGATAGCCAAGCCACAACGAACAACACCAGAAAGCAGGACACGCGTCCAGGCACGGCTGCGGTTGCCCCCTAACGCTCAATGACTGCAGAGTTAACTTCCCACGCTACCGAAAACCGCGACCAGTCGATGAGAATCGGAAAGCAGACAGGAATCGCGTACTGGCCGCCGTAGCGACAACGTTCCAAAATGACTGTTCCACAAGCAATGTCTCGGAGAAACCCGGTGACCTCTTTCCGCCTGCCGCTCTCGTTCCGACCACCTTAGTTTACCTATCCGAAACGCTTTCTCAAACCGCTCGGCCCCGGATTCGTGTCGCTACAACAATTCCACGCGGACCCATCCGATTATTCCGCCCGGGATAGGGCTTCCAGCAGTTCCGCGTGCAGTTCGGCGGTTGCTGCCACGGCTAGGTCTGGCCGCCGTAAGTCGAAATCCTGTCCAAGGATAGACATAACGACCGCACCCGCTTCTCGCGCCACGAGCACGCCGGCTCCCACGTCCCAAACTTTGACCGACGAAGCGAAATAGGCGTCCAACCGCGCCGCCCCAATGTAGCACAGATTCAATGCTGCTGAGCCCGAACGTCGAACCGCCTGCGCCGTGTGGAGAACTTCGACAAAACGCCGGACTTCCACCGAGTTGCGCCTCACATTGGTCCCAAAACTCACGGCGACCAGCGCTTCCGCAAGCGATTTGCACCGGCTGGCCCGAATTCGCTTGCCATTCAGGAATGCCCCCCGGCCGGCAGCCGCCGTAAAACACTCGTCCAACATCGGGTCAAAAACCACTCCAGCCAATAGGTCCCCACCTCGCTCTAAGGCTACTGAGACGGCGTAAGATGGCAGGCCCCGGACATAATTCAGCGTACCGTCAAGGGGATCAACGATCCAGCGATAGGCCACTTCATCCATAGCAGATGGCTGGGCGGCTTCGTTACCAGCTCCGTCCTGCTCCTCACCCACGAAACGATGGTCGGGAAACGCGGACAGCACGATCTGACGAATCGCTTGCTGTGAAGCGAGATCCGCGTCCGTAACCAGGTCCTTCGGCCCCTTCTCGCGGACCGTTATTCGGTCGATCCAGTCCTGCAACACCGCCCCCCCGGCCCGAGCCGCTTGCTCGCAAACTGCCAGATACTCACTCATGATTGGGTCTACTTTGTGGTGGAATGCGATTGGATGTGCATAATTTTTTTTGAAAGAACTATGGACAGGGCTGGTGAGCCTGCTATCATCATAGGCGTTGGCCTCTTCTCTGTTCCGGCCCCGCCGACTCGCAACCCGTGCGTGCGGCGGGGTTTTTTGTTGTCCCGCCGTTTGCCTTCCAGCGCAGGGAACGTTGCACCATGTGGCAAATCGATGGACTTCAAGCTAGTTTAAACGCTCGGTGGTTATCAGCAAGCGTTCTTCTCCAGCAACCGCAGCGAGGCCTCGCCGACGTGATGTGGCTGAGGAGGTCTCTGGCCGGTGCCCGGTTGCTGCAGGTCCAGTCGTCCAACTCCGGCGGTGATCTGCGGTTGGTGGACTCGTACGTCCGCGGTGCTGACTTGGTGGCTTCCCATGAAGTTGCTTCCGGACGATCGTTAGCAACTCAGATTTACTGGCGTTACGTCGAACATCTGGATCTCGGAGCCGCAGGCTTCGAACTGATGGTCTCTGTGCGAACGGAACTGTTGGATGCCGATCCCCAGCTAACGTTCGGGAGCGTGTTGTCATGCACGGAATTGATCCAAGCGGTCGCCCCGGACGCGGCCGTGTTTCAGCCGGTTCCTGTCCCGTCGCCGAGGTGCGGCCAATCTGTCCGTCGCGCCGGGGTAGGGCTGTTCGTCCATCGTTTGACCGACGATGCGGTCAGCTATGTTGACATGGTGCATCCCGCGGATTTCTCCGCCGTGGAATTCGCGGTCGGAGAAGGGGCGGCGGGATGCGTGCAATCTCGGTTCCGATTGTTCGAGGAACGGCTGGAAAAAGGAGTGCTCCGACGCGCCCGTGCCGGAGGGTTGCTGTGTCGGCGTGAAGATGATGAAGCGGTTGCGCGAGAATGCTATCGAAGATTGCTGGCCTCCGAATCGCCGTTGACTGCGTAGACCCGCATCCCGCATTTCACAACAGGCTCTCCAGCAGCAACCGCATTTTGCGCAACTCGGCAAAGTGGTCTACGCCGGGCATTTCCGAGACGTGGACGCTGAACGCTCGGTCGTAATGCGCCTTTCCCAAGAGACCGACCAGTCGGCCATATTCGATTTCGCCCTGCCCGATGCGGACCTGCAATTTGGTTCTGGTGGAGTCTCGCAGATGCACGTGGTAGGTGTATTTCAGCAACCGGTCGTAGCTCTTGGGACCGGTCGGATTGCACAAATAGTGGCTGGGATCCAGGGTCACCCCCAGGCCTTCGACGTTGTCGCACAGCACGACGACGGTGTCGGGGTCTTCCGACAGCCGCCCGATCTGGCTCTTGATTGCGACCCGCACTCCATCGGCTTCCGCCAACGTGACCAGCCTCTGCAAATGTTCCACTTCTTGATTGAACGGCGTCCCCAATTCACCCGAAGGAACGGTCAACGTGACGACCTTGGTCGCCTTCGCCAGGCGGCAACAGGCGGCAAACTGGCGGTAATGTTCCTCACCTTCGGCGTTGATTTGCACGCTGTACGACACCACGCTGGCGCGATGCGTGTTTCGGCAAGCCGTAATGGCCGATTCCAGATTCGCCGCCACGACCGACGGCCGCAAATGGTTCCCGTCCTCGTGGATGTCGATTTCCAGGCTGGTGTATTCCAGATCGACGATGGTATCGACCGTTTGGCTGAGGGAAAGGCTGGGAAAACACTCCGTCGACGCAGCCACTAGCACGGCGCACCTCCTTTCGCACGCAAACACCCGTTCTGGACCAAGTGAACCAAGCCCGTAGCTTAACGCAAAGACCGTCTGCTCGGCAACACCCTAACGCGGCCTGCGGCCACAACCCAAGGGCGCAGACGTACAGAATTCAATTCTCGCGGCCAAGTTGCTGTTTTCCACACGGGAAATACAATGACACCTGCGGTGTCAAACGGAGAATAGCAGGGCGTGAGTCCCCGCGACTAACCCTTGCCGACCGATCTGTCTCTAAGCAGAGGAACCTTGGGATGAGCCAAATCACCACCTCCTCGGCGGGAGCCGCGTCGCTTCCGTCGTCATCGAGCCCAATTCCCCCGCAGATTAACATTCACACGGGAAGCAGCCTCCTGCAGCGCATCCTGTGTTGGTTGGGCTGGACAGGTTGCCTGGTCTTCCTGGTGCTGTTTGTCGGGCTTTCTTTCAGCCTGCGGGAGTATTTCGACACGACGGAAGGCATCCGGGAGCGATATCATTCGGGATCGAAGCACGCCCGCGATAAAGTCGCAGTCATTACCGTCGATGGCGTGATTTTGGAAGGCCGCGGCTTCGTGAAGCAACAAATCGACCGCATCCGAGACGATGCCAACGTCAAGGCTATTGTGGTTCGCGTCAATTCGCCGGGCGGCACGATCACCGGCTCGGACTACATTCATCATCATCTGGAAAAACTCCGGCAAGAGAAGAAGGTGCCCATGGTCGTCAGCATGGGCGCCCTGGCCGCCAGCGGCGGTTACTACTTGGCCATGGCCGTCGGCGATCAGCCGAAGTCGATTTACGCCGAACCGACGACCACCACCGGCTCGATCGGCGTGATCGTGCCGCATTACGATCTGAGCGGCCTGCTGACAAAGTTCAATGTCAAAGACGACTCGATCGTCAGTCACCCGCGCAAACAGCTGTTGACGATGACCAGGCCGGTCTCGGACGAGGATCGAAAAATCCTGCAGGCCTATGTGGACGAAGCGTTCACACGATTCAAGGAGATCGTCAAAGGCGGCAGGCCGGTGTTCCGCAAGGCGCCACAGGAACTCGACGAACTGGCCACCGGCGAGATCTTCACGGCGCAGCAGGCCAAGAAGCACGGCTTGATCGACGAAATCGGCTTCGTCGAGGACGCCATCGACCGGGTGTTGGAACTGGCGAACCTGAACAAGGACCAGACTCGGGTCGTCGAGTACGAGCCGCCACCCTCGCTGCTGGACCTCCCGTGGATCGGTGCGGCGTCGTCCGAGCAGTCCGCGCTGGCGCTGCTGCTGGAACTGAACACGCCCCAAGCCTACTATCTGGCAACCACGTTGCCACCGCTGATCACCCAGCGTCCCGGCGCGGCGTGTCCCTGATAACCGATCGCCTGAAAGGTCTCGCGCTGAAGTTCTTGCCCCCACGAGTCCACGATGAACGAACTTGCTGTTGACCGTCGTCTTTGGCTACTGCTTTCGCTCCTGATGCTGGCTGTGGGCAGCGTTGGATCGCTGCCGGCCCAAGACGACGCGGCCTCCTGGCCTCGCTTTCACGGCCCGCAGGGCACCAACAAGTCCCCGGAGACGGGCTTGCTGCGGCAGTGGCCGGAAGGCGGACCTCGCCTGCTGTGGACGGCCCAAGATATCGGCGATGGGTTTGCCACGGTGGCGATCGCGGACGGCCGTATCTACACCGCGGGTAACCGCAACAACCAGACGATGATCACGGCCCTGGACATGAGCGGCAAGCTCTTGTGGCAGGCTCCCAACGGCGGGGCGTGGACGGGGGCGCAGCCGGGGGCGCGAGGCACGCCTACGATCGAAGGTGATCGGCTGTACCACGAAAGCCCGCTGGGCGACCTGGTGTGCCTGGACGCCCGGTCAGGCCAGAAGATCTGGGGCCTGAACATCCTGGAGAACTTCGGGGCCGAAAACATCACCTGGGCGCTGGCCGAGTCGCTGCTGATCGACGGCGACCGTTTGATCTGTTCTCCCGGCGGACCGCAGACAGCGGTCCTGGCACTGAACAAACGCAACGGCCGGCCCGTCTGGAAGTCGCCGAGTGTGGACGGCGATCGCGCCGGATACGCGTCCCCGGCGTTGGCCGTCCACCAGGGCCTGCGGATGATCCTGACGATGACGTCCAAGCACGCCATCGGCGTGAATGCGGACACTGGCGAACTTCTGTGGCAATTCCAGCACGTCACGCCGTGGGACGAGAACATCTTGACCCCCATCTTTCACGATGGCCAGGTCTTCATCAGCACCGGCCATCGTGTCGGCTCGGTGATGCTGAAGGTCAACGTCCAGGGCCGAAAGGCGTCCGTCCAGGAAGTGTGGCGGTCTACGGATCTGGACAACCATCACGGCGGCACAGTCCTTTTGGACGGCTACCTGTACGGTTCGCTCTGGTCGCCCGGCTGGGCGTGTCTCCAGTGGCAGTCCGGCAAGACCATGTACAGCTCGCGCGGCGTCGGGAAAGGATCGCTGACGTATGCTGACGGGATGCTGTACACGCTCGGCGAAAACGGCCAGATGGGGCTGGTCGCCGCCACGCCGCAGGACCACACGGTCATCAGCCGCTTTCGGTTGCCCGCCGGCGGCGAAGGCCCCGCTTGGGCTCACCCCGTCGTCTGCGGCGGCCGCCTGTACCTGCGTCACGGCAATTTTCTGTACGCATACGACGTGCGGCGAAGCGGTCCGTGAAGCAAGAGCCGGGAGCAACGTGGATGCCGGAATGCGTTTTGGTCACAGAGCCCGGAGCACCTCAAGGGCGAACGCATGGCCAAGGCCAGTCTGGGCAACGTGCGGGCCTTCCTCGCCGGACGTTGGGATCCATTGACTCGCGTGGATCAAGACGTGACCCAGGATCTGCAGCAGATGTTTGGCCGCTGCTAAGAACCGCGAACAAAACCGAAATCGGAGACCTTCGGTCGGCGGTTTCGGCGGGGTCAGAGACCCGCGCCGAACGGTTATCTGCGGCAGGGGTTTGGCCGCTGCTAAGGCAGCACGCGAAAGCTTTGGAAGATCGTTTCCGCCTCGTCGCCCTCGGCGCAGCCTTCCGGTCCGCCTCGAACGATGATGTACAGCCGCTGGCGGTCGCCCCTGCGGACCGCCATGAAGAGGGCTCGCCCCGTGGCCAGCAGGGGATCCTCGGACACAAAGCGGATGTCCCGTGCGGGATGCCCTTTGTATTCCATCGCGATGCTCTGGGTTGCGGAGGCGCGCCAAGCGGCGGCGGTGGCGCGCCACAACTCCGCCAAATCCGCCTCCGGGTCCGGCGACAGGGGCTGATCTGCGTAAGTCACTTCCAAGAAACCTGTGTCTTTCGGCAACTCGACCCGATCCACGAAGCTTGTCTCCCGGTTCAAATACCCCCTTTGTGTCCGACTTGTGACGGGGCCCGGCACGAGGATGGAATAGCCACCGTCGGGCGAGGTGTGGTGGCGAAGAGGGCTTTTTTCGGGAGCCGTGCCCGATCTCGTCCCGCTGGATGTGGAGTCCTTCGCTGCTGCGCCGGAATCACGATCCGCCGGAGGCGACGGATCCGAGCGCTCGCCGTGCGACTTTTCCCGAGAGCCAACTGGTTCCGGCCCCCGCGTCAACTCTGTCTCTCCGCCTGCACGGTGGGCCCCGCGCCACAACGAGCTGGCCACAATTACCAGCAGCACCAGCGCGCCGAGACCCAGCGCAGCGCCCATCGCATACCAAACCCAACGGGGCAGTTCGTCATCGTCGAAGCGACGCGCCGGCTTGCGTGCCGAGTACGTCGGCCGCGGCAGCGTCCGCCGCGACGTGGGTAACGGCTGCCGACCCGAATAGATGTCGAAACCGTCCAGATCCGGGAGTCCGGAAAGCGGGTCCGTGTCGAAGGCCAGGTCGATTGGGAACTGAGAACCTTCGTGCGGAACGAGGATCTTCTGGCCGCACGACGGACAATCGGCGGACTTGCCGGCCAGCCAGGACTGGGCCAGGAACCGCCGGCGACAGCGCGGACAAGCCACGGGGATTTCCGGCGGTGGCGAGACGGCCGCCGGCTCCACGGTCGCCGCTGCCGGTGCCGGTGTCGCTGCTGGCCGTTTTGCCGGCGCGAACGACGAAGGCTGTGGTACGGACAGTGGCCGCTGGCAATTCAAACACTTGACTTGTTTTCCGGCCAGCGATTCGGGGGCGGCGAACTGCTTTTCACAATGCCCGCAGGTGACAATGATGTCCTTGGCAGCGGATGGCTGGTTCACCGACGGCGCGACACTCGCCGCCGGACTGCCGGCCCGACTGTCGCTCAATTCGGTCGCCGCCGTGTCCTTGGCGGGACCCGCCGAGCGGTACTTGTTGGCATAAGCGGATCTCGCCAATTCGGAAAGCAAATCGGTGGCCAGCAAGAACTTCTGCAGGAAATCGAGTTGCTGGTGCAGGATCTGCAGCTCGTCGAGAAGCAAGATGATCTGGGTCCTGACGGAATCGTTGGACGCGTCGCGCCGGCGGATCGCAGCCGCCATGCCCATCAGATTGGCAAAGACGCGATCGATTCCTTTGGCCAGATCGCCTGACGTCGCTTCGTTCAAGAAAAAATCGTCCGCGTGCAAGTTCCGCACTTCGGCTGGTGCGAGTTCCAGCACGCCTTGAAGGATCTCTGCATCCAGCGATGCGATCCTGTCGATTGCCCGATGTGCCGCATCTGCGCGGGCCGTCGCTCGGGCCACGAGTTGGGACCGCAAGTCGTCAAGCTCGGATTGCGTTTCACGTGTGGAACCGTTCATGATCCTGCCGGAATGTTAGTCACGCGTCCGGCAAACGGCAAGGGGCGGCAGTGCCGTGATCGACCATGCCTTGATCCCAGTCGGCGTCTTCCCAGGATCACACCGCAATCAGCTTCGGTGAATCTGAAAGACGAGGGGCAAAATCAAGGGGGGCAGAATCATGACTGGCAGCATCGTGGGGACAGGATCATCCAATTCGCCTTTTCTTGCCGGTCACGATTTTGCCGTTCACCTGGCATTCGGATTGGCACAGACAGACTGGCGATGTTACATTAAGGACCGAGTGAGCGGTTCTTGCCCCGAGATTTGGTAGCCCGACGATGAGTACTCGCAACGGTGCAGTGGTTCGCTTGTCTTTCTGCCGGCGACTGTTCGCCGCGTGGTTTGCGGCGGTCATTCTCGCCGCGCCCGCACGGGCGGCCGACAACATGACCTTGCCGGACAACCTGGCTCGCTCGGCCCACGCGGACGCCACGTCAGAGCACAACGCGTCGTACTTGGCCAAGTTCGCCAGCGACGGCAAGATCCCGCTGCCGGGCAGCACCTCAGCGGACCTGAACGCCGCCTGGTGCGTGCTGAAAGCCAAAACGGGCGATGCGGCGGATTTGACGCTCACCTGGAACCAGCCGGTCGACGTTGCCGAGATCGTCTATTTTGGCCGCACTTCCTGGTTTATGAACGAGTGCTTCAAGGATTACGAGGTTTATGTGGACGAGGCCGCACAGCCTGCCGCCAAAGGCATGCTGGAGATGCTCCACGGCCCGCAGCGGATCGCCCTTCCGCCGGCCAAGGCCCGGAAGGTCACGATCAAGTTCCTGAACTCCTACGGCGGTTTCAACCCTGGTGCGGCCGAGATCATGGTGTTCGGCCAGAAATTGTCTCGCCAGCAAGTGGCCCTCTTGCAGCGGCTGTCCGGCGCGGTCGAGATTGCCGGCGCGGACCAGGTCGCTCCCCATTCGCTTCGGGAACTGATCCAGTGGCTGGAGAAAACGCACGGGCCGGCGTATGCGCAGGCAGACGAACATCTGGCGCGGCTCGCAGCCCTGGAGTCGCGGGATGACGACGAAGCCCGCGAGCAACTGGCCCGCCTGCAACGCGAGGCGCTGCTGTTCGACGTCGACCGGTTGCTGGTCATCAAACGCCACGAGATCAACGCCTCGCACGTCTACACGTATCACTACGAAGGCCAGCAGAACGGCGGCGGACTGTACGTCGTGCGGTTGCACGAACCGGACGCGCCGCCCACCGAATTGGTCGCCTCGCCGGACGGGCAGATTCTGGACTGCGACCTGTCGTACGACGGCGCCAAAGTGCTGTTCAGTTGGCGGCGGAAAACGGGCGACGGGTATCACCTGTGGACCGTGAACGTCGACGGCAGCGGCCTGACGCAGTTGACCGACGGCCCTTGGCACGACTACGACGGCTGCTGGTTGCCCGACGGCGGGATCGCTTTTCTCAGCACGCGGGCGCCTCAGTTCGCCTACTGCTGGCACGCACCGGTCGGCATCTTGCACCGCATGCACGCCGACGGCTCGAACCCGGTGCGGCTGTCGGCGAATTATCTGAACGACTTTACGCCGGCCGTCCTGGAAGACGGACGCCTGATCTACACGCGTTGGGAATACGTCGACAAGCCGGCGATTCCGATCCAGAGCCTGTGGACGATCAACCCGGACGGCACGGGGCTGGCCGGCTATTTTGGCAATCGCGTCCTCTCGCCGGGCACGTTCATGGAAGCCCGGCAGATCCCCGGCACGACGAAAATCATCTGCACCATGACGGGGCACAACGGCCCCACCCGCGGGGCGATCGGCGTGGTGGACCGCAGCCGCGGCGTCAACGCGCAGGCGGCGATCGAGAACCTCACGCCCGACACGCCCCTGCCGCCCGTCGACAAAGGCAACGGCAACACAGACGGCAGCAAGCCGTACAGCGGCCCCCTGCCGCTGGATGCCAAGCGGTTTCTGGTTTCGGCCCGCGGCCCGATCCTGGTCCGCGATCTGGCAGGCACGTGCGCGTCGCTGGCGCTGGCTCGGCCCAGCGACGGCCAGCAGTACTTCTGCGCCACCCCCGTGCGGCCTCGAACGCGGCCGCCCGTGATCCCGCGCCGGCTGCCGGCTGGCCCGCCCGCGCAAGAGCCGATGGCGACGCTCTATTTGCAGGACGTGTACGCCGGTCTGGAACCTACGGTCCAGCGCGGCGAAGTGAAAACGATCCGCGTCGTCCGCGAGATGCAGAAGACCGTTCGCATCGATCCCAGCCTGCGGGCCTTTGGTTTCCAGTTCCCGGTGATCTCCTGCGGGGCGACCTATGCGGGCAAAGACGTGATCGGCGATGTGGACGTGAATCCGGACGGCTCGGCGTATTTCCAAGTCCCGTCCGGCGTGCCGCTGTACTTCATGGCGTTGGACAAGGACGGCCGGGCGGTCCAGCGGATGCGCAGCTTTACGCACTTCATGCCCGGCGAAGTCCAGGGCTGTATCGGCTGTCACGAACCCCGGCTCGATTCTCCGCTGCGGCAACTGGCCGGCCTGGGTCTGGAACCGAAGAAGCTGCAGCCGCCTGAATGGGGCAGCGGCGGGTTCGACTATTCGCGGATCGTCCAGCCGGTGTTCGATCAGCATTGCGTCCAGTGCCATCATCCGCACGAGGTGACCAGCGCCGTCGATCTGACGGGCGACAAGACCGATTGGTTCAACGTATCGTACGATGTGCTGGCCCGCGAGCGTCAAGGCGGCCGCGGCACGTCTTACGTGAATTGGATCCCCACGTACAACGGCCAGGAATGGAACATTTTGCAGGTGGCGCCGAGAACCTGGGGCTCGCCGCAAAGCAAGTTGGCCGAGCTGATCCTGGCCGGGCATCCCGACGCCGCCGGGAACGCGCAGATCAAGCTGACCGACGCCGAACGGCGGCGGATTCTGGCCTGGATCGATCTGAACGTGCCGTATTACGGGTCCAGTGAGACAGCGCACCCCAGCGCTCCCGGCTGCCGGCAAATGTATCCCCAGGGCCTGGATGCGGTGCTGGCCGACGTGGGCAAGCGTCGTTGCGCGGAATGCCATCGCGACGGGGCCTTCCCGCGGCGCGAATGGACGCGGGTCACCAATCCGCAGCTGAACGCCTTTCTGCTGGCGCCCTTGGCTCGCACCGCGGGCGGCACCGAACGTTGCGGCAAGGCCGTCTTTGCCGACGCCAGCGACCCCGACTACCAGACGATCCTGGCGACGTTCACGCCGGTGCTCGAACTGCTGGCCAAGACGCCCCGGATGGACATGCCTGGAGCACAACCGTCGTGCGAGGTGAACCGGTCGTGCCAGTGAAGGCGCGCCCTCGATCGGCTCCGTCGTTTCGTCCTTGCCGCTTGGCGCAGGACGGGATGGCGTGGATGATAGCGCAGTCCGATTCGCCATGGCCATGCGCGCGGGATCGTTTCATTTCGCGCCGCAATCTTGACAACGGCGGGCGAGTAGGGCAGAAAGATGGACGACAAAACGGGTAGGACAGGAGACCACCCCCATTCGTGCTTGTTTGTCGGAGAGTTGCCTTGCCCCGTACTGCTTCTCGGACCCAAGGAGACACCCCTTGAATCGTGCGACTCGACCTTCGCGTTCTGATCTCGCATCTCGAAATCCGCAGCCGCGACTACTCGCTTCGTTGCTGGCAGCAGTCGCAGCCCTCGCCCTCTTCGTGGCGTCCAGCCGCGCGGAAGAGGACGTGCTGCGCGTGCCCGGATCGAAGCTGGCTTTGATTGTAGCGGTCGATCTGCCGAAGGTCGTCACCGAGCCATCGGCGGCTTGGGAACTGGCGGAGGTGGGCGCCGCATCGCGGACGGCTGTCCAGTTTGTGCCGCGCGTGGCCGCGGACGGCACGATCGGGGACGGCCCAGGTCAACTGCTGGCCATCATTCCGCCCGCCCAAGATGCGGCGGCCAGCCGGCAGTTCCGGCTGGAGCGGGCGGCGATCTCCGCTACGTCGCCGGTCAGCTCTTTCAAGCTCGTCGATGCGAAAGACCGGACGCTGCAGATCAGCGAGCAGGACAAACCGGTGCTGGCGTACAACTATGGGACGATCACCGGCGAGAATGTCCCTGAAAATGACCGCCGGCGACTTCGCGCCTGCTACGTGCATCCGATCTGGGGCCTGGACGGTGAAGTGCTGACCGATGACTTTCCCAAGGACCACTACCATCATCACGGCGCGTTTTGGGCCTGGCCCCACGTCACCGTAGACGGGAAAGAATACGATTTGTGGACCAACGCCGGGATCGAACAGCGGTTCGTCCGTTGGCTGCACCGGGAGGTCGGGCCAGTGGCGGCGGTGATCGGCGTCGAAAACGGCTGGTTCGTGGGCGACCGCCAAGTGGCGACGGAACGCGTCTGGATGCGGGCGCACCGGACGAGCGAGCGTCAGCGGTCACTGGACCTGGAGATCTATCTCGTCCCGCTGCTGCCGTTGTCGCTGCAAGGCGCCGGTGGCAAGAGCTACGGCGGGCTGACGGTGCGGTTCGCTGTGCGACGTCAGGCGGACGTCACCATCACCGTGCCCGCCGGAAAGACGACGGAGGACCTGTACGAAACGCCGCTGGAGTGGGCCGACCTGACGACGCAAATCGACGGCGCAGCGGAGCGCAGCGGCGGCGCGGTCTTTGTACACCCGCAGCATCCGAACTATCCGCCCACCTGGCTGACGAGGCATTACGGACCGCTGTGCGTCGGCTGGCCGGGCGTGAACGCCCGCACGTACGAGCCCGGCCAACCGCACCGCCTGCCGTATCGGCTTTGGATTCACGCCGGGGCGCCGGACGTGGACCAGCTGAAATTGCAGTACGAAGCGTTCGTCGTCGCGACCAAGGCCGAATGGGTGGTGAAATAGGGTCTTCCCTACTTTGCCAACGTCTTGATTCGCAAATTGCGGAACTCGATGCTGTGGCCTTCCGCTTCGATGCCGAGCGGGGCCCGCACGGGCTTGAACGTGTCGATCTCCCAGGCGAGCGTGCCGTTCACCTTCAGTGCGAGCTTGGTGCCGATGCAAGTCACCTCCCATTCGTTCCACTCGCCCGGCGGCCGGTGCAGCTGAGGGACGGCCTTCACGTCGCTGGTCCCAAACAGCATCCCCGCTCCGCCTTGGGCCATCTGGATCTGCCGGCGCCGCAAGAGGAAGCCGCTGTTGTAGCCCTTCTTGATCGGCCGCCACTCGAAACGGACGACGAAGTCCTCGAACTCGTCCGTGGTGAACAGGTGGCTGTTTCCACCTGTCAGCACCAGCAAACCGTTTTCGATCTTCCAACTCTTGGGCGTGTTGTCGTTCACCTTCCAGCCATCGAAGGACTTGCCGTCGAACAACGGGCGAAAGCCCGTTTCGTCTTTCGCATCGGATGGCGGCGGTGCCGCTGCCGCCGCCGGATGGGGTTCGCCGGCGGTGCAAATGTCTCGACCGAAGAAGGCGGTTGCCGCACCCGCCGCCGCGGCCCGCAGAACCTGTCGTCGATTGGGTGTGGTGGATTGTAGAATCATCGGATCGTCCTTTCAGGTATCTTCGTATTTCGTGCTTCGTGTCTCGTGCTTTGGATTTCGTATTTCCAGCACGCCCTCCTGGGTTTCACTCCAGCCTCGCTACAAACAGACTGAAAACGATAACGGTGAGCATGACCAGGGCCATCCAGCGTTCCGGGCCGGTGCCGGAAAAACCCACAATCAGCAGTGCCAGCGAGAACAGGCAGGCGCCCAGCCAGAAAATACCTTCCCGCCAGAAGCTGGCCAGCGATTGAGCGGCTGCGGCGTCGCGGGCGGCCGTATTCAGCTCGCGCCAGGGGCCGGCGCGGAGCCGATTCGATTCGGCCTGCTTCTGTTCGTTCAGCGACCGCAACTGTTCGGTGAGCGAATCCAGCCGGCTGCGTTCGGCCGGGGACGGATCGCTGCGCGCACGCAGATCGTCCAACTCCTGTTCGATGACCCCCTTCTGTCGATCCCATTCGTCTTGAAACTCGTTTTCGGCCAGTTTGGCTTGGGCTTGGGTTCGAGCGACGTGCCGCTGGCCCAAATGGTCGCAACCGCGGGTCAGCAGGACCAGGAACAGCCCCACCATCAGCAGGGGCTGGCCCAGAAAGGCGGCGAATCGAAAGATCTCCAAGGGCCGCCTCACGTCGAACGTCATGCCAACCCGCCGCGGCTTCGCTTCCACCGCCGGGCTGGCTGGCGCCGCCTTGACCGCTTTGACGGCCTTGGCCTTGGGTTCGGCCATTGCGGCCGCCGCGGGCGAAGCGGACGTGGCGGGCGTGGCGGGCGGTGTGACCGGTCCGACTTGATCGAACAGCCCCGGGATTTCGCCCGCTGGCGTCCAGTCCTCCATACCTTCCTTCCAAACCTGGTCTTCCGGCGTCAGATTGCCAGTGCCAATCAAGGCCCGCAACTGGGATTCCGTGACCGGGCCTCGCTGCACGTCGCCGTCCGCAAAATACCAAACCGCTTCTGCCATCGGGCCACACCTGGAGCTTGGGTCTTAGAGCTGAATCCTCTTGCGTCTCGACATTCACAGGACGAAGTCCCGTATTTTACAAGCGTGTCTCCTCGCGCCTGCCATTATCAGCAGCGAACGGACTGCATACAAGCACCGCATTGGCGATCTTCCAGGCCCTTGGAATTGCGGCCAGCGGTGGTTAGAATGTGGCCCTTACAAAATTCGACGATCGAGCGCGTAGCGGTGTACTTATGAAGGTTGCTGTTCTCAGAGAGACGTATCCCGGCGAGCGGCGAGTGGCTCTAACGCCGGCCAACTTGGCCGCGTTGGCCAAGGCGGGGGCCGAAGTGGTGGTCGAGTCCGGGGCCGGAGTCGCTGCCGGGTTTCCGGACGCGGAATACGCTGAAAAGGGGGCTCAAATCGTTGCCAGTCGCAACGAAGCCTTGGCTGCGGAAGTCCTGGTCCAGGTCCGCTGCCTAGGCACCAACTCAGAAGCCGGCCAAGCCGACTTGCCGCATCTGAAGCCGGGCCAAATCCTGGTCGGGATGTGCGATCCGCTGGG
>CAYPGE010000059.1:0-28594 GCA_964409865.1 uncultured Pirellulaceae bacterium
TCCAAGGCGACGCCGGCGGCTTTCAGGGCCCGGTCCAGCGCTTCGGCTTGCGGAGCGGTGCGGGGGAATCCGTCCAGGATGAACCCCTTGGCGCAATCCGCTTGCTGGAGTCGTTCGACCACGATGGGAATCACCAGATCGTCCGTGACCAGGCCGCCGGCTTTCATAAAGCCTTCGGCCTTTCGCCCCAGTTCCGTGCCTTGTTTCACCGCCTCGCGGAGCATATCGCCCGTCGAGAGATGCGGCACTTGCAGCCGTTCGATCAGTTTCGCTGCTTGGGTCCCTTTGCCGGCCCCTGGAGGGCCCACCAGAATCAATCGCATCGCCAAATCCTCCTCACGCGGCTGCGCCGCAACCATGAAGTTCGTGTACGGCACGTGATTTTAGCGGTTCCGGGCCGCGCTTCGTAGGTGGCTGGCGAAGATTTGGCTAATCCTTGCTATCCAGGTGTCCCGACTTGCCGATGGCCCGCAGCAGGCGCAGGCCCAGCATAATACTGATCGTGCAGCCGCCCAGGCCCAAAATGGAAATCTCGTGAAAGCCCAGGTAGCTGTTGTCGGGAAACAGCAGCGGGGAGACTTTGTAGCTGAGCATCCAGGCCGAGCCCAGGAACAAGGCGCTGGCGAGCATGCCCAGCACCAGGCGGTTCACGGACGGCTCCAACGCGCGGTGGTACAGGTGGACGTCGAACTTGCCGGCCTGGATCTGCTCCAAAATCTCGGTCAAACGCCGCGGGAGGATTTCCGCGAGCCGTTCCGCTTCGATGTAGAACCGCATGAACTTGCGCAGCTGCCGCTTCGGCGATAGACGCCGCAGGAGCATCCGCCGATGCAGCGGCTGGAGCAACTCAATCAAGCTGAAACGGGGGTTGAGCAGCTTGCCGGTGCCCTCCAAGGTGATCAGCGTCTTGAGCAGCATCGCCACCTGCGGCGGCAACTTGATCTTGTAGCGGTGGACGATTTGCGTCATGTCGTTGAGCGCCTTGCCCAGTTGCAGGTGCTCCAGCGACTGCGACGCGTAATCGCCCAAGAAGTCGGCAACGTCCACTGCCAAGGCCCGTTCGTCCAGGTCCGGCGGCGTCTCGCCCATGCGCACAATGACGTTGGTCAGCAGCGAGACGTCGCGGCCGGTGATGGCCAGGAGCATCTCTTCGATGTCCTCCCGCAGCCGCTCCTCGATGCGGCCGACCATGCCGAAGTCCATCAATCCGATACAGTTGCCGGGCAACAGCACGAGGTTTCCCGGGTGCGGGTCCGCGTGATAAAACCCCTGCTCGAAGATCATGTCCAGGTAGAGCTTTGCGCCTCGACGCGCGACTTCCTCCAGGTCGAACCCTTCGGCCAACAGCCGTTGTTTCTCCTTGAGCTTGATGCCGTCCACACGTTCCATCGTCAGCACGCGCGCCGTGCAGTACTCGGAGTAAGGCTCCGGTATGTGAACCGTGGGATCGTCTTTGTAACGGGCACTGAACTGCTGCAGATTGCGCTCTTCCCGGCCGAAGTCCAGTTCCCGCCGCAACACGCGGCCCATCTCGGCGACCGTGGCAGAGGGGCGGTACGTCGCGAGTTCCGGCACCCGCTCGGCCAACAGCGCCAACCCTGTCAGCACGTCCAGGTCTTCACGCACCGTCTCTTCAATGCCGGCGTGCTGCACCTTGACGACCACGTTCTCGCCCGTCACCAGGCGAGCGGCATGGACCTGGCCGATGGACGCCGAAGCGATCGGGGTCTCCTCGAATTCGGCGAACAGTTCGCCGACAGGTTGCCCCAGTTCCTCTTCGATCAACGCGCAGACCAGGTCCGGCGGGTCGGCGGGCACATCGGCCTGCAATTGTTTCAGTTCATCCGCCAGTTGCACACCGACGAGGTCCGGACGGGTACTCAGCAGTTGACCGAGTTTGATGAAGGTGGGACCTAAGTCGGTCAGTGCCAACCGGATGCGTTTCTCAGGCGTATGCCGCGCCAGGGCCTCCCCCTCCCTGTCTTTCAAACGGTCTTTGACAAAGTCGATGTTCAGGCGGCTGATCCAGTCGGCCAATCCGTACTTGCTGAGGACCGACAGGATTTCCGTCCAGCGTTTGACGTTCCGGTAGATGTGGGGGATCGATGTGATTCGCATCGTTTGCTAGCACTGCCACGAACTGCGCAAGTCGGTCTGACCCGCCTGATTCTATCCCATTCTAACTCCCGGACCTTCCTCGCGGCACTATCCGGCCCGTGCGCTGCCGGAAAAGTCGCCGGTTTATCCTGCGGACCATCGCAAACTCGCCGGGACCTGCATGGCCGATACCTCGCATTCACCTTGACGTATGCCGCCGATCTTGCGACACTCCCCCCGCCCGAAGATCGGAGATTCTCCCAAATTCGCTTGGCGCCGGCTTGAGGTTACCTGTTCCCTGAGATGGAGTCCGCCATGAGATGCGTGCTGATCGTATTGGCCGTAACGGTTCTCGCCTGCTCGATCACCGGATGCGGGGGGGATCCGCAAGGACCGCCGAATGTCGCGAACTCGGCTTCCGAACCGGTCGCGGCAGGAACCCCCAGCACCGCCGCGAGCCCTGCCGACGTCGTCGTTCAGTTCTATGAAGCCCTGCGAAAGGGAGACGACGCCGCGATTGCCAGCCTGTTGACGGACAAGGCGCGCGAAGAAACCGCCAACAGCGGCTTGGGCATCCAGTCGCAGGCGTCCGAATCGCTGTCCTACGAAATTGGCAATACCGACTTTGTGACCGACCAGATGGATGGCGCTCATGTCAAGACGATGTGGAGGGAGCCCAACCCTGAGGGGGCGATGACGGCCACCGAGGTCATTTGGGTCCTGCGAAAACAAACGGGCGGGTGGAGAATCTCCGGGATGGCGACGCCCGTAGTCGAGGGCGAGTTGCCGCTGCTGTTCAACTTTGAAGAACCCGAAGACATGCTGCAGAAGAAGGAGTTTGTAGAACAGCAACTTGCCCAACCGGCCGGTGCCGCCGCCGCCCACGGTCCCCAGGCGGCGACGGCCGAAGCAGTCTCCGCACCGACGTCGCCCGGCATCCGGTAGCTTCCGAACGCGGCCAGATATACTGCCGACGGTGAACTTAGCCAGCTGCGCCGGGACCGGAAACCCTGATCTTCCACTTGGTCTTTCACCTAATCTTCTGGAGCCGGGAAGATGAACTGAGAGATTAGGTGAAAGTTTGGGTCGCTATTCATCCCAGCTATCCCAGGGTCCCTGCTAGTGCAAATTCCGACAGGCTCGAGTTAGCGAGGCAAGCGACGAACATGGACAAATCCCTCATCCTGGCCCGCGGGCGCGGGACGCGAATGCAGAAAGCGGACTCCGCGGCGGACCTGGACGAGCGTCAAGCCGCCGTCGCGGCTACGGGTGTCAAGGCACTGATCCCCTTGGCCGACCGCCCCTTCCTCGACTACCTGCTCACGACGCTGGCCGACGCGGGCTACCGCCGCATTTGCCTGGTGGTCGGTCCGGAACAAGACGAGATCCGCGACTACTATCAGCACCGGGTGAAGTTGCAACGGTTGAGCATCCAATTCGCGATCCAGGTCGAGGCGCGGGGGACGGCGGATGCGGTCGCCGCCGCCGAAGAATTCGCGGGCCAGGACCCGTTTTTGATGCTGAACTCGGACAACTTCTATCCGCTGGAGGCCTGCCGGGCGTTGCGCGCGCAGGCGGGAGCGGGCCTGGTGCTGTTTGAGCGTGATGCCATGCTGGCTCACAGCAACATCGCGGCCGAGCGCGTGTCCATGTTTGCCGTGGGCGAGATCGACCAGGATGGCTGTCTGCGACGGATCATCGAGAAGCCTGATGCCGAAGCGTTGGCCCGCTTGCCGCTGCCGCTCTGGCTGAGCATGAATTGCTGGCGGTTCGGGCCGGCGATCTTCGCGGCTTGCCGTTCCATTTCCCCTTCGCCGCGCGGGGAATACGAAATTGTGGCCGCCGTGCAATACGCCATCGACGTGTTGGGCGAGCGGTTTCACGCCGTTTGCATGAGGGCCCCGGTTCTGGACTTGACCAGCCGCGGGGACATCGCTCCTGTCGCCGCCCGCCTGGCAGGCATGGAGGTTCGATTGTGAACGATCGCAGCTACGATGGCGGATTCAGCGAGCGGGAAGCAAACAGAAAAGCAAAGATGTTTCGCCGTTGCGTCGAGAGGCTAGGCCGAATCACGCAAGCCCCCGCGGACGTCTGGCGGTCCTACTTCGTTCCCGGCCGCATCGAGGTCTTGGGAAAACACACCGACTATGCCGGCGGAAGCAGTCTGGTGATCGCGGCCGAGCGCGGCTTCTGCATCATCGCCGCCGCTGCGGAGGACGCACAGGTAACCATCACGGATGTTGCCAACGGCGAGAAGATCGAGTTCACGATGACGCCGGAATTGGTGCCCGAGCTGGGGCATTGGTCGAATTATCCGATGACCGTTGCCCGCCGACTGGCCCGCAATTTCCCCGGTGCGTCTCGCGGCGCACAGATCGCTTTGGCCAGCGATCTGCCGCCGGCCGCGGGAATGAGCAGCTCCAGCGCGCTGATGGTGGGCACCTTCTTTGCCTTGGCCGACGCGAATGACCTGTGGCAACACGGTTCCTTCCTGCCGGAACTGAACGAGCCGCTGAATCTGGCCGGCTATTTGGCCACGATCGAAAACGGCCAGAGCTATGGGCCGCTGACCGGCGATCGCGGCGTGGGGACGTTTGGCGGCAGCGAGGACCACACGGCGATTCTGTGCGCCCAGCCCGGTTTCATCCGCCAATACGCCTATTGCCCCGTTCGGTTCCAGCGTCAGATGCCGGTACCGCCGGCTTGCACGTTCGCTGTGGCCTCCAGCGGCGTGGCGGCCGAAAAGACCGGCGCCGCGCTGGAGAAATACAACCGGGCGTCGCGGCTGGCCGCAGCCGTGGCGGAAATCTGGCGGCGCGAAACCGACGGTAACGAAGCGCATTTGGCGACGATGGTGCGCAGCGGACCGGACGCGGCGGATCGGCTGCGCGCGATTCTGGCCGGCGTGCCGCACGGCGAATTCACGCCCCGCGAGTTGCTGGACCGGTTCGAACACTTCCTGACGGAGAACGAACAGGTCATACCCGTGGCCGGCGCGGCACTGGAGTGCGGCGACCTGGAGACCTTCGGCCGCTGGGTGGATCGCTCGCAGCAGGCGGCCGAGATGTTACTCGGAAACCAAATTCCCGAGACGGTCCAGTTGGCGGCCTCGGCGCGGGAACTGGGCGCGGTCGCGGCGTCTGCATTCGGCGCCGGTTTCGGCGGCAGCGTCTGGGCGCTGGTCGCAGCCGATCGGGCCGACGATTTTCTGGCGGCGTGGCAGCGGACCTATGCCGAGCACTTTCCGGAACACGCGCCACGGGCGGCGTTTTTCGCCACGGCCGCCGGGCCGGCATTGTGCCGGATCGCTTGACGACGGCGAACGGTGGGCGTTAGCCCAATGGTTTTGCCGAGCGTTGGCCTGCCGACATCCAAGGAACCGTGGGGCTAACGCCGCCACGCTCGCCGAGGTGCCACCGTGGGGCTAACGCCGCCACGCTCGCCGAGGTGCCACCGTGGGACTGACGCCGCCACGCTCGCCGACGTGAGACCATCGCACTACACGATGGCGTCTGTCGGGGCGTCGCTGGGCCAACGGTTGAAGAAGCTCAAAAACACGGACGGCCGCCCCGATTGGCTGCCCAGCAGCCAGAACCGGCGTCGAAAGCGGCGAGCCCGGTGCAAAGCGTACCACCGGCGCTTCGCCTGGTCTTCACTGTGCCTGCGTCTGCGTCTCCCGTCCGACATACCCGGTCTCCGCCACAATGAGTTTCCTCACGGGTTGTATCGGGGAGACGCGCCGAAGAACTTGGCGAAAAACTCGTTCCCCCGCGCCCTTGTCATGCGCGTCGCGGGTCCGCCGATTGGAAAGACCGGCGCCGGTTTGGGACGAATCTCAGGTCAACAGGCAAAACGAATTTGACTTTCGCCAAACTCGTGTCTCTGCGCCGCGTGCTGACGAGTTCAAGGCCCTTCTTGTCGCGTTCGCACCAGGAACACGCGATCCACGTAGACGGCCTCGACTTCATCCTGGTTGCGGACGACGGGCGCGGCCCAGACGTACATCTGTTCGCCCAGGGCCAGAACGCCCAGGTCGATCGACTGGTATTGTTTTCCACGAATCGCTTGGACGGGGATCGCCCTCGAAACGACCGACTGCCGGCGGGCGTCGTCATAGACACCGACGGTCATGGCGGCGCCCGCGTCGGTCTTCGCGTCGCAGCGGACGCGCAGGTACACCCGCCAGCGGCTGCCGTCGCTCACGCCGTAGTCCCCCAGCGGATAACTGTGGCAGGCCCAGATCCGGTGCGTGTTCGGCATCCGCCGGGTGAAGCCGTTGGAGGCCGCGTCGTCCTTTTCGATCCGGTACAGGTTCGGCTCGGATCGCGGAATGTACTCGGCATCCTGCAAGTCGATCCAATCCGCCTTCGCCAGCCCCTGGCATTCCTCAGGCGTGTCGCCGGCGGGGATCCGCTCGCGGAGGAAGAAAGAGAAATCGTTGCCAAAGTCCGCGGGGACGCGGCGTCCTTGCCGGTACTCGCCGGCGTGGTGTTTCTCCAGCAGCAAGCGGAACTCGGCCAACGCAGCTTGCGGGTTTTCGGGGCCGCGGAACTCGCTGCCGCTGCGCTGCGCCTCCCGGCGGAGCGCGTCGTAGCGTTGCAGCCAGACGTAGTCGAGCGTCAGTCGTTCGCGGCGCACGCGTTCGGCCAGCACGGGATCGTCCTCGACCGCCTGGGCCGCCTGGGCGAAGCACTCCCAGGCGCGATTCAAATCCGCCAGCGGCAGCCAGCCGCTGGTGTCGCGAGTGAAACAGCCAACGCGAGTCTTGGCGCGGGTCCCGGCCTCGTCCAACACCTCGATCGCGCGGATCAAGTGTGGAGCCGCCGCGCCGTAGTAGCCGGTCATGAACTCGTCGAGCAGCTTCTTCTCGTCGGCTTCCGGGTTCCACAGCAGGTGCGCCAAGTACCACGCGCGGAGCCGCACAAAATGGCCCGCGCGGCAGCCGCTGTCGCCCTGCTCGAAAATCCCCATGGCGCCGTTCTTGACGAAGTAACGGAGGTTCTGCGCCAAGACGTGGAAGTTGGGGTGCGGCGAGAAGTAGTCCGAGAAGTTCGTGACGTAATCCCAGATGTAGAGTTGAGGAGAAATACGGCTCCAGGCTTCCAAGTCGCGGCGGAACGCGACGTTGGCTTCGTCTTTCCCGTCGGCCAAGGGCTCGGTAAACGCACATTCGATCGAGCAGAGCCGGATGACCACGTTCTTGCGCGGCCGTACGTGCTTCGGCGGCACGCGCGTGTACTGATAGGCCAGCGTCTCGATCAAGACGTCCGGGAATTCCTGCTCCACCTCTTCGGCGACTGCGTTGATGAAATGGATGAGCGAGCCGGCATGCGTCCCCTCCTGCTCGTCGAGCGCCCGGCACTTCTCGCACTCGCAGTACCCGTGCCAGTCGTTCTGGCTGATCGAGATCATGGTCGCCCCCGGATTCTGGCGAATTCGCTCCTTGACGACGCGGACCATTTCACGGCGCATCGCTTCGTTGGTCAGGCATAACTGCGAGTGTTCCTTCTGGCGCTCGCCTCGGATCAGGCTGTACCACTCCGGGTGCTGGTCGAAGTACTGGGCGACCGGCAACAAGCCGTTGATCTGATAGAACGTGTGGACCCAGCCGATCAACCCGTTCGGATCGCCGTATTCGCCGGGAATCGAGTAGTGGTCGTGGCCGTTGAGCCGCAGCCGCGCGGAGAAGATCCCCATCGCCCGCTGCTCGTCCTCGGTCACCAGGGAGTGGTCCGTGAAGCAACCGTCGGACAGCTCCAAGTAGCGGGTCGCGCGGTCGATGACCTTCGGATGATACACAACGTCCAGCGGCGGAATCTGCAGCGTGGGCCGTTTCGGAACGTACGTTTCGGTGGCTGTCCACCAGCGAATCCCGACCGTGTCTTCAAGGAAGGTATAGACCGCGTACAGGGTCCCGCGCCGCGGATGACCCACCAGCACCAGGTCGCGACCGACCGTGCGGACCACAATCGCGTCGGGAGCGAACGAGTCGGGGGAAAGTCCGCCCAGGAGTTTTCGAGTGACGGCGCCGTCGCCCACCGCCACTCGCGGCCGATCGCGGGGCGCCTCGGCTTCCGTCACCACGGGCAACGTCGCCCCGGTCGCTTCCGCCAGGTATTGTTGCAGTTCGCTCGCGGCTGTTTTCTCGACCGGTGTCGCTTTGTCCGGGACCGTGATCACATAGTCGCTCGTCCCCTCGCGAACGAGCGTCAAGCCGTCATCGGACATGGCGGTGGCGGCGAAAGACAGCCAGACGAGCGCGAGACACAGCGTTGTTGATCGCACAGCCAGACCTCCTGGATCGCGGTTGTTCTTGGTGTCAGTTCCGACGAATCTAAGTGGCTGCGGATCGTGTGTCAACGGTCCTGGCGAACGCCCACCGCTGGCCGAAATAAGCCGACCCTACCGCCGGCGGTCGCCGAATCTGTTACAATCGGGCGTTGTCGATTTTTTTGCGGAGACACAACGTTGTCAGGGAGACATGCCAATGCAGCGGCGACAATTTCTTTCGGCGATGGTGGGTGGAGCGGCGGTCCTGGGGGCGACGGCGGCCAGGGCCGCGGACGCGGCCGGCGGACTTCGGGCGGGCGAGGGCGTGGTTGATATCACGCCGCCCTTGGGCATCGAGTTGGCCGGATTTCACAAGCCGCCGGGACAGGAGCGGCGGGTCAAGGGAATTCGCCAGCCGTCCGAGGTGCGGGCCTTGGTGCTGGCCCTGGGGCCGACGCAAGTGGCCATCTGTTCGCTGGACATCCTGGGCCTGGATCAGGCGATGGCCGGACGCATCCAGCGGGCGGCCGCCGTGCGGACGGGGATCTCGGCGGAGAACATCCGCTTGGTCGCCGCGCACGATCACAGCATGCCGACCTTCGTACAACTCCGGCAGTGGGGCGGAATGTCACCGGAGTTCATGGCCACCGTCGAGCAGCGCACGGTAGAGGCTATCGTTGCAGCCAAAGCCGACCTGGCCCCGGCCGAACTGTCGCTGGGCAAGTGCCGCGCGCCGGGAGGCAGTCATAACCGCACCGTCAAGCAGGGCGTGGCCCGCACCGACGCCGAGTTCGGCCCCCAGTCGACCGACGCCCAGCGGTGGCTCGACACGATGCTGCACGCCCTCGTCTTCCGCCGCGCGGGCAAGCAGCCGGACCTGGTGTGGTACCACTTCTCGGCCCACGTCGTGTGCTATGCCGACGAGCAGGCCGGACCCGACTGGCCGGGCGAGGTGGCCCGGGAGATCCGCAGTCAACTGGGCGTGCGCCCGTCTTTCCTGCAAGGTCACATCGGCGACGTGAACCCTGGCGACGGCAGCGACTGGCGCGGCGAGATCCGCCAGACCGTCGCCGCCATCACTCCCGCCTTGAAACAGGCGATTGCCGCCGCCAGTCCGGTGCGCGTCGATTGCCTGCGTGCGCGCAGCGCGCCCTGCAACGTCCCGTTCGACATGGAACGGTTTGAACAGTGGGTTGAGGAGTACCGCGCCGACCCGAGCAAATGCCAATCGGGACGTTGGGTCGATGCCGGTTTTGCGGCGGATTGGTTTCGCGGCAACGAGCACCGCGATCGCAGCGTGAAGCGTTTGCCGATCACGCTCAGCGCGATTCAGCTCGGGCCGGTGGGAATGCTGTTCCATCCTGCGGAGCTGTACAGCTACTACGGGCTGGCGATCCGCCGCGACTCGCCGTTGCCGGATACGCTCGTGGTGGGCTGTGCCGACGGCTCGATCGGCTACCTGCCCGACCCCGAGGCCTACCGGCTGGGCGAGTATTCGGCCTTGGTCGTGCCGAAGATCATCGACTTGCCCCCGTACCAGCCCACGGCGGCGCGCGAGATGACCGCCGCGGCCATCGCCCTGTTGAAACAGACCGTGGGCTAGGGACGGCGACCACAGCAGCCCGGCTCTTCCGACAGAACCGGGCGGCGGAGAATCAACGATCGGCCCGAGCCGGATCGTAGTCCGGATCATGGTGGCTTCCGCCGTGTTTCAGACGAGTGGCAGCAACGGATCAGAGTCTTTTGTGCGACATGACTCGTGGAACGGTTACCTAGGGAGGACTGCAGGAGTGAACGTCTTTCGACTTGACGGCAAACTGGCGATGGTGACGGGGGCTGGCCGAGGGATCGGACTCGGAATTGCGCAAGCGATGGCCGAGGCAGGGGCTGATTTGATTTTGGTGGCCCGCAGCCGGGAGGAACTGGAAAATGCCGCCGCGGGACTGCGGCAGACGGGGCGCCAAGTCCACGTCGCGCCGCTGGACTTGCGGGCCACCGAACAGATCTCGCCGTGGTATGACCAGGTTGTCCAAGAACGCGGCTGCCCGAACATCCTGGTGAACGCCGCCGGGATCACGCGCCGAGCGCCGGCCGAGGACATCACGCCGGCAGACTGGAACGAAACGCTGGCGTTGAACCTGACGGCGGTATTTGCCCTCTCCCAGGCTTTCGCCCGGCACTGCATTGCCGCGCACGCCAAGGGCAGGATCATCAACATCGCCTCGCTGATGACCGCGGCCGCCCGGAAGACCACCGCCGCCTACACGGCTTCCAAAGGCGGCGTCGGCCAGTTGACCAAAGCCCTGGCCGTAGACTGGGCGGACAAGGGCATCCTGGTCAACGCCGTGGCGCCGGGTTTCATCGCCACCAGCCTGACTGAACCGCTGTGGAAAGACGCCGAATTCGACGCCTGGGTCAAGCAGCGTTGCCCGCTGGGCAGGTGGGGCGATCCGGCAGACATCGCCTGGCCTGCCGTTTTCCTCGCTTCGCCGGCCGCCGACTTCATCACCGGCCAAATCCTGTTCGTGGACGGCGGCTGGATGGCCACCTTCTGATCGAGCATCTCGCTTGACCACCGATAGCACGGATGACACGGATAGCAAACATCCGTGAACTTCGTGACATCCGTGGTCCTTCTGCTCTGTCCACGCAGAGAAACAAGAAATTGCGAACCAGAAACACGATTCAACCGCGCTCAGTATAATTGCGATTGATGGAAACGCTGCGCAGACGCCGCCGGGCCGCGCGTTTCGGCCGGGAACGCTGCGAGGGAAGAATTCCGCGCCCCTGGCACGAAGACATGGTGTTTGCAGGCCACCAGCGCTGGCGATCCTGACGTTAAGTTGTTGATGGCAAGCAACTTATCAGTCACAACGACAGCAGCTGCCGCAGAGACAGAAAGAGGCTAGTCAGGATGTCCGACGACCGCTTCAATCCCTATCACGAATGGCTCGGGCTGGATCGTTCTCTCGGGCAACCCAACTACTACCAGTTGCTCGGATTGGATCCGGCGGAACAGAACACGCAGCGGATCGCGCAAGCGGCTAGCCGAGCGATGGCCCAAGTGCGGAGTTGTCGTCCGGGTCCTCGAGGGGCTCAGTGGGCCAAGTTGCTCGAGGAGGTCACGGCTGCGGCCAGTTGCCTGTCCGATCCGCTCCGACGGGCCGAGTATGATCGGCAGTTGGGCCGGGGAGGAGCGGCCAGAATCTTCAATCGGCCGGCTCCGCGGAGTCGGGCCGTTCCCGCGCCCGGCGGATCGCCGACTGCGGGCGATGTGCCCTGGCAGGGCGCGGCTTCCGCGGCGCTGCCCATGCAGGCTCCGCAGGCCATGCCTGCTGGCTATCCGCAGAGCGCCGCCGGAACTGCTTCGTACTTGGATCCAATGGCGCCTATCGTGCCGGCTGGAGCGGCGACCCCTGCGGCGGCGCCGATGGCCGGCGGCTATGGATATCCGGCGGCAGTTTCGCGGGCCGGCGCTTCCGGCGGTGCGTCTGCAGGTTCAGTCCCCGTGGGAATGCCCCTGCGGCCGGTTGCGGCCGCACCCGCAGCGGTGTCCGGCAAAGACCGCAGCGCTTCTGCCAAGGTCCGCCAGCGCAGCAAGACGTCAAGCCTGCCGGTGGTCGCCATCAGTGCCGGCGTCGGCATGATGATTCTGGCCGGCGCGATCGTGCTGATCATCCTGTCTCAGAAGACAGAACAGCGGAACCGCAGCCCCTCTCGATCGTTCGCCCAAAATCGGCCCGTGGTCACCGTGCCAAGTCCGCCGCGGGAAACCTTCGACGGTCCCAGCCCGCCTCCGCGCGCCGTGCGGCCCGTCGAACGTAAGCCCAAACGTCGGATACTGCGCAACGAGACAGCGGATCGGGCTCTGGATGCCGCGGATCCGACGGAGCTTGCTCCGGATGCTCCACTTCATCCCGTCGAGACGCCGTCCGATTCGGGTTCGCCGCCAGTTTCTGCCGGACAGATGCCGGAGCAAGGAGCACCGCCCCCTGCGGACAACTCCGTGAGTTTGCCGACGTTTCCCGCCGCCCCCAAACTGCCCTTTGCGGAGCCGACTCCGCCGCCGTCATCCGAGCCGACACCGCCCGCCGAATCCCCGCCTCTTCAGCCCAAAGAAGCGATGCCGGACGCAGCACCGGAGTCGCCCCCGCCGCCGGAATCCAAACCGGCGATGGCCGAAACCACGCCCGATGCGCCGAAACCGGCCGAGATTCCCGCCGACGCGACGGCCGTCAAGCCGGAAGAAGTCGCCGCGCTGGCCAAGACGCTCAAGGCTGCGCACGCCGCCATTTTGAACGGCCAGTACGAAGCGGCAGAAGCGGAATTGGACAAGGTGGAATCGTTGCCCAAACGGCCGGAGCATCACGCGAAGTACGAGCGATTGACGCTGTTGGCAGGTTACGCGAAGAATTTTGATTCCGCGTTGAAGCAGGCCGTGGCCGGCCTGCACGCGGGTGACGATATCCAGGTCGGCGGCAGCACCGCCGTCGGGTTCGTCAGCGCGGCCAAGGACTCGATTACGCTGCGGGTGGCGGGCACCAATCGCACCTATGCCTTGGACAAGCTGCCTGCCGGCCTGGCCGTCGCGATCGCGGACCGCTGGCTGAACAAGGACGATCCGGCGTCCCCGGCCATCAAGGGCGCTTACCTGGCGTCGTTGAAGGACGCGGACGAGGAACACAAGGCCAAAGCCCGCCAATGGCTGCAGGAAGCCTCGAAGAAAGGCATCGAGGGCGAACTGCACAAGGTGCTCGACGACACGTACGACTTGGAGAAGGATCTGAAGTAAGCAGCGTTCGAGGAATATCGGTCCCGTGTTTGTTGCTGATCATCACACGGAGTGGCTGGGAAGAAACGTGTTTCTTGCGGATCATCACACGGAGTGTGATGGCTACTTTGAGGGGGCTATCGGCTGGCGACCACCTCGAAGCCGATCAGGGCTGCCAGGTCCTGGATGGCGGGTTGCAGGTTCCCGTAGAAGGCCACTTGGTGCCCTCCCCAATGCCGATGTTTGGGGTCCCACTGATTACACTGCCGGAAGGCTCCCGCCTTGGGATCGGACGGGAGCATGTAGCAGTTCTCCGGGTCGTCGATCTGGGTCACCAGCTTGTTGCGGCAGATGCAGTTGGCGAAGTCCTTGTAAAGCGCATTGCCGTCGAGCACCTCGCCCGTAAAGACCGAAACTTGCCTCGTGAAGACGTCGAACTTGACGATCGTCGCGGCTTCGTTGGCAGGCCATTGGACGGTGGTTCCGGTGGGCGTGTTGTCGCCGCCGAACGCCTTGTTGTGAATGTGATCGCGGATCAGGTAGGGCAGCCGATCGTGGCCCCAGGGAGTGATCGGCGCCCCACAATGGGCGACGATCATCACGTTCTCCGGACGCTCGCCCGCGGGCTCGAACGCCCAGTCGTTAAGAAAGTCGCCTGTGAAACCGGAGCCGCCCGTCAGGTACGTACCAATCATCTGGGTCACCAGGCAGTCGATGTGACTCTGGCAGCAAGCTTGGATGTGCTCCTTGCTCAGTTCCATGATGACCAGCGGCTGGGCTTCGGCCACCGTGCCGAACTCCTTGCGTTTGGCCGACCCGTAGGCTTTGAACGTCAGCGTGGCCGTGTCCAGCGTGATCGCGTCGGCGTCGTACTTCCTCAACAATTCGCGTTGGGCCAGGTACGACCGGGCGGCTCGGAGGATGTCATGATGCTTGACGTTTTTCACCTCCGTGGCTTCCTGCTCCCACATCTTGGCAAGCTTTTCCGCTTCGGCTTCGGGGACTGCGGCCACGAATTCATTCAGCTCCGTCGACCGCACGACGATGATCTCCACGCCCAGATGCTCTCGCAGGATTCCCGGGTACTTGCGGTCATAATCCTGGATCGGCGCGTCGTAGTAGGTACCCTGATCGATCCGATTCAGCCCGTCGTGATCCTGAACCGTGATCAACTTCGAGCCGCGCAATCGCTTCAGCACGCCGAACAGGTTGGTCTTCTCGACGAGTGATTCCAGGCTCGCCGCCGCCGCGCCCGGACCGGTACGGTAGGCGGCGGTGATAAATCTGGTTCCGCACTGTTCTGCCAGAGCCACGGCCTTGTCGAACTCGGCCGTCGGACCTGCGGATGCAGTGCAGTCGACCAGTAGCGTGGGCAATCCAGTTGACAGGTGCTGCCGGTGAGGAAGGTCTCCGCAGAACAGCAGTACCCCATCCAGCTTTCCGGTCCCCTCTCGTTCGCTCGCCGCGGAGGCCGGTGGGTTGGCGAGGGCGGCGACAGTCTCGGTTTGGACGAACTCGATCGCCGGGCACTGGCGCTCGAGGTCGCGGACGATCTGAGCGGCCGTCTTTGCCGGGACACCGACAAACACCGCCTTGAGTTGGGCCTTCTGGGTTTTCGACGCGGCGGCCCAGGAAGTGTCGGCCGGGCAAAGGGTGCCCGCGATGGCCATCAGGCAGAGGACTGGCTTCCACATGGCTCACTCCTTAACGGCAAAACTCACCAGCAGCCGCAGTTGAGGCTGTTGCGGATGGGTTGTCTCGACGACGATCTGGCCCAATTCTCCCTGCGGCGGGCCAAGGTGACTGGCGGGCGGGCTGCCCGCGGGAATTCGGATCACCAGCGGAGTTCGGGTCGACTGCCCGTCGGAACTGGCCTTGGTCTGGCCTAACTCGACGGCCAGGCAGTCGGGCACGACGCGCGCCAGGCGAAACGTCGTCGCCTTGCAGTGCGGACCGCGGACCAGCAGCAGCAGATTCCGCTGGCCCCCTGTCTGGCCGGCAAGCGGCGGGAACTTCAGCAGTTCTTTTCCGCTGTCCCATCCCGGACCGGCGACCGAGACGGGGCTGGCGATTCGGCCCTGGATGGGGATCTCGACGGTGGGCGCCGAGTCCACGTTGGTAGCGAGGACGATGTCTTGGCGGAACGGTCCCAGAGGCAAGCCGGGTTTGAGGGTCGCCCGCAGCAAGAATCCGTTTCGCGCATCGGGCTCTTGGGCCACTTCCTCTGCCGGCAGGGGGGCGATGGCCGTCTCGAAGAACGGCGCGCCGGCCGGATCGGACAACCGGCAGTCGCTGATCTTCAGCGGTTCCGCTCGGTACCCGTACACGCGGACCTCGCCCGAAACGGTCTCGCCGACCAGGGGACTGCTGAACACGAACTGTGCGGGAACAACTCGCACGGCGGGCACCAGCCGTCCGGCCACGGCCAGCATGACTTCGGGCCGGCGCGGATCGTTGGTCAGGATGGTGGACGTCTGGTGGTAGGCGCCGATGAACCGCTTGATCGTCCATTTGAGCGTCACGGCGGCAGACTCGTGGGGCGGAATCCGGCCTCCGTCGGGCAGCTTCGTCTCACAGACACAGGTGCAACACCCGCAGGTTTCCTTGCCCTGTTGGAGCGTCAAAGGCTGATCGCCGGCATTGGTCAGCAGGAACTCGTGCTGCCCCGCGTTGTTGGTTTCCATTTTCCCAAAATCATGATCCTCCTGCCGCACGACGAGTCGGGGCCCGAGCGGGGCGTCTGATTCCGCATGCAGAGTCCGCGTGCCCGCCAGGGCGACAATCATGGTCAACAGCCAGGTGGTCCTGGTGCAAGTTTTCATATTCGCGAGGGAGGCCGGCGATTCAAGGGACGGACCCAAGCCAACGAGTTCTCGAGGGACGGCACACGTTCGACTATACAACCGGGCCATCGGCGTTGGCAAGTAGCCGACAGCGCGTTCGGGGCAAACGCTCGATTGTCCACACCATGTCTGTTGGGTATGATAGCAAAGGCAGAAGGCGGCTCGATCGGGAAGACGCCAAAGTGGTCCGCAGAGGCAAGGGACGGCACACCGCGTTCCAAATTGGGTTCGCACAATGACCTTCAGTATTGATCCCGAAGAACTGCACCAGTTTCCCGATCGTCTGTTCCGGCAGGAATTGCAGGTTCCGGCGAATCTGCGAGAACTGATTGAAGACCTCGACAGCGAATTGGCGGCGCGGCTGGATTTCGACCGGGTCCAGCTCTGGAAACGGGAGCACATCTACGAGGATTGGCGGCATTTCGAGCGAGACTTGCCGTTTCTGATTCCGTATCGGACCGAACCAGATCGGCACTTGCTGCTGTGTTTGCTGTTGGAGCATCAGAGTCAGGCGGATCGCTTGATGCCGCTGCGGATGCTGCTGAACGGGAGCATGTTTTGGGAAAGCGAGTGGAAGGCTTGGGAAGGGAGCCAACCCAAGCCCGGCCGCTTGGAGTTGACGCCCATCGTCCCGGTGGTATTTCACACGGGGCTGACGCGTTGGGGCGGCAACCGGACGCTGGCGGAACTTGTTGGCGGACCGGAGGAATTACGCCAGTTAGCCCCGCAATGGCCAATTCGATTCTGGGATTTGGCGGAACACACCGCCGAGGACTTGTTGGCCGCATCCAGTCCTTGGCTGAACGCCTTGGCGGTGGTCCGTGCGACGAACGAGGAAACGCCAGGTTTTCACCGAGTCTTCGCGGGGGCTCTTGAGCGTCTGGCGGATTTGGTGGCGCGCGAGCGGATGCGCTGGCGCGACCTGATGTGGATGCTGATCTCGTGGGCTCTTCGGCGCCGACCGCGCGACGAGCGGTCGAGTTTGGTCGAGATGGCCCTGGAATTTCAACCTGACGCGACCAGTCAGGAGGAGGTACAGAACATGAGCACGACTTTGGGACAAACGCTGGAGGAGTGGGCCGAGCAACGCGGGATCGAACGCGGGATCGAACGCGGGATCGAACGCGGGATCGAACGCGGAATCGAACGCGGGATCGAACGCGGAATCGAACGCGGCCGGCTTGAGGCTTCGCACCGTTTGCTCTGCCGTTTGTTGGAGGACCGATTGGGGCCTCTACCGGCCGGTCTTCTCCAGCAAATTGAGGAGACGCGAGATTTCGACCGGCTGGAGCGGGCCATTCGCCGATGTTCGAATCTGCGTTCGCTCGAGGAACTGGAGCTGTAGCTGAACAGTGCGCCGCCGCTGACCGGACGGCCGCCAACCGTTTCCACGCTCGCGGAAAGTGGACCGGCGGCCATGACAACAGGTATCGAACCCTTGCAGCAAAACGCCGAGAGGTACCCTGATGTTCGACGCTCACGCACCGTTGACTCGTCGCACGTTGTTGGCTCGTGGAGTACAAACCGTGGCCTGTGCGGCCGTGGCCGCTCGGTGTCCTTCGGCGGTGCTGGGCGCCGACCAGGAGGAGCAGGCTTCGGGCCGCGTGTGGGACGTCCACGTGCATTTGACGGGCTTTCCCGGCACCGGGAAAGAACGGGCCCAATCGCTGCTGAAATACGCCGACCGGATGGGCATCGACCGGCTGATCGTGTTTCTCGGGTTCTCGCGTATGCCGTCGCCTCCGCCCCAGCAGTTCCGCGAGGACAATGACGAGGTGCTACGCGTGCTGGAGGCGGCGCCGGACCGCCTGTTCGGCTTCGTGTACCTCAATCCGAACTACGTCGAGAAAAGCCTCCGCGAGTTGGATCGCTGCGTGCGCGACGGGCCAATGGTCGGGATCAAGTTGTGGATCGCGCTGGAATGCAACGATCCGCGTCTGGACCCGATCGCCGAGCGGGCGGCGCAGTTGAAGGCGGTCATCCTGCAGCATGCCTACTGGCGCACCGTGCCCAACTTGCCGAACGAATCCCATCCGGGACACGTGGCCGAGTTGGCCGCGCGGCACCCCAACGTCTCCTTCATCTCGGCCCACTCGGGCAACGACTGGGAACGGGGGATCCGCGGAGTCCGGGCGGTCCAGAACGTGTACACGGAAGTGAGCGGATTCGACCCGACGGCCGGCGTGGTGGAGATGGCGGTGCGCGAACTGGGAGCCGAACGGGTCATCTACGGCAGCGATGCCGGAGGACGGAGCTATGCCTCGCAACTGAGCAAGGTCCTGTCCGCCGACCTGTCCGAGACCGAGAGACGCCTGATTCTGGGCGGAAACATCGAGCGTCTGCTGCGACCCATTCTCACCGATAAGGGGATCCAACTGTGATCATCGACGTCAACGTGTATCTGTCCCGCTGGCCCTGTCGCCGTCTGCCCTTGGACGAGACGCCGCGTTTGGTCGAGCGGATGAAGAAACTGGGGATCGGCCAGGCTTGGGTGGGCAGCTTCGACGCCTTGCTGCACCGCGACATCGAAGGCGTCAACGCCCGGTTGGCCGCCGAGTGCGCCGCCTGGCCGGCTGGGTTGCTGGTCCCCTTCGGCGCCGTCAATCCGATGCTGCCCGACTGGCGCGAGGACGTGCGCCGCTGCCAGGAGGTGTATCACATGCCGGGCGTGCGTCTGCACCCGAACTACCACGGCTACACGCTCGACGACCCGATCTGCGAGGAGTTGCTCAAGGAGGCAGAGGCTCGCGACTTGATCGTGCAACTGCCGCTGGTGATGGACGACGACCGCGTGCGGCATCCGTTGCTGCGCGTCGAGAACGTCGATCCCAAGCCGCTGCCGGCGCTGATCAAGGCCCATCCCAAGCTTCGCTTCGTGATCTTGAACGGGACGCGCGGTGGCCGTCCTGCGGCGCCGCTGGCCGGCGAGAAGAACGTGTTCTACGAGTTCGCCATGCTGGAGGGCGTGGCCGGGATCGAAAAGCTGCTCCGCGACGTGCGCTTTCCGGTCGAGCAACTACTGTTCGGCTCGCACTGTCCCTGGTACAACCTCGATTCGGCGGTGCTGAAACTGCAAGAATCGGAACTGACCGGCGCCCAACGCGAGGCGATTACGCACGGCAACGCGCGGCGACTGCTTGCCACCGGAGCCGGCCGCTGACGCCGAACGGTTTGGAAAAATGCCGGTGTTTACGTTGAGATGCAACGGTCTCCGGATCAGGGCTAACACGCGTGAAGAAGAGAGGTCTCCCATGCTTGTTCGAGTCATCTGTGCGTTGACGGCTTTCTGGGTTGCGTTGCCCGCGCTCCAGGCGATCGACCTGCCCGGCACCCCGGCCGGCCCGGCGCGGGCCACGCTCGAAGGCCCGCAGCTCGTTATGGAAAATGCCCTGATCCGTGCCCGCTGGGACTTGTCGCTGGGCAAGCGGCGACTGGTGGAGGTCGTCGATCGTGCGACCGGCACGCGATTGTCCTGCGATTCGGATCTGTTCCGCGTCAAGCTGGCCGAGGGCACAGAGATGGCGGCCGCCGGGCTGTGTCCGGAGGGCGAACCCACGTTGGAGCCGATCGCCCCGCAACCGGCGGCGATCCGCTTGGCCGAGCGGTCGGGCGGCTGGCGGGCCACAGTAAAAGTGGCGACCGCCGATGGGCGGAGGCGATTCCGTTGGCAGGCGATCCTCCGCGACGGCTCGAACTACATCCGCCAAGAACTTGCCTTGTTGGCTCACGAAGGCTCCCGGCCTGTGGAATTGTGCCTGTTGGATCTGCCGGCCGACGACGCCCAGCCGTGCGGCATCGTGCCGGGTTCGCCGCTGGTGTCGGGCAACTTCTTTCTCGCCTGCGAACACCCGCTGGCCAAGAATGAGGTGACCGCCGGGCGCGCGGTGTGCCGGCTGCCCTTGTACGATGCGCCGTCGGCAGGCTTGCCCCAGGCGTCGGCCGCGATCGGCGTCGCGCCGGCGGGCCAGCTCCGCCGTGGGTTCTTGTATTACCTGGATCGCGAGCGGGCCCGGCCTTATCGCCCTCTTACCTACTACATCTCCTGGTTCGACATCGCCGCTCCGGGGTTGAAGATGGACGAGGCGCAGTGCCTGGAGGTGATCGAAGCCTTTGGAAACGAGCTGAAAGTGAAACGCGGCGTGAAGCTGGACGCCTTCGTGTTCGACGACGGCTGGGACGACAACCAATCGTTGTGGAAGTTCCACGCCGGCTTCCCGCACGGATTCACCCCCTTGCGCGAGGCGGCGGCCCGCTATGACGCCATCCTCGGCACGTGGATCTCGCCCTTCGGCGGTTATGGCAAGCACAAACAGGAGCGATTGGAGTTTGGCCGCAGCCAGGGCTACGAGACCAACCGCAGCGGCTTCGCTCTGAGCGGGCCCAAGTACTTCGAGACCTTTCGGCAGGTGTGCGAAGACATGATTCGACGGTACGGGATCGGCTACCTGAAGTTCGACGGCATGGGCGGAGGCTCGGATGACGGTCCCGGCCAGGAGTTCTGCGGCGACATGCAGGCCCTGGTCCACCTGTTCGACCGGTTGCGGCAGATCCGCCCCGATCTGTTCATCAACGCCACCACGGGCACCTGGCCCTCGCCCTACTGGCTGTTTCACAGCGACACGGTGTGGCGCGGCGGCGGGGACACCGGCTATCGCGGCGAGGGCTCCAAGCGCCAGCAGTGGATCACCTATCGCGACTGGCTGGGCTACGGCATCCGCACTCGCCGCGGGCCGCTGTACCCCTTCAACTCGCTCAAGTTCCAGAGCGTGATGTGCGCCCGGCTGAGCCTGGCCGCGGAACTGGGCACCGACCTCCGCGACCTGACCGACGACATCCACATGGCGGCCGCCTCTGGCACTCAGCTGCAAGAGTTCTTCGTCACCCCCGCGATGATGACGCCGGCCGCCTGGGACGCGGTCGCCGAGGCGATCGGCTGGGTGCAGCGCAACGCCGACGTATTGGGCGACAGCCACGGCATCGGCGGCGACCCCGGCCAAGGCGAAGTCTACGGGTTCGCCTCGTGGACGCCGCGCATGGGGATCATGGCCCTGCGCAACCCGACCGGACAGCCCGCCAAGTTCGCCGTCGATCTCCAACAGGCATTCGAACTCCCGGCCACCGCCGCCCGGCGCTATGTGCTCCGCACGCCCTGGAAGCAATCCTCGCCCGGCGCCCAATACCAGGCCGAGGCCGGCCAACCGCTGGAATTCACGCTTTTGCCGTGGCAAGTCCTGACGCTTGAGGCGGAACCGGCGCACTAACCACGCCCAGTGGAGCGATTCTGGTTCATTTCAAGTGCCTCGTCTCACCGGATCTCCGGCCAGTTGATTTCGTGCGGCAAGCGGTTAGTTTGGGCCGCCAGTGCGGCCACTTTGCCGGCGGCTTCGCCCATCGCCACGGCGTTGCCGGTCACCCGGTAGCTGGCATGCGCCACAAAATCGCCGCTGATGCAGCGGCCGGCCATCATCAAGCCGTCCACGTCTTTGGCGATCAAGGCCCGCAGCGGGATGTCGTACGGCTTCATCTTGAAGTTGCCGTGCGAGATCGTCTCCTTGCGGTTCTCCTCACGCGTCGCCGCATGGATGTCCACGTTGAACGTCACGCGAGCCACCGCGTCGGGGTGCCGCGCGCCGTTGACCAGGTCGTCGCGGGTTACCGTGTAGCGGCCGCGGATCCGCCGGCCGTCGCGGACGCCGATCTGTTCGGCGCTGGCCACCACCTGCATCCCCGCCCACGGTCCGCCCAGCGCCGCCAGCGCCCTCACGATCCGGTGCACCTCCCCCCGCGCCCGCACGGTGGCCTGCGTGACCTGCGCGGCATCGAACGGTTTGACGCCGTACTCGTGATTGATCATCACCAGGATCAGGTTGTCGCGGATGTGAAACAGCGTCGGATGGCCGTACGAAGCCTCGCAGCCGGCCCGGGCGATCTCGCGCTGGAACGCTTGCACGGCCGGCAAGTGCCGGCGGTCGTCCTGGTAAAACGAAATGAACTCGCCCAACGCCGCCGCGTCGCGCACCACGGCCAACGCGTTCAGCGTCATGGGCTGGCACGGGCCGTCCCGCCCTTGCCCGATCTCCCACTCGCAACCTGCCTGGGCGCCGACATCCCCGTCGCCGGTCGCGTCGATGAACACCCGCGCCCGCCACGCTTCGCGCCCGGACTTGGATTCCGTCACGACGGTCGTCAGCCGGTTCCCCTCGCAGCAGGCCGCGGCGACCCGCGTGTGCAACTGGAGTTTCACCTGGGCCGCGTCGCACAGCTCCTCCAATAACAGCTTCATCGCCTCCGGCTCGTACACAAACCGGCTGGGGTTCCTGTGACGCCGGGCATCGCGTTGGTCGAGCTGCGCCATCAACTCGCGCGTCAGTCCGGGCTTATCGAAATCGAAGATGTACGTCAGTAACCCCGACGTCCACACGCCGCCGAGGCAACCTTGCGTCTCGAACAGCCGCGCCCGCGCTCCGGCTCGCGCCGCCGCAAGCGCCGCAGCCACGCCGGCTGGTCCGCCGCCGCACACGATCACGTCGGCATCGTCGCGCAGCGGCAGTTCCCGCGCCGGTTCCAGGAAACGATGGGGCTGCGGCGGCGGTGGCGTTTCCGCCGCTCGCAGCAGACTTGGCCCCGCAGCGCCAGCCAACGCCGCCTGTAAAAACACCCGGCGGCTCGAAGAACAGAAAACGTTGGTACGCATGGATCACCTCGGCATGATCGGAAACGAGCGGTTCATGGTCGGAGCAGTGGCAAGTTGCCTGCGGGTGGGGAACGCCTGCAAGATTAAGAGTATAACAGATATCCCGAACGTCACGGCCAGTCTGCCCCACAGGGCGAAAGGCTGAGTGCCGGTATTGCAGCCAATATATGCCACCGCTCCGCTGTCCCCCTGCATTAGGGCAGCTTCACCCAGGCCAGTGCGATTTAGCAAGAAACGGGCGCGGGCCAATCGGGTCCCGGTGGTGTCAACTACTTGGGTCGCAGGTAGTAGTGCCTGACCGTCCGACGAGTGTCGATTGCCTCAGGAGGTGGTCCAGGGACGGCTGATCGGCTACCACAAACCGCCGCTCAGGCTGACCAGCGAGTCGATGGGAGGAACACCATAGACTTGCTCGCACCGATGGCAGCTCCAACATTGATTGCGGCAGTTCTTCAGCTTCTGCTCCAGCTCCCGATACTCGTCCGTGGCGCAGAAATGGCCCTGCACCAATTCGTGAAAACGGTCCACATTCACGGGAGGCGTGAAACGGTTCAGGTCGCACAGCAGATCCATCCAGGCGTTGATCGGTTGCAGGTTCTGTTCCAAGATGTCGGCAAACGAATGCACGAAAATCGCGGTGTTTTCCAGCCCGGCGCCGGCTTGTCGCATGCGATCCTTCTCGGTAAGCGAGGCTTTGCCCGCCTGGAGGAACGCCGGATTGACGCCGCGAACCAGCGCCACCACGCTTCCCCGCTCAACCACGTCATCCGGCGGCTGCGTGCAGCCCAGGCGGCCGGACGACTTGAAGACATCCACCAGCGTCGCGTACTCTTCGAATGTTTCGCGCTGGGTCCAGACGCAGCTCGTCCCTGCCCGGGGCAAACCGCCGTATTCCGCATGGGCTCGCCACGTTCCGCAGGTGGTTCGGCCCATGCCCTCCCAGTAGATGTAACCGCCGTCTTCCGGGTGACATCGGATCTGAATGTCATCGTGCTCTCGCTTGAACGGGCAAAAAGGAAGGCATGATTCCTCGATCAGCAGGCACGTGTGGATTGGCTTTTGCGGATGCTTCTTCCGATACAGGTCCACGGCCTGCTTCACCTGTTTGAGTTCTTCCAGGTTTCGATTCAACGATCGGTCGAGCTGGATAAATGTGTAGCCCAGCTCCAGGCAGTCCACGGCCATCTGCGCGTTGGCCACCAGTTGATTGACCGTGTTCTTCCAGACCATGTCGGGAAATGCGCGCTGCAGAACGCCGCTGGCCATCAAGTGCGAGTTGCCGATGGTACAGCTTCGCAAGCCCCGCTCGTAGAATCCTGACAGCCATCGCAAGAAATCGTCGAGCACCTTGCGATGCTCGCTGTAGTACATTTCCCAGGGAATGTTCATCTGATTCATGGTCAGGGAGATCGGGATGCCGAGGTCGTCCTGCAGCCGAAACAGCCAGTCCACGGCCTGATCGGAAGCCTCCACGCCCATGACGTTCCCCCAACGCACCGTTCTTCCCTGGTAGTTGGTGCGGAAGATCTTGCCGAAATAGATGTCGAAAACCTCGTCTCGGGTCTGTCGGCTGCTATTCTTGTAAGCCTCGTAGTGCAGCCGTCCCTGGTAGCCCATCTGCGGCAGCATGGTCTGATAATCGGGATGTGGCCGCGAGAACCTCCTGCTTGTGAGTGCTCGCCATTTGCCGGACCCGTGGCTGGCCGTGCTTGTTTCCATGTGTCGCGACCCTCTCAAGAACCATCCCGGTGCGGAGCAGGAGCGGCTGTGCCGATTCGCGGCTTGACAGAATCCGCTGCCCGCTGTCGATGCCGGACGAGAATACCCCAGAAAGCGGCGGATTGCGAGCGACTCGCCGAATTTGATGGGCTTGGGACCTTCGCCACCATCACCCGCACGTTTGCAGCGGCAGCCGAAGGAGTCGTCCAACGGATTTGCGAAGCGACGCTGCAAGAGTTCGGTACGCGATTACGACAGAGGCCAGCCCCAACATCACCAGCGCGAGCCCGAACGAAGAAAGCTCCGGAACCGCCATGAGGTCCGCCGTGCCATCAACGATCTGGTCGTCCAGAGAGACGTACTTCCCCTGAACGGAATCCCAATACAGGAAGTCGTCATACTCAGGGTCCGGGTCCCATTCCGTAACGTTGATGGTGGTAGTTCCCACCGAGCCGCCCGTATAGGTGAACGTACCCAGCCAGATACGACCGGAATCATCCGGTTTAACGTACGGCGACGGCGCCGGACCAATGTCATCGACGGCCTCCCGAAGCTCTGTGGCGGTCTCGGTCACGGATTTGCGCAACCAGATTGCATCGTCAAACACCGGGTTGTGCTCAATGTCGGTTACGTCCTGAACCGTCGCCACAGTCCCGTCGTTGATCACTAGCTTGACGTGCGCCGAGTGAAGTCCGTATGTCTGAAGGGTGGTGAGTGTATCATCCGTAGCTCTCACATAGACCTCGACATCCACTTCTCCGCCGCCAGCCTGGACAGTGAACGACGTCACCGGGACGCTCTCCAAGCCGAACTCTAAGATCATGGTGCCCGCCTTGGCAGAGGGCCCAGCCGCCATCGAGACGGTCACGAGCATCAGAAACAACGCTCGGCGGCACACCATAAAAACTCCGCTGCTCATCAAAGTCCAAAACCTGCTCTACTCCCGCCTCCCGATGATCGCCGACGTGAACATCCTGGGAGTCGAAGCCATCCCCTAGCCTAAACCCCCTGACTTCACCAGTCAAACCTCTTTACGGAAGAAGTTATGTTCTTCTTGACAACCCGCAGCGCCCACCTTACCAAGACGACCACAGCGCCTTCCGGTCAGTACGCGCCAGAAACTGGTCCATGTCAAAGCTGTCGACATCATTGTCGCTGTCATAATCGAAGTACCACAGGAAACCCGAATCCGCGTTCGTCTTCAGGTACGTGCTGCGGATCCAAGTATAATCCAGGGTATCCACGTCGCGGTCCCCATCGCTGTCGCCGAACAGGCGGAAGAAACCGTCGACCGCCTGGTCCCCGAAACAGAAGTCACCATTGGGGCTTCCGTCGCCCAGCAGTGTCATCCCCCAGGCGCTGATCTTCTGGTCGTCGATCGTCAGCAGGTAGTTCCCGTCGTCCAACGAGCCGCCGGCAAAGGTTAGCGTGACCACCGTCTTGCCGTTCACCGACGTGCTCTCGGCCGTGAACGTGGTGATCCCACTGACAACCCCAGCCACGTCCCTGCGGCTGAGTGCGAACGCGCCGGCGTCGATCGTTACCGTAGTGTTGAACGTGACCGTCACATTCCTGACCATCGAGCGTTGGGACGAGGAGCCCTCCAAACCAGCGTTGATCACCACACCTTCGACCTCCGGTCGGCTGTCGTTCACGGGGTTGACGGTGAAGGTAAAGGTGGTGACGGCGCTTTCGTGGTTGTCGGGGTCTTTGACGGCAAACGTGAAGGTGTCGCTCGTCGTTTCGCTGTCGTCGTGAGTGTAGCTAATCCTGCCGTCGCTGATGTCGGCTTGGGTAAAGGTGCCGTCCACCGCCAGGGCCACGTCGTCTTTCTTCAGCACGCCCTGCGCGGGCAGGCTCTTGACGGTGAAGATCAACGCGGTCTGGTCGCTGTCCGGGTCGGTCGCCGACAGGTGGCTGGACGTCAAGACCAGCGACGCCCCTTCGTCCAACGTGGCACTGTGGTTGACCACCACCGGCCAAGGGACTATGCCGGGGGAACCGATGTCGTTGCCCGTGTTGCCAAAGTAGGTTTCGTTGTCCACATCGCCGGAGGTCACAGAGCTGTCGTAGGCACCCGCGATCTCGTCCACACTAAGCGACCAGCCGCCCGGCAGCGAGTTGTCCAACGCCAAGTCCGTGAGGTAAATGGACGCTGAATTGTTCTTGGGGGGCCAGGGCTCCGCGCTTTGGTAAGACACGTCATCAACAGTCTCGTTGTGAGTCGTGTAGTCATCCGTGTAGAGCCCAATGTCTCGCCACAGGCCCACGCGATCGGTGGTGGGGCCTAAGGCACTCCAATTGGTGACGGCAATCCAATTGATGTCTGCACCCCACGCCGTCCTAACCTCTTCCAACGGGACGATGCTGTTGTACAAGACCCCTGCTCCGCCGGCGGGAATCGTCCCGGATTCGATGTTGGCATCGGTCACGGGATTGGCATCGTTGTCATCCAGCACATAGCCTGTTAGATCGAGGGCAACCGAGCCGGGATTGTACAACTTTACCCACTCCCAAACCGTCTCCTGACTGTTGGGGTCATACATGATCTCGGTAATAATCACGGGAGCCGGCGGCGCTTCGCCGATCACGAGGCTGCCATCGTCGGCCGTCCAGTAGTACGCGCCAGCCCAGTTTTCTTTGGGTTCGATGTCCAGCGGCGTGGTTCCCAAGTCTGCAGCGGCGTCCACCCGGAAGTAAAGCTTCGCGACTTCGTGAACAGTGCCCGCGGGCAACGGCGAATTCGCCGGGCCATACATCTCGACCAGCATCCGGCCGGGGGCCTCCAGGATGGGTTGTCCGAGGATCCAGCCCCCGGTCGCGGCCCCGAGTTTCACCCCCACGTCGATGGTGGGGTCGATGGAAAGCTTGGTCGAATCGAAGTACACGCGGAAACACGCGAAGCCCACGTTGGTGGCATCGGATTCCACATCGAGTTTCACCGGCACCAGGGCCAGTCTGCCGGGGCTGGCCGGGAGGTTGTCGTCAATGATGAACTTCGGGTCGACATCGGTGGTGGCCGTGGTGATCGACAGCGACCAGCCGCTGGAAATGCGCCCCAAGTTGCGATTCGAGTCGTCCATGACATACAGGCTCCAGGTCCCATTGGGGTCGGTTCCGTCGAAGACGCTGAACGTCGAGCCGTACGGGCCCGCCGGCGCAGGCCACGCAAAGGTATCCCCCGTTTGGAAGTCGGTGGGCTTGTACGTACCCGAACTCATCGCCTTCTTGTCCGGCAGCGCATTGGCCGCGCGGTCGTCGAATGTCAGATTGACCCCCGACACATCCTTGTTCCCACCGACATCCGACATCAAGACCACGCTCTGGCCTGCCGGACCGACCAACAGAATGTCGATATCGTCCGGCAGCGAATGACTCAGTCCGCTGATCGAAACGCTCACGTCGGTCACGTTGCCGACCACGCCGGAGACGTTCATGTTCGAGGGACACGGACTCGCGGAGCCAGACTCCGGAATGTGGATCACGGAGCTATTGGAAAACGTGGCTAAAAGCCTTCGATCCTCCAAGTGCTCAAGCACCAGGCGGTGTTGCCGCAGCAGGCGCCAACGCTTCGGCTTCGCCTTGCGGAACTTCGTCTTGCTGTCCGATCCGGACATGGCGGGGGATTTCGGGTCACGGAACATAGGTTTGCCGTAGTAACTGGCAATCGAGGATGGACGGAAAACTACATGAAATGAGGCCCTGCGGCTGCTAAGGCCGCGTACAGACATCTGTTAAAGTAGGGTGCCTGCGGTCAAGTTTCAACCTCATGACCGAGAAATCAGAAAGCTTTTTCAGATGGGAGCACAAAAAGGCATAGAAACAAGGATAGCTATCATGACCTTTCCGCAATGTCAACGTTCAAACTCTGCATGTCGTGCGCGAATTCGTTTAACGGCAAGCCGCAGGCGACTGCGTTTCTGCTGCCCGCCGGCGCCTTCGGCTTGCCGTTAAACGAGCCTTGGTTGCGGCCCAAGGCCGCGCCAAGTCTGTGCGTTCGATAATGGCTAACGCTAGCCGGATGCGATCTCGTCCGCAAGATCGCCGAACAGAACCTCTCGTGGTGTCCATTCCGTGTCCAGGTCCCGGAAGAACCGGTCGCGAAGTTCATCGGGCGATGCGTCCCCGGCGGCTGTCGGCGCAGAGGAAGAACCGGACCCTTCCCCTCCCGCCACGAGCCAAGCCTGTCCATTTAAATGG
>CAYPGE010000060.1:0-1310 GCA_964409865.1 uncultured Pirellulaceae bacterium
GTCTACTACCGCCACCTGCCGATCTACAAGCACTTCAACATGCCGGGCTCGGTGCTGTCCTCGGCCGGCGAGAAATCGGATTCGTCCCTTTAGCGTTTCAGTTCGGATGATGTGCGCGCATCATCGTAGGCCGCTCGCTCTGCGAGCGGGGCTCCGCTCGCGGAGCGAGCGGCCTACGATCTTAGGATGGCATTTTCAACGATGGCCCATGCAGGAGGCAGTCGCTTGAATTCTGAAATTCCTTCGCGACGGGACCGAATCGTCAAGACCGTCAAGCATTCGGTAAGTCTGCTGATTCTGGTGCTGGTCGGCGTCGGCATCTGGCACACGGTTGACAAGGCGATTGGCGAACTGCAGGCCAAACAGTTTGCATTGAACCAGGTGCATCTCGGCTGGCTCCTGGCATCCGCCGTGGTCTATCTGGCCGCGACCGCGCCGTGCTGGGTCTTTTGGCACCGCACGATGCAGGCGATGGGCCAGCAGCCCCGTTGGCGGGAGTCGCTGCGCGCCTACTACACGGGACACCTGGGAAAGTATTTTCCAGGCAAAGCGCTGGTCGTCGTGATCCGCAGCGGAATGATCCGCAGCCCCCGCGTGGACACCTCCGTGGCCGTCTCCGCGGTGTTCGTCGAGACGCTGACCATGATGGCCGTGGGTGCGTTCACGGCGGCGGCGATCCTGGGCGTGTTGTACCGGGACCAGATGTGGCTGGTGTTGGTGGCCGTCGGGTTGATGGTCGGCATCGGTGGGCCGACGGTGCCGCCGGTCTTTCGGCGATTGGTCAAGATCGTCGGCGCCAAGAAGGTGAACCCCGACATCGATCGGGCGCTGGCCGGACTCGATTACCGGCTGATGCTGTTCGGCTGGGCGATCAACGTGGCGGGCTGGGCCTTGATGGGGCTCAGTCTGTGGCTCACGCTGCGCGCGATTCCAACGCTTACGACGAGGCCGGTCGAGTTGCAGGATTGGCCGTCGCTGACGGCCTGCGCCGCGCTGTCGCTCGTGCTCGGATTCCTGTCGATGGTGCCGGGCGGCCTCGGCGTCCGCGAGTACGTGGTGATGACGCTGTTGTCGGGGCCGTTTGGCGTTGGGGCGGCCACGATCTGCGCGGTTCTCTCCCGGCTGGTGGGATTGCTGGCAGAGTCGGGCTTCGCCGCTTTGCTGTACCCGTTGAAGGCCACCTCCGAAGCCGGCGCGTTCACGAGTGATTCGCGCTGAGCAACGTTCGAGAAACAACGTGTCCGGTGTTTTTTGGCGATCATCACACGGAGTAACGTGTCCGGTGTTTCTTGCCGATCATCACACGGAGT
>CAYPGE010000060.1:1410-28441 GCA_964409865.1 uncultured Pirellulaceae bacterium
CGATCATCACACGGAGTAACGTGTCCGGTGTTTCTTGCCGATCATCACACGGAGTGTGATGGCTACTTTGACGGGGCGCGGTGCCGCGAGATCCCCGGCTTATGAGCAGTCGAGGCGAGCGGGTTGAGCTTGCCGTTTTGCGTCCAGTTCCGCGCTGGCCCGCGACGTCTGTTCGTGTTCATCGCGGGCGTCCAGTTCGACGGCGACCGCCAAGCTCTCGTGAAAGAACTGCCGTGCGGCGCGATCGCGGCCGAGGGCAGAGGAAATGAGGCCGAGTTCGCGGAGGCAGTGGGGCAGGTCGTTGCGGAACTTGCGTGCCAACCGGCGACCGCGGATCGCTGCCTGCCGTGCTTGCAGCAGCAAGCGGCGGCTCTCGGCCGGATTCGTCTGGCGTATGCTTTCCGCTTCCCGGCGGAGCGCCGTAGCCAACCAGGGAAGGCAAGGGATGACGTACGTGTTCTTCGTTCCTGCCCGGCGGGCGATTTCCCAACCTTGTCGGAAGACGGCGGCGGCGGCTCGGAAATCGTCTTCGGCCAGCAGACGCACGCCCTCCGCTTGCAGGATTTGAGACGTCGTCTGCGCATCGGAACCGCGCGGGCGGTCCAGTTCGGTCTGGATCATCTCGCGCGGCACCTTTCCGCAACTGGCTTTGGACAGGATGTCCACGGCCAAGCCGGAGGCCTGTACGTCTCCCAGTTCCAGGCCGGACTGGTACATCTTCTGGGCTTCCTCTCGGGCGCGCTGCAGGTCGCCCAAACGATAGAAGCTGGCAGCGACCTGGTAGCGGGCCATGTTCACTTCCCAGAAATCGCCGGTGCGGTCCAACAGGTCGATCGCCTGTTGGCATTTCTCGATGCACCGCGAGAATTGCGAAGCTGCGTAGAGCACGATGCCATAGTAGTGCAGTAACGGCCCCTGGCCCCACACATCGCCCAGTTCCCGGCGGATTTCCAGCGATCTTTCGACGTAGCGAAAGGCCCTGGGAAAATTCGGGACCAGGCTGATCACTGGGCCGTGTTCGGCGTAGGCCTGGGCGAGTTCGGAGGTGGGAGCGTATCTTTCCGACAAGTTGAGATTCCGCAGGTGCGTCCAGAGACAGCGAAGCTTGCCCGACAGGAACCAGTACACGTACGCAAGCCGGCTGTACAGCCGGATGACGACGAACTCGTCATCTGCCCCGTCAAGACTGCGGCGTCCCACCAAGGTCTTGGGGAACCAGGTGTGCAGCACCTGAACGCCGATTTCGAACAGCAGCCACAGCACCAGGGCGAATTGGGATTGGGGGACGGTGCGGCGCATGAAGTGCAAGGCGTCTTCGATGGCGGTTCGTGCGGCCGACATGTCTCCGCGTTTGAAGGCCAGTTCGCCGAGTTTCCCCTCGATTCTGGCGCGGACGGCGGGCGGCGCGTGCGCGGCCTCGCGTTTGGCCGTCGCCAGCGCCTGCTCCGCCTCCGCGTAATGTCCCTGCAGCATCAGGACGCTGCCCAGGCCTTCCGCCACGCGGCGCCGCGTGGCGGCCTCGCGCGAGGCCACGCCGCGCTGAGCGATCCGGTACTGTTGCACCGCGATCTGCAACGAGTGCTGCCGGCTCGCTTGTTCCGCCGCGATCAGGCTGTACAGCAGCGCCTTTTCGCGATCGCCCGCCGAATCGTAGTGAAACGCCAGGTCGAAGACGCGCTGCCAATCCTGCGGGCCGAGTGCCGATTCCTCCCCGTGCCGTGCCGCGCCGCCATCCGCGTTCCAAAGTTCGAGCACTCCCTGCCGGCCGGCCCCTAACGACGCTTCGATCGTTTGGGCCAGGCGAAGATGGATTTGCTGTCTGGCGGCCGGTTCCAGTTGCCCGCAGGTCGCTTCGCGGATGCGGTCGTGATAGGTCTCTAACTCGGGTTGCTGATCGTGGCCCGTGACGCGAATCAAGTGCTCCGCCTTCAATCGAGCCAGCAGCTGCGGCCCGTCCGCGAGCAACCCGGACACGGCCAGGATCTCCTCTTGGCTGGTGGGCCGGCCGGCGACGGCCACCGTCTCCAGCAGTCGCAGCGCCGGCGGGGGCAGCGTTTGCAGGCGGCAGCGCAGCACCGTTTCCAGGTCGACGGTCTGAACCGGTTGATGCGCGGCGGCGTGGAGGTAGCGGGCCAACTCCAAGGCAAAGAAGGGACTGCCGCCCGACTCGCGGGCGATCGTCGCCGCTTGTGCCGCGGCGTCGCCTTGTCGCCGAAGGAGCACGACGGCCAGGCTCTGGGCTTCGGGCTCGGTGAGCGGCCCCACCTCCAGTTCACGGAGATTCAAGCGATGCAGACCGCGCCGCTCGGACTCGCGCAACGCCCGCAGGAACGGGCTCGTCTGGGCGTCCTCGGCGCGATAGGCCCCGATGAACATCAACAGCGGGGCGTCGGGCGGCTTGAACAACTCGCAGAGCATCAGCGCGCTATCCACGTCACCCCACTGCAGATCGTCAATCGCCAGCACCAAGGGCCGCCGGTCTCCGATTCGCCCCAGCATTTCGCGGAGTGCGCTGACCGCCCGGCGCCGCAACTCCTGCTGGTCCGGCACATCCAGGCTCCGCCGTCGCGCGTCGTAAACCGCCTCGACTCGCCCCATCACGGGAAACAGTCGCACCAGGGCCTGAATGTCGCGCGGCATCAACGCGTCCGCTTCCGCACGCGGCAGTTTCCGCAGAAAATTGCAAAGCGCATCGATCAGGCTGTCCAGGGCTTTGAAGGGCACGGACTCCTGCTCGTAGCAGCGCCCGGAAAGGACGACGGCCGAGCCCCGTCGCCGAACGCGGTCGCAAAACTCCTGAACCAGCGTGCTCTTGCCCATGCCCGAGTTGCCATGCACGAGAACCAGCACCGGCTGGCTTTGCTCCAAATCCCGGTAGCAGGCTTCCAGGCTCGCCAAGTGCTCCTCGCGCCCCACCAACGGCACCTTTTCGGCACTCGTCCCAGCGTCCGAGCCGAGCGGGGACGTCTCGGCCGGCACCGCGATCAGCCGCTGCAGGATTTCTTCCGCACCGGGACGATCCGCCGGGTTCCGCTGAAGCAGGTCTACGCACAGTTGGTTGAGGTCCTCCGGAACCGGCGCGACCAGCGTGCTGGGCGGCGGCGGGTCCCGTTGCCGTTTCTCGAACAGCACGTCCAACGGGCCGCCGGCAAACGGCACGCGGCCGGTGAGCGCTTCGTACAACACCGCGCCCACCGAATACCAGTCGCTGGCCTGCGTCACGGCGTCCACGGAACCCTGTTCGGGCGACATGTAAGCCACCGTGCCGACGAGGCCGCCGTCGGAACTCAAATAGGCTTCCGCGCCTCCTAACTCGGCGGCCAGGCCGACATCCAGCAGGACCAGCCGCTCTTCGGCCGTCACCAAGATGTTCGAGGGCTTGATGTCCCGGTGCAGCACCCCGGCTTTGTGGAGCGCGGCAACCGCCGCCACCAACTGCGTCAGGCCGCGGCGCAGGCGAATCAGCTGCAACGGCGAGAGCGCCCCGCCCGCTGCGGCCGCGTGCGCACCCGGTTGGCCGTCACCGATGCCCGATCGGACGTACTGCAAGAAACCGACTCCCTCGATCAACTCCATCGAGAAAAACCATGTTTCGCCGTCCGAAATCAGCTCGTACAAGGTGACCAGGTTGGGGTGGTTCACACCGGCCAGGGCGCGCGATTCCTGTTTGAATCGCTGCAGGGCAACGGGATCGATTCGCGGCAACGTCTTCAGCGCCACGGTGCGATTCAGTTTGGCGGAAAACGCGCGGTAGACGACGCCCATGCCGCCCCGCCCCAACTCGCCTCTGATCTCGTAGCCCGCAACGGCAGGGAGATGGGAAAGCGTCTCCGGGAGCGACGACGGCGGCCAGGAACCGCCGGCCGTTTCAAACTTGCGCGGATCCGGCCCCGAACCGCGCGTTGACAGCGTGTCCACGAGCGCCCCGCAGCAGGGACAAAGCACCGGGCGTTCCGCCGTCGGTGATAGCTCAATGGCTGCCGCCAGCCATTGATATCCACATGCGCATCGGAGGACTCTTGACATGCCAATGATCTCGCTAGGCGTTCACGAAGCCTAACCTATTGTGTACAATCGTCGCGGATGTCGCAATTGCGAATCTTGTATCGGGCTACCCACCGGATTCCCCCCTCTGCCCAAGGAGCACTGACATGGTCGCAAGAATTGGCTGGCTGGTTACGGTCTTTGCGTGGATTCTGCTGGCAGACGGGTCGATGGCCCAGCCCTGGAAGATTCCCCCGGAGAAGATGCACCGCGGTCCAGACCCTGTGGCCCAGGTCGAGCTAGCGGCCCCGCACGATCCGACCTTCGAGTCGGTGGCGCGGCACTACCCCATGCTCCAGTCGCCCCGCGAGGCGCTGGGGGTGCTGGAAAGCGCGCGGGAGTTCGTGGTTACCGCGGGCGGCGAGATCGAGTTGAACAACTACCAGATGGACCAGCCGGGCCGCGGCGAGGCTTACCCTTGGGCGGCGCCGGAGAACAAGGCGACGATCTACTTCCTGTTCGGCAAGCAGACGCCCAAGACGCGATACGGGCACGGCAATCCGCCGGACGCGAAGCGATTGATCGACGGTTACCTGCCGATGGTCATCGTGCCGTTCACGTTTCAGGGCGTCGAGTACCGCCAGACGCTGTTTGCCTGGTCGCAGCGCATGGACCCGGACGGCCGGCTGTGGGCCTACGTGGGAATGGAAATGAAGAACTCGACCGACGCGGGGGTCCGAGTCGAATTGGCTCAGCAGGCCGTGTGCGGAAGGAAGCAGCGCGTCGTGCCGCTTGGCAGCTGGGAGTTCGACCTGGCCCCGGCCGAGGAGCGGCGTCTGTGCCTGCGGATTCCCCGCGACGGCATCGTGCCCGACACGGAAATCACCAAGGATTCGCCCGAGTTCGAGAAGCGGACACGCCGCGCCGAGTTGCCGTTTTGTGGTGGCTTTCACGGCGTGGAAACGATGGAGCCCCAAGAGTTCGACCGCTGCCTGGGCGAGGCGGCTCAGGCTTGGCGCGATCGACTGGGCCGGGCGATGACGATTCGCGTGCCCGAACAGCGGGTGAACGACGCCCACCGGGCCTGGCTGGCGTACTTGTTCACCAACGTGGACAAGGAGGGCGAACTTTATTTTCCCCATGACGGATCGGGCTTCTACGAGTTGGTGTGGGGGATCGCGGCGATCCAGTCCTGCCGGGCCTTCGACATGTACGGTTACCCGGACGAGGCGGGCAAGTACCTCGATTCAATCTGCACGCTGGTCCAGCCGGACGGCGAGTTGAAAACGGCTTTCGGGCTGTCCGACTCGGGCACGCTGCTGGTGGCCTTGGAAGACCACTACCGCTATACGCAGGATAAAGCGTGGCTGGCGCGCGCGGCCGACACGATCGGGCGGATCGCGAACTGGTCGATTGCCCGGCGGGCCAAGGAGAAGGAGGGACAGACGCCTGGCGCGCCCAACTACGGGATGATCAAGTACCAGCCCAGCGGCGACTATCCAGAGCCCGACTTCAGCTTCTTGTCAGACACCGCGTTGTGCGTGGGGCTGGAGGCCGGGGCGCGCTGCCTGCGCACGGTCGGACGCGAGGCCGACGCGCAACGAGCGGCTGCCGAAGCCGCCGCCTATCGCCGGGACATCGAAGCGGCCATGCGGCGGTCCGTGTTCGAACACGAAGGTCAGCGACTGCTGCCCATTTTGCCCGCTTCGCGGGCCTGGCTGGAGCGGGCCAATTATGGCTCGACCGGCTACTACAGCCTGTTCGCCAGCTTGATCCTGGACACCGAGTTCCTTCCGGCCGGCGATCCCCACGCCACGTTGCTGATCAGCGCTCTGGAGCAACGCGGAGGCCTGTGCGCGGGCACGTGTACGTTCTTTGACGATATCGACCACGGCTTCACCTACGGCTACTGGCTGGAAATGCTCAAGCGCGGCGAGCCGAAGAAAGCGATCCTCGGCCTGTACGGCTCATTGGCCTACGGCATGTCGCACAGCACGTACAGCAGCGTGGAATGTACGCGGATCGAATCCGGCGGCAATGCGCCGACGCTGCCGCATCTCCGCTCAGGCACCCAGCAGCTGAAACTGTTGCGGATGATGCTCGTGCGCGAAGCAGGCGAGCGTCTGATCCTGGCCCAGGCGGCGCCGCAGCACTGGCTGAAACAGGGGCAGTGCGTGGAAGTTCAAAACGCGCCGACCATGTTCGGTCCGGTGAGCTACACGATCCAGTCGGCCGTGGACCAGGGCCGCATGACGGTCCAACTGACCCCGCCGACTCGCAATCCGCCCGAGGAGATCCAAGTGTTCGTCCGCCATCCCGAAGGTAAACCCATCCAGCAGGTGACGCTCGGCGGCAAGCCCCTGGACACGTTCAACGCCGACTCGGTGACGCTGCGCGAGCCGGGCGAGCCGCTAACCCTGGAGTTGCACTACGCGGCAAAGTGACGACAATCATGCGATCCAGACGATCCGGCGAGCGGCGGGCGTTAGCCCGCCGGTTTATCGGCGTTTCCCTGTCGCCCGCCTTGTTTGCCGTGAGTGAGATCTGCGCGCGAGCGGTGGGTACCGGTTGGCGCCCCAAGCACCAGCGGGCTGATGCCTGCCGTTTGCCTTTGCGTTTGCAGCGAGTGCGTGAATAGTTTACCCTCGCTGGCACTGGCTTGCGCTGCGTGCTTGTACTATCGCAGATTCACGCCAGAGCGGCACTGTCCAACTAGACACGGGAGGATGCAGCATGAGAAGTCTGATTTTGCTTATCGCGGCGTTGGTGGCAGGCGTCGCAAGTGGGGGGGAGTTTCCGGCCTATTCGAAGCCGCGGGCGATCACGTCGGGTCCCCACGAGCACCTTTTCGCCAGCTACTACGCCATCAACGCTTGGAGCGCGGACGGGCGTTACGCCACGGTGCTCCAGACGGATGTGAAAAACCGTCTGCCGACCGAGCAAGATGTCGCCGTGCTCGGAGTGGTGGACATGCAAGACAACAACCGCTTCCTGCCGCTGACCGAAACGCGTTGCTGGAATTTTCAGGAGGCGACGATGGCGCACTGGCTGGCCACAGCGCCGCAGACGCAGTTCATCTTCAACGACCTGGTGGACGGCAAGTTCGTGTCCGTGATCTTCGACATGGCCACCAAGACACGGCGCGTCGTGCCCTATCCGGTGAGCGCCGTCTCGGCAGATGGCAAGTGGGCGGTGAGCATCAACTATGCGCGGCTCCGCCTGACGCGTCCCGATTACGGGTACGGCGGCGACGGCCAAGACGCCCGCCGCGACGTCACCTGGCCGACGGACGACGGACTGTGGCTGGTAAATCTGGACAGCGGCGAGGCGAAGCTGATTGTGACGATCGCCTCCGTACGGGACAGGATGCCGCAGGTCAAGGATCCCCAGGCGTTAGCCTACTTCTGCCACACCGTGTTCAGCCGCGACGGCTCCAAGATCTTCTGGCTGGCGCGGAGCGTGGAGAACCTGTCCGGTCAAGCGGTGGTGCGCAAGTGGGAGACGACGGCGTTCACCTGCAACCGCGACGGCAGCGATGTGCGGCGCTGTTTCCCGGACGGATGGGGAGGCTCGCATTTCAACTGGCTGGACGGCGACCGGCTGATGGTGACCGCCAAGTACAACGACGCGGTGTACAGTCACGTGCTGTTCACGGTCGGCAAGTCCGACTATCAACGCGTGGGACGCGGGCTGCTGGATTTCGACGGCCACGGCGTTTTTTCCGACGACGGCAAGTGGATGGCGACCGACACTTACCCGGACCGGCTGGGGGAACGCAAGTTGATGGTGCTCCGCATGTCGGATCACGCCGTGTTGCCGCTGGGCACTTTTTTCGTGCCGGAGATTTACCGCGAAACGTACTCGCGCTGCGATCTGCACCCGCGCTGGCGGCCTGACGGCAGGATGCTGGCGTTCAATTCCGTGCACGAGGGTTCGAGACAGGTCTACGTGATCGATATCGCCGACGCCCAACGCTGAACGTTTGCCTCGACGACGAGGCGGCCGGACGGTTTCGCTCGTCGCGTGCATTCGATGTGAGGAGAACCAGGCCCCGATCGACATTTTTTGTGAAACGAGAGTCTTATGTCCACCGCACGAGAAAAAGCCGAGTACTTTCTGGCTCACGAGCACGCCTTCCGGCTGGGCTCGTTGCCGACCGAGTGTTCCAACCCGAAAACGGCCACGTTTTCGCAGACTGTGGCCGGCGACGTCGCGGCCGGCATCCGCATGCTGGCCAGCGTCGATGCTGACATCCTGCCGGTGGCCCAGCGGGTGTTCGGCTCGGCGGAATTCGCCCGACTGGTCGATGCACTGGCCGAGGCGGCCCGTAGCGGGCATCGGATCTGTTTCTCCGGCTGCGGAGCCACGGGCCGGCTGAGCATCCTGCTGGAGGCTGCCTGGCGCCGATTCTGGCAGGAGCTGCAAACGAGCCGTCCTCAGCTCGGCGCGCGGTTGGCCGATTTCGAGCCCTGCGCGGTGAGCATCATGACCGGCGGCGACCACGCACTGATCCGCTCGGTCGAGGGTTTCGAGGACTACACCACCTTCGGCCGGCACCAGGTCACGGAACTGGGCCTGGGCGCGGGCGACGTGCTGGTGGCCACCACCGAAGGGGGCGAAACCTCCTCGGTAATCGGCACCGCCTGGCAGGCCCTGGAGGTGGGCGCGGCGGTGTTCTTCGCCTTCAACAATCCGGCCCCGGTGCTGGTCGAACGCGTGGAACGGTCGCGCCAAGTGATCGAGGAACCGCGCATCACCAAGCTGGACCTGGCAACCGGACCGATGGCGATTGCCGGGTCCACGCGGATGCAGGCCACCACAATCGAGTTGCTGGTGCTCGGCGGCGCCCTGGAAATGGCCATCGTGCGCTTGCTCCGGGAGCGGCTTTCGCCCGACGAATTTGCGGAGTTGGGCGTCGAGCCGCACGCGGCCACCGACTACCCGCTGATGTTTGCCGACCTGCTGAAGCAACTGTCGCAACCCGAGGCGGTGGCGGCGATGGCCGGAGTGGTCGAGTTCGAGGAGCAGATCTATCGCCGCCAGGGGTTGATTACGTACCTCACCGATCGGTTCCTGCTCGACGTGCTGACGGACACCACGGAGCGGGCGCCCACGTTCCGTCTGCCGCCGTTCCGCAAGTGCGACGACCGCGTGTCGGTCCCGTCTTGGGCATTTGTCAAGAACCCGACGTGCGACACGGCGGAGGCTTGGCGCGAAGTCTTGCGGCGCGAGGCCCGCGGGCTGAACTGGGACACGGAGACTTACCGGCAGTTGGGCGCCTCGGAGGCGATCCAGGCCAACCCGCCCAAGCTGAACAACGCGGAGATCCTCAAGTTCCAGATCGGGCGCGAACCGGATGCCGCGCGGAGCGAGAGGCCCGACTCGGCCCTGCTGGCGATCCTGGTGGGCGACGAAGCCAACAGGGCCACCGCAGCCGACGATCCGTTGTGCCGGGGGATCAACGAGTTGGCAACCGGTTGGCCGCGCGTGGCGGCTGCGTCGATCGGTCCGGTTGCGCCCCCCGCCTGGGACGCCGAACGGTTCCACGTTGCGTGCCGCTGGCCGGCTTCCGTCGTGGACCTGTGGGCACGGCTGGCCGTGAAGCTGGCGCTGAATACCCTATCGACCGCGACCATGGCCCGGCTGGGCCGCGTGTCGGGCAACTGGATGATCTGCGTGGAAACGAGTAACAAGAAGCTGATCGACCGCGGCACGCGGCTGATCGCCGAACTGGCCGGCATGAGCTACGACCAGGCGTGTTATCTGTTGCACGAGACGATGGAAGAGGTCGGGCCACGGCAACGGGCCACCAGCGACGCACCTTCGCCCGTGGCCCTGGCCATCGAACGGGCATTGGCGGCGAAGGGGACATGAATCTGGCGAGCGTGGCGGCGCCAGCCCCACGGTGGTCCGCATGACACATTATGGAGAAAGCCAAGCGATGTCGAACCCGCCGGACGAACAGCCTGTTCCCGCCGATGCCGTCAGCGCGGCGTACGGTCACCACAAGCATTACAAGTGGGAATTGTTGGGCCTGCTGTTCCTGGCCTATTTCTTCCATCAAGGCGACCGGGCGATTTTCGGGGTCGTGCTCTCGTCGATCCGACAGGAACTGCAACTGACCGACGAGCAGTTGGGCATGGTGGGTTCGGTGCTGTTCTTTACGCTGGCGCTGATGATGCCCATCGCCGGGTACCTGGGCGACATCTGGAACCGCAAGTGGATCATCACGTGCAGCCTGGTGTTCTGGAGCAGTGCCACGATGTTCACCGGGGCGGTGCGCGGGCTGTCGGGGTTGGTGGCCTTCCGGAGCGTGGCCACCGCGGGCGGCGAGTCGTTCTATGCGCCGGCCGCCTGTTCGCTGCTGGCCGCCTTGCACAAGCGGACGCGGGCCCTGGCGTTGTCGATCCACCAGGCCTCGTTGTATCTGGGCGTGATGGTGAGCGGATTCCTCGGCGGCTGGATCGCCGATCATTGGGGCTGGCGATCGGCGTTCTACGTCTTCGGCGGGTTCGGGATCCTGTTGGGAGGCGTGTTCGTGTGGCGGCTGAAGGAAGCCCCGCGCGAAGACGGCCCGTCGGGCCAGTCGCCGGCCAGGGTGGGGCCGGTCGAGGCCTTGGGGGTCATCTTCCGCACGCCGACGGCGCTGCTGGCCACGGTCGCATTCACGGCGATCGTGTTCGTGAACAATGCCTACCTGGTGTGGGCGCCGAACTTCCTGGAGGAGAAATTCCAGCTCTCGCTGACCGAGGCCGGTTGGAGTTCGATGTTCTACCATCACCTGGCGGCGATGATCGGCGTGCTGGTGGGCGGGCGCGTATCGGACGTGATGGTGCTGCGGCGTCCGCAGTTCCGGCTGCAACTCCAGACCAGCTCGATGCTCCTGGCCGCGCCGCTGATCGTGGCCGTGGGACTGGGGGGCACGCTGGCCGTCACCTGCGCGGCGATGGCCGGCATGGGTCTGTTTCGCGGGCTGTGCGAGTCGAACACCCAGGCCACGTTGTTCGACGTCGTCCCGCCGCGCTACCGGGCTTCGGCCGTGAGCATGATGGTGATGGTCGGCTTCCTCGTGGGCTCGACTTCGTCCTGGCTGCTGGGCAACTGCCGCACGCTCTTCGGCCGGGAGCACGGGCTGTCGTACGGCTTTGCCGCATTCTCGCTCGTCTACCTGGCCGGCGGCTTGGCGTTTCTCGCGGCCCTGTTGTTCACCTTCCACCGCGATCGGTACGTCGAGGCGTGACAGCGTTCAGGCCGACTCTTCGGTCTGGCCGCATTCCACACCGCGCCACAAAATCGCGGCCGGCAGACGCGGGGTTTGCAGCGGGTCGGACAAGCTGCAATAATCACTGGACTGAGACGAGTCTTGCCCCGCTGATAGCGAAGATCGGAGGCCGGCATGATTGCTTTTGTTTGCGGACTGGTGCTGCTGGTGGCAGGGTACGTTTTCTACGGACGGCTGACCAGTTCCACGGTCAAGCCCGATCCGGCCAGGGTCACGCCCGCGATCGCCCGCGCCGACGGGGTCGACTATGTGGCCATGCCTACGTGGCGGGTGTACCTGGTCCAGCTGCTGAACATCGCGGGGCTGGGACCCGTCTTCGGTCCGATCCTGGGCGCGTTGTGGGGGCCGCAGGTGTTTCTGTGGGTCGTGTTCGGCTGCATCTTGGGCGGCGCGGTACACGATTTCCTGGTCGGCGCCATGTCGATCCGCAACGACGGAGCGGGCTTGCCCGACCTGATCGGCCACTACCTGGGCACGGCCGCCAGGCACGTTTCGACGTTCTTCATCCTCCTGCTCATGTTGCTGGTGGGGACGGTGTTCGTGAAAGGCCCGGCACTTCTGCTGGTCGAACTGCTGCCGACGGAAACCGTCGGGGCGTGGTTCGGGCCTGCGGCAGGCGAGTGGCTGTCGTCGTCCTTCTTCGGTCTGTCGGCGTGGCTGTGGCTGGTCATGCTGGCGATCTATGTCTACTACGTCCTCGCGACGTTGCTGCCGATCGACACGATCATCGGCCGGTTTTACCCGTTTTTCGCTTTGGCACTGCTGGTCATGGTTGCCGGACTGGGTTTCTCGCTGCTGACGGGCCGAATCCCGATGTCGGCGTTCACGCTCGACAATCTGCACCCCAAGCAGTTGCCGGCGTGGCCGCTGATTTTCATCACGGTCAGTTGCGGGGCGGTTAGCGGGTTCCACGCGACGCAAAGTCCCATGATGGCGCGATGTCTGAAGAGCGAGAAGCACATGCGTCTGGTGTTCTACGGGGCGATGATTTCGGAGGGCGTGATCGCGCTCGTTTGGGCCGCCGTCGCCCAGGGCTATTACGGCGGCAGCGAGGGACTGGCCGCGGCGCTCAACGCGGGCGGTCCCGGCGCGGTCGTCCACGACACGTGCATCGCCACCATGGGACTAGCCGGCGGGATTCTGGCCGTGCTGGGCGTGGTGGTGCTGCCGATCACGTCCGGCGACACGGCCTTCCGCGTCGGACGGCTGATTCTGGCGGATTACTTTCGCATTCCCCAATCGCGAATTGTGAACCGCTACATCCTGGCCGTTCCGCTGTTCGCGCTCTCGCTGGCGCTGAACTTCGTGAACTTTGCGGTCATCTGGCGGTACTTTGGCTGGGCCAACCAGACGCTGGCGGCTGTGGCCTTGTGGACCGGGGCCGTGTTTCTTGCCCGCCGCCGCAGCCGGTGGTGGCTGGCCTTTGTTCCGGCCGTGTTCATGACCGTCGTCACCACCAGCTACATTCTGGTCGAGGATGTGGGCTTTGGACTGAACCCGCGATTGGGCACCATCCTCGGCCTGGTCGCGGGCGTCGCGTCAGCCGCCTTCTTCCTGGCGATGCTCCCCAGGCTCGAGCCGGAAGAGGACAAGCCGGCCATCACCGGCCAGCCCACCGAAGCAGAACGAACCGGGGACTCGCTGGCTTGCTGATTTTCAAGTCATCGGTGAGCAGCGAACCGTCTTGGCCGCCCTTGGCAATGCGGGCCGAAACAACTTCCCCGATCGAGCCATCGCGTATTGGGGAAATGAAACACAGAGACACAGAGGACACAGAGAGACCAACGTCGGATACAATCAAGTTGTGCGCGTACAGGAATTGGGCAGGCCGCTTGTGTTTCCGGAGGTGAACCATGAATCGTTGCAGGTGGTTTGGCGTCGTCGCACTGCTGTACGGCTGGTGCGTGTGGCAGACGGATTGTTCGCAAGCGGCAGAACCGCTGCCGCGGGCGGCTTGCGTCGTGCTGGCCGATCAAAGGACCGCAGAACCGGTGACGGCCATCGCTGCGGAATACCAGCGGCGCACGGAAGTCTCGGTGACGGTCCGAGCCGTGGCAACTGAGGATCTCGAAAACCGCTTGAAAGACGGCAACGGTGAGGCGGACATCGTCGTCGGCATGGACACAAAGGACGGGGATGCCACGCGGGTATCGAAACTGCCGGACGCTCACACGGTGGCCTGGAAGTACCCCTCCGGCGAAGCGGTTTGGGCGGCGCCGTTGAGTTCCAAGCCCGACGCGGACAGCATCGTCAAGTTCCTCGGTGGCCGCACCGGCCACATCCTCTGGTCCGAATCGGCGGCCGGTTTCACGATCGTCGGGGGGCCCCATCATGCAGAGGCGTATCAGTGGGTCGTCGAACATCGGACCGCCCATACGTACGCGATTTCCGCCGTGCGGATGCTGCGCGAGTGCGGCTCAATCCGCACAGGCGTCTGCTTGGACATCGGCTGCGGTTCCGGCCGTCTGGACGTAGAACTGGCCAAACGGTCGCAGTTGAAGATCGTCGGCCTGGACATCGCGGAAGACGTGCAACCGCTGTTCGAAAAAACGGTCCGCGACGCCGGGTTCGCGAACCGGATCACGTTTCGGCAGGGCGACGCACAAGAATTGCCCTTTCCGGACGACTACGCCGATCTGGTCGTCAGTCGCGGCACGTTGCCGTTCATCCCGGATCTGGGCAAGTGCCTGCGCGAAGTCGACCGAGTGCTGAAGCCTACGGGCGTGGCCATTCTCGGCGGGCGCTACGTGTTCACGCCTCAGCAACACAAGCTCTCGACGGAGGAACTCCAGAAGATCGTCAAGGCGACCGGCATTGCCGGGGCGAGCGTGGTGGAAGGACGCGGTCAGTGGGTGAAGATTGTCGGACCGCAGGCCCCCGAAGCGGCGCGGACGTTCGCAGGCGGCCCGGACATGCTGGCCGGACGAATTGTGGCCGACTATGCGATCATCGCCGGCAAGGCCCTGCTGATTCATGGCGGCGACGGCGGACTGGACCAGGCGTTACAGCGCGGTATGGTGGAATGGACGGAACTGGAAATCACGGCGTTGTATCCGAAGGAAGAGATCGCGGAGCAAGCCCGGCAGCGGCTGCAGAAGGAAAAGCTCGCACACCGCATTGCGTGCCGTGCCGGCGGCATCGAACAATTGCCGTTCGAGGCCGAGTCGTTCGACCTGGTGGCCGACGTGGGGCCCGTGCTGATCTGGACCGACCGGTCGAAAGCCATGCGCGAACTGTACCGCGTGCTGCGCCGCGGCGGCGTCGCCTTGGTCGGTGGCCAGTATCGGCACATGCCCGAGTTCCGCCGGGTGTCCAGCGAAACGTTACGGCAGGACGCGGCCAGCACCGGCATCCAAGCGATCCGCGTGATCGACGACATGGGCCAGTGGGTCGAAATCCGCAAGGGCATCGCCGCCGAAAAGTAGCATGGCTCTCCGAGCCGTGCCGGCCATCGCGGACGTACCGTGCGAATCAGCACGGTTCAGGAGAGCCGTGCTGCGGGAAAACGACAGACTCACAGCCTCTGGTGTGTGCGGGCCGCCGTCTCGCGTCCAGGCCGCTGACGGCGTTAGTGCTTTCCGTAGTTCATCGGAACGCCTTTGCGTTGGGCCATGATGTACGCCTCCAGGGCCCGCATCGTGGGGCCGTTGGGATCCAGGTGCTCGCCGCGCACGGGGTTTTCGATGCACCAGTCGATCATGTCGCGGAGCAACGCGACGCGTCCCAGCTGCGGCTGGAACTTGGGATAGGTCTCCGGGTGCGTGTTGGCGGCGTGCGGATGGCACATGTCGCAGGACACGGCAATCGTGCTGCCAAGTGCATCGGCGCTGTGGAAGATCCGCGAGCCCTCGGCGGCAAACTTCTCCGTTTCGCGAGCCCAAGTCAAAATGTCGAGTTCGGTATAGTTTCCGTAAGTATGATCCTTGCCTTGGCCGCCCTTCAGCAAGTCGGAGTTGTCGGCAGGCGGCACCAGGGCGTGCTTCTCTTTCTGTTCGGTCACCCAATTGGCCTCGGGATGGTCCCGCTTCCACTGATCCATCAGGGCGTCAGCCAACGGCTGGCCTGAAAGCTCCTTCGGGACGGTGACGGTGTTCTCGCCGTCACAGGAGCCGACGGTCACGGTTTCGCTGGCCGCCGCGGTGTCGGACGTGGTGGACGTCTCGGTTGCCGTTTGCCCGGCTGCGGGGGACGGTTGGGCTTCGGCCTCAGCAGGGGCGGGCGACGGGGGGCTCTCGACGGGAGCCGAGGCCGTTTGCGGAGGCGGCGCGACTTGCTCGGCACACCCGCCGATCAAGGCGACCAACAGAAAACAGATCATGCCGGCCAACGAGGCGCCGGCGCAGTATCGGAGCGATGGGTTTCTCATGGTTTGTCTCCTTGTGTGCGATCAGTAGGATGGCCGGTTCGGTTTGGGCGGGACGTCTTGTTTGCCCCAACTCGCCAGATAAGTCCGGCTCACCGTCACCGGATTCCGGTTCCACAGGTTGTAGACCTTGTCCACCAATCCGTCCGGATGCACGTGTACCTCGCCGTCGCCGCAGCCGTCGTTGGGATTGAACGGATCGGGACGACTCATCTCGATCGTCAACTCCGGCATGCCCTCCGGCGCGTACGGCCAGGGCCAGGCCGTGCCCAGCAGGCCGTGGAAATAGATGTTGTCGATGCGGTTGGTCAGCAGTTGGTGGGTGTGTCCGTGAATCACCACCACCTGCTTGAACCGCTTCAGGATCGCTTGCACCTCGTCGGCGTCGTCGGTCCAGAAGTTCCACGGCTTGTACAGCTTGTACAGCGGCGAATGCGAGAAGACGATGACCCGCGCGTCGTCGGGCAGCTTGGCCAGATCCTCCTGCAGCCACTTCCGCTGCGCCTCGCCCACCGTAAAGGGGCTCTGCAGGCCGTTGTCCAGCCCGGCCACGGTCATCATCCGCTCCATCGGCGTCATGCCGCGCGCGGTCCAGAAGTCCTCTTCCACGACGCTGTTCAGGACGACGAAGTGGACGCCCTTGTGGTCGAACGAGTACGTCGGTTCGCCGTACAACTCCTGCCATTTCTGGCCCATGTCCAGGTACCAATCGTGCTCGCCCACCATGATCCGCAGGGGAGCTTTGAGATTCTTCAGGATCTGGGCGCCCGTTTCCAGTTCTTTCACTTGTCCGAGCTGTGCCAAATCGCCGCCGTAGAACACAAAGTCGGGCTGCGGGTCGAGATTGTTCACGTCATCGACCGCACGGAGCAGTCCCCGCACGAAGCGGTCGTTCACGTCGCGCTCGTACAGGTGCGAATCGGAAATGTAGGCGAACCGGAACGCGGGTTTCGACTCCGCGGCGCCGGCGTCGGCTGCCACCGTCACGGGCTGGAAGGAATGCGGCGCGGCCAGTCCGGCGGTCGCCGCCAAGGCCGCTCCCGAAACCTTCAGGAAGGAGCGGCGGTCGAGGTTCTGCAAGCCGCGGAAGAACGACTCACGCTCCTCCATGTACTTCGTTTCGATGCTTTTGAAGATAGTCATGGATCTTGCTCCTTGTTACTGATCGCTCTTTTTGGCGCCCATCACCCGCTGCTCGAAGGGCAGCGTCCGGCGCAGGGCCAGGCCCTCGTCGCGGATGGGACGGTTCTGTTGGGCCGCCGCTTGCTGCCGCTCGAACTCCCGCTGATTCTGTTCGGCAAACCGGACGTCGGTCAGCGAGAACAGCAGCGCCACCAATTGGTCGATCTCCTTTTCGGTCAAGGCCAGCGGCTCGATGCCCCCGTCCAAGTACAAGTTGGCTTCGCCGCCCTTGTTGTAATGGTCGATCACGTCCCACAAGGTGGCCAGCGAGCCGTCGTGCATGTACGGCGCCGTGATGCCGATGTTCAGGATCAGCGGCGTGCGAAAGGCGCCGATGTCCATCCGCTTACGGGTCACCATGAAGCGGCCCAGTTCGCCCAGGTCCGTACCGATGGCCAACTCGTCCAGCTTTTGCTCCGAAGAGTCCTCCGCCAAAGCCACGAGCGCCTTCTTCGCCAAGCCCTCGAAATCCTGGTGCCGGGCCGCGACGCCGATGTTGTGGAAGCGGTGGTCGCTGCCCAGCGGATTGGCGGGAGTCATCGGATGGCACGCCGCGCAGCGGGCCTTGCCGTTGAACAGTTCCCAGCCGGCTTGGGCGTCCGCGGACAGGGCCGACGCGTCGCCGGCCATGAAGCGGCGGAAGGGAGAATCCAGGAACACGAGCGTCCGCTCGAAGGCCCCGATCGCCCGTCCCAGATCCTCGTAGTTCATCTCTCGCCCGTAGGCTTTCTTGAATGCCTCCTGATACTCCGCATCGCCGGCGATGGCCTTCAGCGCCTCCTCTGGATTCGACATGCCCATCTCGATCGGATTCAGGATCGGCTGTTTGGCCTGGTGGTCCAAGCTGGGCGAGCGCCCGTCCCAAAACATCGTCTGCAGCAGGGCCGCGTTCGCCGTCGTCGGCGCGTTGCGCTTGCCGACTTGTTTGCCGATGCCCAGCGATCCGGGGAGCTGGTCCGTGAAGCCTCGCGTCACGTCGTGACACGTCGCACAGGACACGGTGCCGTCGGCCGACAGGCGTTTGTCGAAGTACAGCTTGCGGCCCAGCGCCACGCGTTCCGCAGTCAGCGCGTTGTCCTCAGGAACGTAAGCCGCAAACACCACGGGATCGAAGGCCGACGTCGCTTTGACCGCCTCGGCCTCCGGAATCAGTTTGGCCAGCAACTCCGCCTGATACGCGACGGTTGCCGCCCCCAGTTCGTCTCGCGGCACCTCGGCCGCCGGTTGGCCGGCGACGCCTGTATCGGACAGTGCGCCCCCAAGCAGGGCGAAGCAGACCGCTGCCAGCCAGGGTCCGCTGCAAAAAAAACGCGTACGTTCCATGGTTCACCTCCAGTCAAAGGTTTGGCAGACCATCGCACATTTCAAGAACGGGCAGAAAGATTGGGGCAGAAACATAGAAAGACTCGTCTTCCCATTTTTCTGCCCGCGACGCCTTCCTTGTACGCTCACCTCGACATCGTCCGTTGGGTGTCGTACTTCCGCCCGAAACAGCCTATTCCGCCGGCCTCGCTGCCCCGCGGGTCTTGCTCCGCTCGATGGATTGCAGAGCCAAATATCGTTCGCCGAACCTGGCCATGTTGTCCAGTTCCTGGTCGTACTGGTCGTAGTGACGTTCCTCGTCCACCACCAAGTCCTCGAACAGCTTCTTCGACGCCGAGTCCGCGTTCGCCCCGCACTCGTTGGCCAACTGGTTGTACAGCTTCGCGCTGTCCTCCTCCATCTGCCGGGAACACTCCAGCATCTTCTTGACGTCGTGGATCTTCTGCACCTCGGCCACGGCAACCATCTCGACGTCGCCTTTAAGGAACAGCGCCCGCTCAGCGAGTCGCTCGATGTGCAGCATCTCCTCGATCGCCGTCTGCTTGAACAGGCCCGCCAGCAAATCGTACCCTTGGTCGTCGCAATGGAAGTGAAAATACATGTACTGGTGAACCGCCGACATCTCGTCGGCGACCGCCCGATTCAGCAACGCGATACTCTGTTCGTGCATGGCGAATTCTCCTTTTCCTTACGTGGGTCTCCGCCGGAGACACTCCTGGCAGAGGCCGGTGAAATGAACGGAATAATCTTCGATCTCGAAACCGCGCCGCTCGCCCGCCGGCAGCCTCAGTTGGTCCAGGCCGGCACTCTCGATGTCGATGACACAACCACACCTGCGGCACACCAAATGGTGGTGCCGCTGCAGGTTGCCGTCAAACCGGGCCCCGGTTCCCGGATGGTGCAATCGCCGGACGACGCCCAGTTCGACCAGCGTGTCCAGCACGCGGTACACGGTCGTCCGCGAGAGCCCCGGAATGCGCTCCTTGACGGCCTCGTAAACCTGATCTGCCGAGGGATGGTCGTCGCGCTCCAGGATCGTTTTCAGGATGTCCCGACGTTGGACCGTCAGCGGCAACCCGCGCTCGCGACACAGCGACTCGAACTGCTGCAGTCGTTGCGAGATCTGGCCCGGTTTCATCTCTGGCCTCGCCAGATGGAAATGTTTACCACCTAAAACAAATTACTTGCACGATTAAACCACCTGTCACGCGTCTTGTCAACCCGCATGCCCGGCAATTCGCACCACGCCCAGGCGAAAGCGACGATCGTGGAGCGCGCAATTTCTGCACCCTGCCAACCGCACGGCAATCCCGGTCTTTTCACGCTCGTCCAGGTGCCACTGGCACGAAATCAACGCTTGCCAAAGCACAGGGCCCGTATTTGTCCCTTGGCACTGCATTTGCTACTTTGCGTTCTGGACTGTTCTTAATCCAATGAAGGGAGGATGATGCGATGAGTAAAATGAGAGTGTCGATGTTGACGTTGGCCGTGTTGGGACTGCTGGCTTCCGCAGCCCTGGCGCAACGCGGCGCGGGGGCCCCGTCGGGCGTGGCTCGGACCGGAACCGCGTCCGAGATCGTTACGCTGTCCGGCAAGGTGCTCGAAGTGAAGACCGAACCGTGTGCGAACACCACGGGCCGTTTTCCTGTGGGCACCCATTTCCTGATGAAGACCGCCAAGGGCAAGACGCTGAACATCCATCTCGGCCCGGCCGCGATGGTCGAGTTCGCCGCCAAGGAACTGGTCCCTGACAAGGCCGTCAAAGTCAAGGCGTTTCGGACGGAGAACATGAAAGAGGAACACTACGTGGCCCAGGAATTGTCCTACGACGGCCGCAGCGTGAAACTCCGGGACGAGACGCTGCAACCGGTGTGGGCCGGAGGCGCAGGGACGGCGGCGGCACTTGGCGGCGCTGCCCTCGGATCCGGCCGCGGCGCCGGAGCAGGTTGGGGGCGCGGCGCCGGTTACGGCCGAGGTGCTGGTTACGGTCGCGGTGCCGGCTATGGTCGCGGTGCCGGCTACGGCCGTGGGTTTGGCTCCGGCTGGCGCAGCGGGCAGACGGCGCCAGGAGCGAACAGCTCGAGCGGGGGCCAGAACTAACGCGGCACGGGGAGGAGTGTACGAGTACGTGTAAGAGTACGTGTAAGAGTACGTGGTCAGCCCGCTCTCGCCCGATCTCCTGCCGCACTCCTACACGTACTCGCACACACGAGTCTCTTTCCGGCCGGCGCTTCGCTCCAAGCTACGAACGGTTTCTGTGCGGCTTTTTACGCTTTCAGCCCCGAACCGATGCGCTGGGCAAGGTGCTGGCCTGACAGCAACATACCACCGAAAATCGGCCCCATTCTCGGCCCGCCCAGGGTCGCCGAGACGCTCATCCCGGCGATCCACAGGCCGGGAAAGATTTCCTGCACGTGCTCGACGACGAACCGCTCGCCGGCGTCGGCATCTAACGGGCCTTCTACCAGGGGTTTCCGGTCTGCCGACATCGGCAAGAGTTCTCGCTTGCGAAGGGCCGCAACCAGGACGGTTTCATGGCCCGTGGCATCCACTACGGCTTGGGCGGTCAACACGATCGGGTCCACCGGCAGCGCGCCGGAGATCATCGTGCGGTTGACCACCACGCCGGTGACGCGCCCCTGGTGCACGCACAGATCCTCGACGGCCACGAGATTGAAAATGGCCACTCCGGCCTGCAGCGCGCCCAAGCACAGTCCCGCCGCCAACTCGACCGAGTCGACGGCGAATAAGCCCGCTGACTTGGGCGTATAGCGGATGCGCATTTCGTCCAGGATCGGAACCGCTTCCTGTTGGACGACGGCGACGTTCATTCCCATGCCCCCGCCCCAAATCCCGCCGCCCGGCGCCAAGCGTTTTTCCAGCACCGTGACCGTTGCTCCCTGCCGGGCCAGATAGAAGCCCGCCACCAGGCCAGCGGGGCCGGCGCCGACGATCACGACGTCGCTGACGATCCGTTTCAGCAGGTTCTCGTGATAAACGTTCAGAATGGCTTTGGTAATTTCCGTTTCATCGAGTCTTGTCATCTTTGGTGACCTCCCAGCACCCGATCGTACACCGGAAGCGTCTGCTCATCCAGACGGTTTCCTGGATTGCCCGCCTCCGGTTGGAATGCCGGCGGCTCGTGCCCGCTGTGACGCAATAGACACAGGCAAATGTGAATTCTACGGCGGGCCGGGGCCGATCTTTTCGATCGGGATCGGCTCGAAGCCGGGCACTTTCTGCCAGATCGCGGGCAGCTTCGAGAGCACCAGTTGGGGCGGCGTTCCGCTGTCCAATAGATCGGGGAAGTCCTTCAAGTCCCACTCGACATTGTTTGTCCGGTCAAGCCAATCGGGGTCGACCTCCTTCCTCAAGTCGAACGGCTTCTTGCAGCCGATCAGGATGTTTTCGCGCATCGAGTTGCCCAGCGGCATCACCGGGTTCTCTTGCATGGTCTTGGCCAGCCGCGGGTAGCGTTCCTTCCACAGCGGCGACTGGTAGTCCAACGCCTCGCACTTGGCCAGGAGATTCCAGGAATCGGGCCGGTCGAAGACGATCCCGCGAGGGCCGCGGGCGTCGACGTGGATGCCGATCGGCTGATCGATGAAGATGTTGCCGCGGAAGGTGTTGTCGCGCCCGCCGCCCAGCAGCACGCCCCGGTTGCCGCAGCGGTAAACGATGTTGCCGACGACCGTCTCGCCGCTGTCGCAATCGTCCAGATAGATGGCCTGCGAACCGCTGCCTCCCTTGACCGGCACGTCGTGGATGTAGTTCCACCGCACGACGTTGCCTTGGCTGGCCCAATCACGGCCCGTGTAGAACACGCCCACGTCGGCGTAGTGGATGCACATGCTGTGGACTTCGTTCAGTTCCAGCACGTGCTCGTTGCCTCCGTAGGCGACGGCGCCGGTCGGGCCATGATGGAAGAGATTGTTGGCCAGGCGATTTCCACAACCGCCCAGGATCGCACAACGCCCTCCTTCCCAGTTCAACCGGCCGACGTGGTGCACGTGGCAATTCTCGATCGCGCATTGGCCGGGCGCCAGCGTCTTGCGGTCGCCACCGTGGATGCTGATTCCCGACGAACCGACTTCCGTGACTTCGCAACGGACCGCCGCCACGTGAGAGCCACTCAAGGAAATCCCATTGCGGCCCATGTTACGGACCACGCAGTCTTCCACGCGGCAGTGCCGGCAGTTCTTCATCACCAGTCCCGCGTCGCAGCCGTTCTCGATCGTCAGATCGCGGATCGTCAGGTAGGCCGCGCCGTCGGCGCGAATCAGCGGTAGCCGGCAGAGCGTCAGGCGGACGGGCGTTTTCGCCACGTCGCCGGGCGGCCAGAAGTAGAGCCGGTTGTTCTGCCGATCCAGATAGTACTCGCCGGGCTGGTCCAGTTCCTCGAACACGTGCAGGGCGTAGAACGGGTGCTTCGAGTCCTTGCGCCACGGCGAGCCGATCCCGTAGGCGTGCTTGGCCGCCAGCCGCAACTCGCCGCCGGCTGGGTCGTAGGAAGCCGCTTTCAAGACCTCGTCGCTCCACTCGTAGCACCAGAAGCCGTGCAGCCAGACCCCGCGGCTGAAATCCCACTGCTTCGCCCGCTCGCCGGGGAACTGAAAAGACCCCGGCCGGTAGACGTCCCGCGACACCCAGTGCGTCACGCCCGACGCCCCGGAATCGATCACCTTGTCAAACTCGACGAACCCTTCGTTGGGCCAACGGGCGGATTGCATCGGCCGATCGCCGAACACGACCTCCTCCTGGCCATGATCGCGGTGCTTGTCAGGCAGCGGTCTCAGCGGCGGGAAGCCCTGCTCTTTCAAGTCGGCGACCAGGACGTGCTGTTTCGCTTCGGGCGAGACGAGCGGCTGAGCTTCGGCGGCCGTGATCGGGCGGAACTTGCCCACAGCGCGCGAGCCCGTCAGCCGGACCTGGCCCGGTTGGACGCCGCGCAGCACCAGCGGCTGTTCGGCCGTGCCGGCGTGTTGGGCATCGAAGGCAAGTCCCGTTTCGAGGTAATACTCCCCTGGCTCGATCCAGATCGTCCCCGGTCCCGCCCCGCGCATCGCCTCGACCGCTTTGGTGACGCTCGCCAGCGGCTTGTCCCGTGTCCCCGGATTCGCATCGTCGCCGGTGTTGGCGACATACACGTCCCGTGCTGCCGCCGTCAGCGGCACACCCAGAACCAGACAAACGATGGCAAACCGGAAAATGTTTCGGCGCATGGCGGGACTCCTTCAGGTTGGTAGATGACGCTCTGCAATGTAACCGACGACCGTGTGGACTGGCAAGCAGGAGCTTTGCCGGCCTTGGAGTCACCGAGCTGCGCGCCTTCAAAACGTGAAGATGATTGCCAGTTTCCAGGGACTCTCCTATATTGTGAATTTGGTGCGTGGGAGAAATGCCGCTGGGCAGGCCCCAGAAGCAGAAAAAAAGACCGCTGACAGAAAAATGGGGTGACAGAAAAATGATCGGAAGAGAATTACTCCGTTTCCGCTCTTCATTTTTCTGTCACCCAGTCTTTCTGTCAGCCTCTTCTGTTTCCTGCCCCCATTTTCCTCCTGCTAACATCCTGCAACCGCCGGCCCTTCGGATCGGCGGCATCTTGGTGTTTTGGCTGGTGAGCCTGTCAATGACGTTGGCACCGGCGGCGGACGAGCAAGTCCGGGAGATCCCCGGCAACTGGGAATCGCCGGAGATGCGCCGGATCTGGGTCGTCAATGCCACCGCCTCCTCGGCCTTGACGCCCGAGGGCGAACAGTACTCGCCCAGCCGGGCGATCGACGGCCAGCGCGGCACGAAATGGGTGGCCAGTGTTGCCCCCAGCCAGGTGGCGCCCCAGTGGATCACGCTCGAGTTCTCCGGCCCTCAAGCCGTGAGTGCCGTAGCCGTGTTTGGCGAACGGATCGGCAACGACGGCATCCAGGACGCTCAGGTCCAGGTGGCCGGCGCCGAGCCCGACGAGTTCCGCACCGTAGCCACGATCGCCGACGCCAAATCGGCCAGTTGGCTGGCCACGTTCGATCCGGTGAAGACCAGTGCCGTGCGCCTGTCGATCACGCGGTCGGGCGGACCGTCCCCGCACACGGACGTTTACGAGATCGAGGTCTACGGCCCGCCGATCTCGCCCGCGGAACTCAAGTCGTATGCGGCGGAAGGACTCGACGGAAGTGCCGCACGATGCAAAGAGGTGGCTTACCTGGCGGAGAAGCTGGGCGTGAGGACCGATCCGCAGTTCGCGGAACTGCGAGGAGCCGTGGATTCGACCGAGCGCGGGCAGCGACAACTGGCGGAGCGTTTCGCCCAATGGGACGCACTCAGCGAAGCGAACCGCCAGTCTCTGGCGGCCGAGATCGAGCGGCTCGAGGCCCGCGCAAGGCGGATGCTTCAGGGGTTGGCGACAGCGGCGGCCGTCTGGCCCGGTCGGGCCAAGGACATCGCCGCCGCCCGGCAGGCCGCTGGACAAGCCGCGGCGAGCGAGAACGTGACCGCGGCCCGCGAGGGCGACACGCTGCGTTTGGCCAACAACCGTGTGAGTGTCGTTGTGAACGAGGCCGATGGGACCTGGGACGCGACCTGGCTGGGCAGCGTCGACGCAGCCGTGCGCCGGGTGCGGTTTGCCGTCGCGGTCGGCGGTCAAAGCGTGGCTCCGGAAAAAGTGAAAGCCGAGTCGGCCCCGCTGACCGACGCGATCGGTAGCGGCATGGAAATCCGCCAGCGCTGGGGCAAAGGGGTTGAAATCGTTCGGTGTATCCGCGTCTACCACGGCCGTCCGTCCGTCGTCGTTGCCGCCCAGGTTGCCAACCACACCGACAGTGACATCACGCTCGGCACGGTGAACATGCTCAGTCTGTCCGAAGGCGACGGCGGCTGGTGGCACCTGGTGGGCCTGATGCGCGCGCCGGCCGCCGTGGGCTATCCGGGCGCCTCGCCGCCGTGCCGTCCCGCGCCCGACGAAGAATCGCTGGGCGCTGGCGCGCAGCAGTACGGCAGTTCCGGGGTTCTGGCCTTGGCCCAGCGGGGCTCGCCGGGCGGACTGGCGCTTGGCGCGCTGTCGGCCCTGGGAGGCTCGCCGTCGCTGAGTGCCAGGTTCCAGGCCGGCGCGGGGGGCACATCCCTGGAGGCCGCCTTCCACCTCGGCAGCGTCGTCCAGCCGGGCCAGACGGTCACCGTCGATCCCGTGTGGCTTTCGGTCGAGGAGCACCGCTACGACGCTCTGGAGCGATACGGCGACGCGGTGGCCGCCTTGGCGCCCCAGCCGGTCCGCACGGGAGCCAACGCGCTGTGGTGCAGTTGGTACCCGATCCGCATGGGGATCAACGAGGACATCGTCCTGGCCCACGCGGAGATTGCCGCGAAGCATTTCCGGCCGCTGGGAATGGAGGTGATCCAGCTGGATCATGGCTGGCAGCGCGGCGACATCTGCGGCGACTGGTTCCCCAACGAGCGGTTTCCCCACGGACTGAAGTGGCTCTGCGAGCAACTGCAGTCGCGCTACGGGATGCAGTTGGGCCTGTGGATCGCGCCCACGAACGTCGCCTTCACCAGTCAGTTGTTCCGCGAGCATCCCGAGTGGCTGATCAAGAATGCCGAGGGTCAGCCGGCCTCCACGGGACGCTGGTTCTGGGTGCCGAATCCGGAGATGACCCTGATCGACGCTTCCCATCCCGGCGCGGAGAAATGGATCGAAGAGACCTTCGCCCGGCTGTCGTCCGAGGGGGCCCGCTACTACAAGATCGACTTCATCGCCGGCTCGCCGGCTTTGCGCCGCGCCATGGCGGCGATCCGACGAGGTGCCGGGCCGGAAGCCTGGATCCGCTACTGCCAGACGCCGCCCTTGCTGTCGGCCGGGCTGGCCAGCAGTGCCTACATCGGCGCGGACACGGGCGACGCCGGCCTGGCGAGTTGGATGCAGTTGGAGCGCGCCAACGCTCCGCTCCTGGCGGCGAGCTACTGGGCCAACGACCGGCTGTATCACCGCGAGGTCTGCGACATGAGTGTGGGCATGAAGGCGAGCGTCGAGGAGGCCCGCTTTAAGATGTCCTTGATGACGATGAGCGGCTGCAGCATCTCGTTCAGCGACGATTTCCGCCCGCTGGAACCGCCGCGGATCCGCATGATGCAGCAGTGCCTGCCGCCGGGCAACCCCGTGGCCCGGCCGCTGGATCTGTTCGAGCGGGAAATGACTTCCCTGTGGCACGTGCACTGCAAGAATGCGGCCGGACAGTGGGATGCGGTGGGAGTGTTCAATTTCGAGGACGAGGCGCAGGAGCGGATCGTGGAGCTGTCTTCTCTGGGGCTCCCTCCCGACGCGGAGGTGACCGCATTCGAGTTCTGGGAAGAGAAGTTCCTGGGCACGCACAAGGAGCGCGTGACCGTGTCGCTGGCCCCGCGGACCGCCCGGATTCTTCTCATCCACCGCCTGCCGACCCGGCCTGCGGTGATCGCCACCAACATGCACGTGCTGGGCGGCTACCACGAGATCCAGCGGCTGGCCTGGGATGAACAGCGCCGCACGCTGTCCGGGTGTTGCCATCGCATGCCGGGCGTCTCGGGACGCGTGTACTTCTACGTCCCCGACGGTTACCGGCCGCAGGCCGAGCCGGCACGGCCCCCCGCGTCCGCGTGCAGGCACGTGGGTGGGCCGCTGTGGAGCACGGATCTCGTCTTCGACAGCGCCGAGGCTGAGTTCAGCATTGCGTTCGATCGCTCCGGAGATTAGGCCATTTTCCCCGTCCGCGTCGAATCCGTTGATTTCTTCCACTTGGGTTCGTTACGGATTCGCACCACCGCCGAAAACCAGGGCGTGTTGGGCGAAGACGCCGATCGTGCTCAGTTTGAATTCACGTGTCCTTTCCGCAGACGTGCGCGTGGCAAAAAAATCGGCGAGGCGGGGGGGC
>CAYPGE010000061.1:0-28168 GCA_964409865.1 uncultured Pirellulaceae bacterium
GGAAGCCTATACCTGGGGCTGGCAGATGGGCCTCAAGGCGCTGGCCATCTACCGCGACGGTTCCAAGCAGAGCCAGCCGCTGTCGACCAAGAATGAGAATGACAAGGCCAAGAAGGACAAAGAGGCCGCCGCGCGCCCGCGCCGCGAACGGCTGCCCGACACGCGGCAGTCGCTGACGCACAAGTTCAACGTCGGCGGCCACGAGGGCTACATCAACGTGGGCCTGTATCCGGACGGACGGCCCGGCGAACTGTTCATCACCATGGCCAAGGAGGGCAGCACGGTCGGCGGGCTGATGGATTGCTTCGGCACCGCCATCTCGATCTGCCTGCAATACGGCGTGCCGCTGGAGGTGCTGGTCAACAAGTTCTCGCACACGCGGTTCGAGCCGATGGGGCACACCACCAACCCCGACGTCCGCATCGCCAAGAGCGTCGTGGATTACATTTTCCGCTGGCTGGGCATCACCTTCCTGGACGGCTTCCGCGAAGCGAGCAACGGCCTGCCGTTGGGCGAGAAGTTGGGCGCCGCCGGAGAGGACGTGTTCGGACATGACGTGGCGACGGAGAAGGGCAACGGTCACCTTTCCGGCGCGGGCAACGGATCGGCCAACGGCCACGGCCAGGCGGCGCACAAGAAAATCGACATGGCCGTGCTCGAACGGGCCGGTGTGGTCGGAGTGCAAAGCGAACAATTCGCCCGCTTCCAAAGCGACGCCCCCGCCTGCGACAACTGCGGTGCAATCACCGTCCGCACCGGCAATTGCTACCTGTGCCACAATTGCGGTAACAGCATGGGTTGTTCATAACACGGCCGCCCCTTGCCGCGTGGCGCGGCAAGAAGCGAAATCTGGTGAGCGAGAATCATGATCCGCTGCATTTGGTCCGTCGCCGCTGTAGGTCTCCTGGCCGTCTTGCCCGCAGCGGCCGACGAGTCGCCTTGGAGTCGCTTTCGCGGTCCGAATGGCACGGGCATCAGTCACGCCAAGACGGTGCCCGTCCGCTGGACGGAAAAGGACTACAACTGGAAGATCGTTCTGCCCGGTCCCGGCCACTCGTCGCCCGTGATCTGGGACCAGCGGGTGTTCGTCACCTGTGGCGACCCGGCCACCGCCCTGCGCACGTTGCTGTGCGTGGATGCGGTGACGGGCCGCACGCTGTGGAAACACGAGGAGCCGTCGAAAACCTACCGCCAGCACCGCGACAACGGCTACGCGACGGCCACGCCGGTCGTGGATGCCGATGGCGTGGTGATTACTTGGACCACGCCCGAAGCGGTCATGCTGGCGGCCCTGGATCTGCAGGGCCGCGAACTCTGGCGCCGCGACCTGGGTCCCCTGATCTCCCTGCAAGGCAGCGGCTCGTCACCGATCCTGTACGAGGACCTGGTGGTGCTGGCCAATGACCAGGAGGACATGGAACGGAGTCCGGGCCGCAGGAAGGACGGTCCTAATCCGGCGGGGCGGAGCTTCGTCGTCGCCGTCGATCGAAAAAGCGGCCAGACCCGTTGGCTGACGGAAACCAAGACCTGGCTGGCCGGCTACTCGACGCCCTGCGTCCATCAGGCCGACGGCGGCCACCCGGAGTTGATCTTCTCCAACACCGCGCACGGCCTCATGGCGCTCGATCCGGCCACGGGAAAGATCAATTGGGAATTCGGGCAGCCTTTCCTGGATCGGGCCGTGATCTCGCCGGTCCTGGCGCCAGGCCTGGTGATCGCGGGCCACGGGGCGGGGATCCGCGGAACTCGCTGCCTCGCAGTCCGGCTGGGTTCGCCCGGCCAGGCGCCCGCGCCCACGGAAGCCTATACAATCACCAACGGCATTCCCATGGTGCCCACGCCGCTGGTCAAGGACGGGCGGCTGTTTCTCTGGGCCGACGACGGCGTGGTGTCGTGCCTGCGCGTGGCCAGCGGTGAAACCGTCTGGCGAGCGCGGGTCGAGGGCGGATTCTACGCCTCGCCCGTCTGGGTCGATGGCTATCTGTACAACGTGTCCAAGACAGGCGAGGTTGTCGTGCTGGCGGCGGGAGACACGTTCCGGGTCGTCCACCGCATCGCGCTCGGCGAACCTAGCTACGCCACGCCCGCGGTGGCCGGCGGAGTGATGTACCTGCGGACCACTTCTCACCTCTTCTCGCTGGGCGGCCGGCGGTAGCAACGATAGCCGAAACAACTTCCCGAATCTCACACCGATGGCATAACTACAAAAGAAATGAGGATAGCTGACAGAAAGATGGAGTGACAGAAAAATGAAATGCTGGGACAGGTAGAAACGCAGGTCTCGACTAAATCTCCTTACGCTCTCCGTTCCTCATCTTTCTGTCACCCCATTTTTCTGTCTGCTCCGGCTTTTTTCTGATGGATCGGGTATTGTGGACCGCGTTGCCAGCGGCGTCGAAATCGTCGAGGGTCTGGTCTTGTCTGGGGGCGTTTCCCCTACCAGCAATCGCCGCAAGGCAGCCTGTACAGCTCGCTCACCGCTGGGTAGTGGGGTCTTTTGCGTGACACGGTAGGTCACAGGGCTTTCGCGTGGAGTCGGTTTGGCACGGCGTTATCGAGCCAGTATTTGCCAAACCGTGACTCCGGTCGCGACGAGGGTGGCAATGATCGCAATCCAGTTGGACCATTTGGCGGATGCCGCCGCTTGTTGTGCGGAAATTGCTGCTTGTTGTGTTGATGCCGCCGTTTGCGTCTGAATCAGCATCATTTGCGACAGAAGGTCCATGTCCTCGTGTTCTTTGGCTGATCGCAACGGGTTCCACTTCCTCCACTCGCCGCATTTGCGATTGGCGTGAACAACGGTGGCCACCGCGTTACGAGCGATATCTTCACGGGTTCCGCCTTCCGTTGTCAGGTGTTGGATTTGCATTCGCCATTCTACATCCAGATCCTTTGCCATTTTCGCGCAATGTGGCGTGCCATGTTCACTGGGCTCAAACCCAAATGGGCTGCGATGCCTTTCGTGACATTCCACGACGGCATCGCCATCGGGGAGCTTCCGAACGTAAAACCCGCACGTCGCGCAACACTTCGTTGCTTCTGCCGTCATTGCTGACGTCTCCGTGAATCATAGCCCGGGCTGGTCAAGATTTCCTAGACCAGCTTAGCACGGAGAAAAACACGCGGGTAGCACGGGGCATCAGTCCAGCCGGCTCAGGATTTCTTCATCCTGCGTTTCTGGTTGGCGCTGCCGGTGTTCCGCCTCCCAGACCCGATCGGCGGCCACGATCTGGCGGACGTCCTCGAAGATCCGGTCCCACTGCTCGCGAGTGAAGTTGTATTTTGGTCCCCTGGACGATGGCGTTTCGGGCGGTTGTTGGGGCTTGTCGGTTGGCATCGGTTCGACTTCCTTTGCTAAGGGCGGTCATTCTGAACTGGTGGTAGGCGTCTGATCTTGCGGTGGCTCGGGCGGCTTCAGCTTCCCGAACAACTCCCGAGCCAGCCGTCTGGCGGCGTCTTCCTTGGTCTCACCGGGGCGGAGCCTGGGTCGGCCGAGAATGGCCTTGAGTGGCTTTTCGCTTCGCGGAGGTTCTTGCGGGCTTGGCGGCGGTTTGTCGCTGGTCATGCCTCTTGTCCTTCCGGGGCTTCGGGTTCATCCAGCCGCCTCCGCTGGCACATCGCCCGCCGTGCCGGCCCCATTCCTCCGTTGCTGGACAGCAGCGCGTCGAACAGTTCCGCCTGACGCTCCAATGTGGCCGGGTCGCTGCCACTCAGTTCGCCCAGCTCGCGGTTGATCTCGCCCATCGACATCTCGGATACGTCACGGTACGGGGCAGGCATGGGGGGCCTCCTGGAAATGGGGAACGACACGGGACAAGCTGTATTCGTCGGAGCGGGGCAAATCTTGCCGACAAAGCCGTAAGCCAACCGCTACTTGCCCGCCGCTGCCCGTTCCAGGTTTAGCGCCAACAGGGCGGCCAGCAGGTCGTCGTCGCTCATCGCCGGGTCCCAGCCATAGGCGGCGAACACGGATTCATCAAGCCTGCGATGGGCCAGGTCCAGCCAAGTCGGGCGCTCGTTGTAGAGGTTGGTCAACGTCCGTTTCTTCAAGTGCTTGGCACATTCCGCATCCTTGGGGACCAAGCGCGGATACCGGACGGTGCCGATGCCCCGCTCGTCAACGCTGGCCGGATCGACGTAGCGTTTCCACGGACCGTCTGCGGAGCCGGGGAATTCCAGCGTTTCCGTGCGCGTCCACTCTGGCGGGTTCAGCCAGCGGCTGCGAAGTTCATCCAACTCCTTAGCTGCAGACGCGATTGCCGCCCGCTGCGCGTCGGTGGGCTCCGGGAATGGAAAGGTCTCGAAGCACGTCGTGGGCGTGTAACGAAACCCGCTTTCCCGTTCGCGGACTTGCGTTCCCATCCCTGGAGCCCTGCCCCAAACCTCGTGAATTTTGGAGTGCATTACACCAAAGAAAAATTCGTCACTCCTGGCGAACAATTCGATGGCGTTGCTAACGAGTTGAACGCTTCTTACCCAAACGAACAGTCGGTGCTTGGAATGCTTCACCGTAGCGATGAACCGGTCCACGTTCTCCAACATGTCCTGCAGTTCCGGGCGTGGCCGCTCGTGAATCCACCACCGTTTGCGTTTGTTCGCGTATCTTGGGTGGATGTGCATCATGACGTGCTCAAACGGCGACTCGTAGCGAGCCGCCTCCGTTTCGCTAGATCCGGGTGGAAAGTAGACAATCCAGCCCGGCGTTTCGCCGCCGTACAGTTCCATTCCGTTGGTGTACGGCCTAATGACGTCGCTGTTTGGCAACCCGTGAGGATTGGGGAGCGACAAGACGTGTTCTGCCACCTCTTGTGGTAACTCGAAGTCGGCTCCTTTCTTGACGCCTTCAATATGGACTTCGGCGAACTGCGGCAGACGTCTTGCGGAACGAACGTCAATACCTGACGAAAGGCTCGCGGTGATATCGGCGACACGTCTTCTATCCAACGTTTTTTCCGTTTCGCTGCCATCATCGAAGCCCACCATCGAAACGTGAACCATCGCTCCGTCAAGAATCCAATCCCTGTCAGACTCCGCAAAGAATATGTCGCCCGTCTTCTTGGTTCTTTCCAGCACCTTCCGACTGACTCCGCCCCGGATAGACTGCGTGGCCAGCAATCCCGCTTGTCGGCAGCGGTTGGCTTCGATTTGATCCCGTGACTTCTCGAACCAATAGCAGCAAAGGTCCGCAAATCCGGGAACGCGATCCCGGTATAGGTCGAAAAGGGAATCGACGTACTCGTCGCCAAGTGACTGCCTGAGCCTGTTGCCGCCCAAGAACGGCGGATTGCCAACGATGAACTCCGCTTCTGGCCATTCCGGCTCCCTTGGGTTATCTGGGTCCGACAGGTCGAGAATCGCATCCATGCGGCGGATGCTCTGGATGGGCTCCAAGATCGGGTCGCGGGGTGGATTGAATCCGTTGTGGTGCATCCACTGCAAGTAGCCGATCCAAATCACCACCGATGCCAGTTCCTGCGCATACGGGTTGATTTCAATGCCGGCCAATTGGGTCGGGCGCACGTGGGGCAAGAGACCGATGCCGCGGGTGGCCGCATAGGCGATAACTTCCTTCTCCAGGTCCAACAACAGATGGATGGCGACGTACAGGAAATTTCCGCTGCCGCAGGCAGGGTCCAGGATTCGCACGTGGGACAGTTCTTCAATGAAGTCCAGCAATTGGCGATCGAGCTGTTTGCGGCGAGTCGTTTTCGTGCCCTTCGTGCCGCCCGACTTCAGCTTGCTCCAGGTCTTTTCACAGCCCGCTTGCACTTCCTGCCAGCGGCGGCGCAGGGGCGTCATCACGACGGGTTCCACGATCGTCAGGATGTCATCGCGGCTCGTGTAGTGCGCCCCGATCTGCGCCCGCTTGGCAGGGTCCAGGGTGCGCTCGAACAAGGTCCCGAAGACCGACGGTTCAACATCGGACCATTCGTATTCGTTGACCCGCGCCAAGATGGCGATTTCGTCCGGGCGCAGGTCGTCAATCACGTCGGCGTCGTTGAAGAGGCCGCCGTTGAATCGCTGGATGGCATCGTAACCGAATTCGCCGCCAGCCCGCATGGCCTCGAACAACTCCGCCAGGCGACTTGCGAACCGGGTCGGGGCGCTCTTGCAGCGGTCCAGCAGTTCCGTGAAGGTCTTGTTTGGCAACAGGCCAATGTCGTCCGCGAACATGCAGAACATCAGCTTCATCAGAAAGTGCGCCGCCCGCTCGGCCGGGACGCCACGCTGCCGCAGCTTGTCGGCCAGTTGCCCGAAGTGTTCGGCCGCCTGCTGGGTGATGCTCTCGCGGGTCTGGCCTGGCCGAAGTGCCTCCGGGTTGAAAAACACGTTCCGCAGAATGGCCAGGTTCTTTTCGTTGGCCAGCCCCTGGGTGTCAAACTCGTATTTCTTCTCGACCGTGTTGGTGAAATTCGTGTAGACCACGAACCGCTTCATGTCGCAGACAACGAGCAAGGGCGGGTTTTCGAGGGATGCCCGGTAGAGTTGAAGTTGGCGATAGGCGTCTTCCAGCGTCTTGTGCTGCTGCAAATCCTTGTTGGTGCCCTTGTATTCCCAGCCGAAAAAGCCACGCTTCCAAACGTCCGCCCAGCCGTTCTTGCCCCCCGTCTTTTCGACGCCACGCTCGAACGTGAAGGATTCGCCCGTCTTGTCCAAACCTGCTGGCGTCCCGTGGTTCACGAGTCTGCAAACGTCAAGGAAATGCTCGTGACTGCCGCTCTTCTCCGATAGTTCGGAATCACTCCACTTGGTGATGAATTGCTGCGGGGTCATCGGTCCCTGTTGCTCAACATGACCGTAACCATTCTCAACATGACCGTAACCGTTCGGCATAACTCACCCACTTCAAATGAAATCGCTTGGCTCCCTGCCAACCGCCGCCGCGAACCTCATTAACATACTCAGTCGCGGGTCGTGGCTTTGATACAGGAACTGCCAGACGGACTTGCGGGCCGAGGTCTCGTAGCCCATCCGCGCCCCTAGTTCATCCAGGGTCAAACCGGACACCGCGAAGGCCGCCCGGACCTTCTTCATGACGGCTTCCGTATCGGGAACAAATCGTTTCTTTGGCATGGCACCAGTCTGTCGCGCAACAGACCGGCGCGTCAACTAGACTGCCTGAAATCCACGCCGCTTTCGGCCGATTTATAGATCCGACAAAGCAGACGGTCTAGCCGACGCAGGACGCATTAGCCGTACTGGATGATCGTCTCGTAGAATTCACTGAAGCTCCACAAGTGATCCGTGACGCCAGCCATCATGGCTGCGGTCGGCCGGAGGCGGCCCGCGCGTCCGCTGTCGTCCGGGTAGCGGGTCCGCCAGCAGAAATTGTAGTAGGCGGCGAAGATCGCCACCGCGGCGGCCAGGCACTCGAACTTCTTGGAGAACGCAATCGTCAGCCTGGCGAACCGCTTCATGAAGGTCCGGATCGTCAGGTTGTGGCGCTCGACGTGGGAGGTGCAAATCGCCCGCTCGTCGAACTGGCCCTTGATGACCTGGCGCTTCGTTGCGACCATTTCTGGCGGGGCGTAGCGGCCGGGCTGATCGGCGTTCCGGTAGTCTTTCACGATCTGCCCGTAATCCGCGTAGGGGCCGAACGCGAGATCCACGGCCTCGGGATAACCGGCGAACCCGTCGCTGGAGATCCGGGTGATGATCCGGAACTTGCCCGTCCGGTCGCTCTCGTGGGGCCGGGGCAGGACCAGCCGTTCCGACAGGTCCACCATGAACCGCCGGGCCATGTCGGCAGACCGCTTGCCCAACGCGTAGGTGACCAGCAGCTTGCTCTGGGCCTCGATTGCGGTCCAGAGGTACACGTCGCCGATCCGCCCCTCCAGTGCCTTCTGCTCCGTCGTCAGCCGCTTCTGCTTCTTGCCGACGAACGTCCAGATCTCGTCAACCTCAAGGCGCGGACAGTCCAGGCCGCGAAGGGTCTCGTCCAGGAAATTCTTGCAGGCCCGGCCGAACTGCATGATGAGCCGCCCGATCGCCTTCTTGTCCGAGCCCGTCACCCGGCCGGTGCCCCGCAGGCTGTTGCCCTCGCAGAGCAGCCGCAAGATCAACTTCCGCTTCTCATGTGACATGACGTTTGACATCGCTCGCACCTCCCCTTGCCACCGCGAAAAACCGTCATACATTTATTCGCCGGGGAGCGGAAAATCTTGGCGAATTACCGTATCACATTAAAAGAATGTGGCGCTGCGGGCGAACAATCGCCGGGGAGGAAATCCATCATGGCAAAGCGAAAAGCGAAGCGGGGGCGTGGCAGGCCGGAACTGCCGGCCAAGGTACGGAAGTCGTCCGTGCTGGTCATCCGACTGACCAAAGAAGAGCGGGCCTTGGTCGAGAAAGCGGCGGGCGGGAATGTCTCCCGGTGGGCCAGAGATGCCCTGTTGCAGGCGGCTAACCCAAGCGTGAAAACGTAGATGCGTTCCCGCTAGAACAACACAGAGCGGGTTGTCGTCCTCCGTCTTGCGAACTGGACCGCGGGTTGGTATCTAGGAGGGCTGCTGGCGTTCGGTGGATGTCGCCCTGTTCTGTGTCACGTAGCAAGGACAAATCATGTTGAATCGCACTGCCCTGCAAAACACACTGGACGCCGCAGTTGCGCGTTCTGGAATTCCGGCCACCGAACTCACGGTGTTGGCCGTCACGAACGGGGGTGCCCGTGCCGTAATTACGATTAAACGGAGCGAGTTGCGAGTGGAACTGCCCCACCACGAAGCGCTAGCCATCCTTAACGACGCATCTTCCCTGGATGACATTGAAGAGCGGCTTCGTCAGCTTTCTGGCACAACCGAGCCGACAACCTCGTAATCAATATACACCACGGTCACGTCATCCAATTGCGCGACGGTGGTCCGAATGTTTTTGATCGGTCGGCATTCCTTGGACAATTGAATCCCCACTTCCGTGAGCATCACGTCCAAGATCCTTCCCGAATCTTGGACTCGATGATTGCAGGAAATGGAGATTCGATGCTTCGGCTCAGCTTTCGTTTCGACACAAATAGGCGACTCTGCCATGAGGCTCACTTGTAAGCGTCAATTATGCCCCGCGCGCCGCGCCATGATCACGTTTCGTGAAATGTCGGCGCATAGTACCAGAATTTTACCGGAACGGTGCGCGCCTATACCAGATCGCGATTGGCCGTGCAATCGCGGAGCGGTTTTCAGAAAATCGCGGCGGGACATCAGGACTGGACTCGTCTCGATGATGGACGTTGAATCGCGGCGAGTTGCTCGACGCTCCATAAACCGCGTGCCAATCCCGCTGTCTGCGCGGAAAGCAACCGTCAGGCAGTGACCTACCGCGTCACCAAAAAGCCACGCCCGCCTGCTGTTTTCGCGTTTTTCAGCGCGGTAAGCTCTGGAAAATTCAGGTCGGGTTCGGCTATCCTTTTCTGGAGACGGCAAGATGGCGGCAGACGAGACGCGGTGCTGCGCGACCTGCGGGTTCATGGGGCTGAAGCGGCCCGGCAGCGGCCAGCTAGACGAGGCTGGCGAGCGCTATCGGGACAGCGGCCAGTGTGACCTTGGTAAATACGACGGCACGCCGCACTGCCACAAGCTCGCTGTTGACTTGCCGGCCGAAACCAACGCGGCGGCACATCGCATTACCGACGGAAGGCGTGGCAACGGCCACCGCCCCGACGCGGTTCTCGAAGTGCTGCAAGCCCCACGAAGTGGATGCCCCTGGACGAAGTGGCGTCCTGGATACTCACCCAAGGAACACGACATGATATTGGCTGAACAGCTCGCCCTGGAAACACAGCAAGCCGTGGCGAGGGCCTTGTCGCTTATCGCCAGCCTGCAAGGCGACCACCTAACGCTAAGGCAACAGCACGACGAATGGACCCGGCAGCAAGCTGAAGAGAACGCCAGGTTCGCCAAGCAGATTCAGGCCCTGGAGGAAACCAGACACCAGGAAAAACGGCGTGATGATGCCACCTTGAAACGCAGCGAAATCAACGCGATTTGGGGCACCACGATTTTGATCGCCCTGCTGTCAATCGCCAATCTGGTCATCACGCTGCTCAAGTAGCGTGCCAAACCAGTGTTCGCCATCCGAGTGGATGACCAACCGTGTCACTCAAAAGACCCCACTACCCACCGCTGGAAATCCGAAAGAGCAAGAAGTTGGCAAGTACTTTCTGTCACTTGCTTTATGGCTTGCCGTTTCAGAAAAAAATGAGATAATTCGTGACCAACGCGGAGTTCTTTCGAGATCTGCGGTAGAGGAACCTGTCGTATGGCAGTCTCACCGGATGCGGATACCGACGAACTTCTGCTGCTTGCCGGGCGGGGCGAGCAACTGGCGGTCCAACGCCTGCTGGAACGGCACCGGCCGCGTCTGCGACGCATGATCGAAGTGCGGCTCGACAAACGCCTGTCCGCGCGGGTCGATCCTTCGGACATCATTCAGGACAGTCTGCTGGACGCGTCGCGCAAGCTGAACGACTACTTGGCGACCCGGCCGCTGCCCTTCTACCCCTGGCTGCGCGCCATCGCCTGGCAGCGGTTGCAGGATCAATATCGACGGCACCTGCGGGCCAAGCGGCGGAGCGTCAAGTTCGAGGAGCCGCTGGTCCCGCTTCCGGACCAATCCGCCATGCTCTTGGCGTCCCAATTCATTGCTCCGGGGACCAGTCCCAGCCAGCGGCTGCTGCGTGAGGAGAGCCAACGGCGGATTCGAGCGGCGCTGGACCAATTGAATCCCACTGATCGGGAAATCCTGGTCCTGCGGCATCTGGAGCAGATGCCGGTGGCGGAGATCGCCGCCTTGTTGGGCATTTCCGAAGGAGCGGTCAAGATGCGCCGCCTGCGTGCGATCGAACGGATTCGGAATCTGTTGGACAACGGCACCGAGGGAACGCGGCGATGAACGTGCAGAGCGGAACAAGGACACCCCCGTCCGCCGCGGATGATCTCCTGGCCAACTTGATCGAGGAGATCACGCAGGCCTTGCAGCGGGGCGAACCCGTGGACATGGAAGCCTACGCCCTGACGTATCCCGATCACGCCGAACGGCTCCGGCGCCTGGTGCCGGCCATGTTGTTGCTGGAGCATGCGGGGGCCGCCAGGAATCGCTTGGAGGCCACCGAACCCATGGGAGCCGATCAGGCCCTCGTCTCCGGCGTGCTGGGCGATTTCCGGATTCTCCGCGAGATCGGCCGTGGCGGCATGGGCGTGGTATACGAGGCCGAGCAGATTTCGCTGGGCCGCCGCGTGGCGTTGAAAGTGCTGCCCTTTGCGGCGGTCCTGGATCCGCGGCGCCTGCAGCGGTTTCAGAACGAGGCCCACGCCGCCGCTTCGTTGAAGCACCCGAACATCGTCAGGATCTATTCCGTCGGATGCGAGCGGGGCGTCCACCATTACGCGATGGAGCACATCGAGGGTCGAACGCTGGCGGAAGTGATCGACGAATTGCGCGGCCTCGCGGCGGCCCCTGCAGCGAACCAGGAGCAACCCACACTCAGCAAGATCACGGCGGATCTACTTTCCGGCGGGAGGGGAGCGGAGCAGGACCAGGGCGACGCCGGTTCGGCGCCGGCCGAAGCAGACGTAACCAGCGCTGCGCACATCTCAAGTTCCGAGGAGACGGCTCGCCGGCCGCAAGCCAACGCTTCGACCAAGCCGTCCGGCCGTGGCCGGGAGTTCTTTCGTTCGGTGGCCCAGTTGGGCATGCAGGCGGCCGAGGCGTTGGAGCACGCGCACCAGATGGGCGTCGTGCATCGCGACATCAAGCCCTCGAACCTCATGATCGACGCCCAGGGGCACTTGTGGATCACCGATTTCGGCTTGGCCATGACGCAGCAAGACCTGGGTCTGACGATGACCGGCGACATCCTGGGCACGCTGCGCTACATGAGTCCGGAACAGGCACAGGGGCAGCACCGCATTCTGGACCACCGCACGGACATCTATTCTCTGGGCGTGACGCTGTACGAAATGCTGACTCTCCAGCCGCCGTTCACCTCGTCGGACCGGCACGTGCTGATCCAGCAGATCGTGGATCGCCCGCCTCGTCCGCCGCGCCAGACCAACCCCGCGACTCCTCCCGACCTCGAGACGATCGTGCTCAAGACGCTGGCCAAGAACCCCACGGAGCGGTACGCGACAGCACAAGAACTGGCGAACGACCTGCGACGATTCCTGCAAGATGAGCCGATTCGGGCACGACGGCCGACCCCTTTGCAGAAGGCTCGAAAGTGGTGCGCTCGTCACCGACCGCTGGTCGTCACGGCGACCGTGGTTGCGGCGATTGCCGCTGTAGTGGTGGCAGTCATTTCGACCGTGGCCGCCGTGCGGTTGGATCGCTTGTCGGAGCGGCTCCAGGCGACGGCCGAAGCCGAACGCAACGCAGCGCAAAGGGAGCGAGAGGCCAAATCGGATGCCATCCGTGCGGAGAAGGTGGCCCGCGAGCGTGCGGAAGACAGCCGACAGCGACTCGTTCGCCTAAACGTCGCCAACGGTATTCGCCTGATGAATGAAGGGAACTTCTTTGATTCGCTCGTCTGGTTCGCCGAGGCGCTCAAGCTGGAGCAAGGGGAGCCGGCCAAGGAAGAAACGCACCGCACTCGCTTCGCAGCCGTCCTGCAGCAATGTCCCACGCTCGTCCAACTCTTCGTTCAGGATTCGGCGATCACGCATGCGGAGTTCAGCCCGGACGGCCGTAAGGTGCTCACGGCAGCTGGTCGATCCGCTCGGGTGTGGGATGCCTTTACCGGCGGACCCATCACGCCTCCTCTGGAACACCGGGATCGCGTGACGTGTGCGTGCTTCAATTCGGACGGCAGTCGCGTGCTCACCGCCAGCGATGACCAGACGGCACAGGTGTGGGATGCGGCCACGGGACGACCGCTGATTCCGTCCATGAAGCACGGTGATGCGGTGAGATATGCTGCATTCAGTCCCGACGGCCGTCTGATCGTTACTTTGGCGGGGATTGACGCGACGTTGTGGGATGCGGCGACAGGCGAGGCGAGCGTCCCGCCCTTCGGGTGCAAGAACCCCTGTTGTGCATCTTTCAGTCCCGACAGTCGGCGATTAGTCATGACCTCTCGATATGCTCCGTCGACGGCACAGGTTTGGGACGTGATCACAAGGCAGCCCGTAAGCCCCCTCATGCGCTATGAAAATGGTAGTCATGCGATAACAGACGCATCCTTTAGCCCCGACGGCGGCCTGTTGCTCACGGTGCATGTCGGGCACGCCGTTCGTCTCTGGAACGCGGCCACAGGACAGCCCGTCACGCCCTCGGAGCCTGCCCAACAAGTCTTGCCCGGCATGATCGACATCCGTAAACCGTGGGCCGTGAGCCCACTGGAGTTGAAATTGGAGGACTCCCAGGAGATTAAGGACGCCGAATTCAGCCCTGATGGTCGTTGGGTCGTCACCGCCAGCCGTGACCAAACCGCGCGAGTCTGGGATGCAAGAACTGGGAAACAGGTCTTGTTGCCGCTTCAGCATGCCGGCACCGTGAACCAGGCGTCGTTCAGTCCTGACAGCCGCTTCATCGCGACGGCCAGCGATGAATTGGCCCGGGTGTGGGACGCAACGACTGGCGAGCCGATCACGCCGCCGCTGCGACACGGCGACCGCGTGGGACGCGTTGCTTTTGGGCCAGAGAGCCGACGTCTGCTTGCGATGGCAGGAAATACCGTGCGGATCTGGGATCTCGTGCCGCCGATGTCCGTTCCCCTCGTCCTGAACGGAGAGATTACCCAGGCGCAGCTCAGTTCAGATGGCCGCCGTGTGATCACCTTCGGCCAGGCATATCGGCAGGAGTGGGATGCAACAACAGGCGTCTTGGTCAAGCCGCTGGACCCGTTAGAGCCGTGGTTCGACTCGCTACGCAGCTTATTACGAGCGATGCCGAAGGAAGGGAGGCTTGTTAACCGGGGAGGTAAGTTCGAATTTGGCAGAGCCATACTGCAAGAATCATCTCGATCTCTGCCGACGAAAACCGGAATCTGGAACGTAGTTTTGGCGGACTTGGCGGCGCAGAAGACGGTAAGTCTGTCGCAATTGGAAGGACGTATCACGAGCTGGTCATTCAGTCAGGACGGGTCGCGACTGGTCACCGCCACAACTGTTTCTGTCGACGGTCGATATCGCGGCGAATCTGTCCAGGTGTGGAATACGGCTACGGTCAAGCCCATCAGCCGGCTGCCGCTGGACAGCCAAGTTCAGCACGTGTCGATCAGTCCTGATGGTCGTCGAGTCGCAACCGCAAACCCGGACGGGACGGCCATCATCTGGGATGCTGACACGGCGCAAGCGGTCTCACCGCCGCTCAGGCATCGCGGGCTTCTTTATCGCGTGGCATTTAGTCCGGATGGGACCTTATTCGTCACGGCAAGTGCCGATCGAACGGCGCGCGTGTGGGATGCGCAGACAGGCAAGCCTCGGAGCCAATGGCTTAAGCATCCCGGATTTGTCACAGACGCGTGTTTTAGTTCAGACGGACGACGCTTGGCCACCGTGTGCCAACCGGGCGGGAGCCATCGTTTTCCGGGGAACGCCGGGGAGATCAGGATCTGGGATGCCGCCAGCGGCGAGCCACTAACGCCATCGCTCAAGTATCGAGACGTCCGACACGTGTCCTTCGGTCCCACCGGCAGTCAGCTCGTGGCCGCGTTTGGAAACAAGACAGCGTGGCTCTGGGAACTCGTTCCGGATGAACGTCCGATTCAGGACTTGTATCTGCTCGCCCACGTGCTCGCTAGCAGCGAACTCGATGACACGGGCGACTTTGTGCCCCTGGAACCAGCGCGATTGCAGACTGCCTGGGACGCACTGCGATCGACGTATCCGGGGGACTTCGACTGCTCGGCCCAGGAGGTGCTCGCCTGGCATCGACGAGAGGCTGCGCGGTGCGAGGCTTGCTGGAGTTGGTCTGCTGCCGTGTGGCACCTGGACCGACTGATTGAGTTGGAGCCATCCCAATGGCAATACTGGGTTCGCCGAGGATATGTCCATTTCTATTTGGGTGATCTCCAAGTCGCAGAAACGAATTTCACGAAGGCGGTCGAGTTGGTCGGAGAAACCTCAGCGGCCAATTCCGCCAATTGGGACTATGCCCAACAGCAAGCCCTGGAACAACTGCTGACATCGACCGGAGTATGGCGAGTCGCGCCCGCCCAACACTATCAGCGGGCCGTAGCGACCTGGCAAAATCGCGCGGCTGATTTCGCGGCGAAAGGCGTCGGACTCGCCGCGTCGTCCAAGGTCTACAACGACTTGGCTTGGCTTCTGGTCACTTGCCTGGACCCGACCGTTGGCGATTCCAACCAAGCCATCGAACTCGCCAAGAAAGCGGTAGAACTCAATCCCCGGCCCGCTCACCAGAACACGCTGGGCGTAGCGTATTATCGCGCGGGGAATTGGCGCGAGGCAATCAAGTCGCTGGAGACTTCAATCGAAGTTAGCCGCGGCGGCAACGCGGTCGACTGGATCTTTCTCGCTATGAGTTATTGGCAATTGGGTAAACAGCCCGATGCCCCGCCGGATGACCAGGCGAAGCATCAGGCTGCCGCCCGCAAATGGTACAAACAAGCGACGGAATGGATGGAGAAGAATCAACCCCAGGATGAAGAACTGCTGCGGTTTCGGGCGGAGGCCGAGAAGCTGCTGAACTGACACGGGAACGCGCCAAGAGAGGTCCGATCAGACAGGCAACGCAGCGATTTGAACGTTCGATTCTGGACCACGGACATTTCGAAGACAGGAGTGGCCGGTGAGCCTCGCTGTCAAGGCGAGTTCTCACCGGCCCGGCATCGGCCCGGTGGATTGGTCTGCGGACCCGGGACGAGGGCCTTTTCAATTCGACCGCAGGCCGATTCCAACGAGGAGTCTTGCGATGATCGAGATGAAGAACTGGAAAAGGTCTGTCGCGTTTCTGACGCTGGCCCTGGTCGTCGGGCTGCTGTGCGGAGGTCTGGCCTGGGCGGCCAAGCCCCCCAAGCCGCCGCCGCCGCCCCCGCCGCCGACCGTCAGCTATTCCCTCGTCATGCTCGGCACCCTCGGCGGCACCAATAGTTGGGCCGAGGACGTTAATGCCTTTGGCGACGTCGTAGGGGGCGCTGGGACCACGCCCGATGGTCACCGGCATGCTTTCTTGTACACTGCCGAGTTGGGCATGGAAGACCTGAACGACGTGGCGCCGGTCCCCGACGGCTGGGTGCTCGACATCGCGTACGGCATTAACGACCTGGGGCAGATCGTCGGCAATTCCGGCAGCAGAGGTTTTCGCTACACTCCCGCTGGAGATCAGGCGGCAGAGTTTCTGGATTTGGGGGCCCTGGGCATGCGCGGAGCCCGCGCCATCAACGACTTTGGAGATGTGGCGGGAACATGCATCGATGAGGAAGGCCGCGAGCGGGTGTGCCTCTACACCGATGGCGACGGATTGATTCAACTGCCCCTGCCCTCGGACGGTAGGCTCTGGCGGCCGCGCGCGATCAACAATGCCGGCCAAATCGTCGGCTACACGACCACGGTTCGGAAGGAAGCCGTCCGCTACACGCCCGGCGTCGGCGTCATCCCGCTGGGCACGATTAAGCAGGTCGTTGATGCCGAGTGGAGCGAAGGCATGGACATTAACGATGCTGGTCAGGTCGTGGGCCGGGCCACCGTGCGCCGTTTGACTTACCATGCTTTTCGCTACCCCGATGCTGTCGGGATGAAGGATCTGGGCACCCTGGGCGGCAGCAGCAGTTTTGCGTTCGGCATCAACTCGGCTGGCGATGTCGTCGGGTGGTCGCAGACGGCGGCTGGCGAGGACGCCATTTTCCTGTATACGAACGCAGATGGAATGGTCAACTTGTCGACGTCGATCGATCCTGCTGATGTTCCTGTCGGATTCCACCCAGGTGCGGAGCGAATCAACGACAGCGGCGTCATCTGCGGCACGGGCGAGTACGCCGATGGTACGCAAGAAGCGAACCTGCTGATCCCCGTGCCCTAGCGCACTTTTTCGCGTCTTTTGTGAAGTCGCAGTGACAACGTTGGGGTCAGGCTTACAGAATTCAGTTTTGGCCGATGGTAGGTCTGGCCATCTGGAACGACATGACTTGGCCAAAATTGAATTCTGTAAGCCTGACCCCAGGCCGCGCGCGGTTCCACCTCGACAGACAACCCACTTCGTGCGACGCACCCGTGCACAGCGGCACGGGTGCGTTGTTGCGCCGTGGCGTTCCGATCACGCGCGCGCTTTGAGCAGGTCGCGGATTTCGCTCAGCAACTCCTGGTCCTTGGTGGGCGGCGGCGGCTCGGCGGGCTGCTCTTCCTTCTTGCTCTTCATGATCCAGCCCAGGAATTTGACGATGAAGATGAACAGGGCAACGGCGACGATCAGGAAGTTCAGCACTTCGCCCAGGAACAGGCCGTAGGGGACTTCCTTGCCGTTCACGACCCACTTCCAGGCCAAGTATCCTTGTTCGCCCGGCATGATCAGGCTGATCAACGGCATGATCAGGTGCTTGACCAGCGAGTCGACGATCTTGCCGAACGCCGCCCCGATGATCACGCCGACCGCCAGATCGACGACGTTGCCCTTGAAGGCAAAGTTCTTGAACTCCTCGAACAGCGTGAACGCCTGCGCCGCGGGCGCTTTGAGGAGTGACTTGGATTCGGACTGCTCAGACATGCTCTTCTCCTTTCCAAAAAGACTCAGCTGATCCACGGCGAATGAGTTGCCTCGCTCAGCACCGTTTGAGAAACAATTGCCGGAAACATTATACAGGCCCCCCAGTTCCGCCACAAGCGGTAGGTTGCGCGCACCGGTTTCTCGGCACGACGGTCAACTGTTCGGACGCATAACTTCTCAGCATCTGGGCGGCCGGCTGTTGTCCCGGGCTGGGAGAAACGTCGGTTTCTTGACATAGCCGTTCGCGTTGGGAGAATGGAACGGAGGGATGTGACATGGGCGAGACCCCGAATCGCAGGGACTTTGTGAAACGAACATCGGCGGCCGTCGGCGGGCTGCTGACGGGCTCGCTGGTCTGCGGCGGTCCTCTAACAGGCCGAGACGGCGATATGTCGGATAGACGCTTAGTGCTGCTCGGCCTGAATGCCTTGGCCAGGGCCCGCGAGTTGGACTACTTCGCCGACGGGCATCGCGGCGCCAGCATGGTGGCAGCACACCTTCTGTGTGTCGACCACGGCCTGGACCAGCAAGCCACATCGCGGATTGTGGGGTTGCTCGACCTCAACTGGGCCAGATCCACGCTGTGCAAGCCCTTTCCGGACACCCAGCCAGTGCCGGCACGGATCGGCGAGATTGGCATCGCACTTGCGCAAGGCGGGGACGTGCTTCGGCAGGTGGGCCACAACGCCATCTTTGCGATGCTGGCGATCAAGGCGTTCCGCCTGCTGCCCAGCGCTGCGACGGCGGAGCGCATCGAGGGAGTGTGCGCGTTGATCCGTTCATTCACGCCTTGGCGCGATGTGGAGCCGGACCCGGACGTCGATCCGCCCCCGTTTGTGGACGCGGCGGCCGCATCGCGGTACATCCTCAGCGAGGCCCGTGCGGCAATCGATCGGTTTGTCGGGTTTGGGCAGGGCTTCGCCGGGCACATGCTGACCTTTGGGCAGGCGCTCGTCGAGCTGGCGGCGATGGGTGATGTCCCGTGGGCCGAAAGCTGCCGCACCGCGTTCCGTAAATATGTGAGCGTCACGCGCCGCGGGCCGGAGCCGGATTCGAAGCGCTATCCCGACCATCCGCCGAGCGACTTGCGGCCCACCGACGCCGCGTACTGGCAAAGGCGTGGGGACCACTCCTTGGGGATTGGGCACGTGTTCAAGTATCCGTACAGCTACTACGACCTGCTACGGCGTGCCGGCGATCCGGAATTGAGGCGTACCTTGGATGCGAAGGCGTATCACCTGTTCTGAGCGCGGTTCGAGTTCCCTCGACGGCTGAAGGTGGGGACAGCCGGGGCACCCGGCTATCTTCTTCCGGGACCTTGAACATCGCCCGTCGAAGCGCGCTGGCGGACGGCCCGTTCGATCGCCGCTCCGATCGCTGCGGCGGGCAAGATTTGGCTGGCGGCGCCCATCCGCGCTGCTGCACCCGGCATGCCCCAGACGACGCTGCTCGATTGGTCCTGAGCGATCGTCTCCCAACCTCGCTGGCGCAGATCGTAAAGCCCTTGCGCCCCGTCCTGCCCCATGCCGGTCAGCAGGACGGCAACCGCGGGCTCGATCGGCGCGGCCAGTAGCGAGTTGAAGAACACATCGACCGAAGGACGATGGACACTCGCCGCAGGCTCCTGAACGTAGCGGAGGCAAGCGTTGTCGTCCAGGATGAGATGGTCGGACGTGCAAGCCACCAAGACCGAGCCCGCCAGGGGCCGTTGCCCAGTCTCGATGGTCGTCACGGGCAGCCGGGTATCTTGGGCCAGCCAGCGAACGAGTCCGGGGACGAAAATCTCGTCCAAATGCTGGACGATGACCAGGGCGTACGAACGGTCCCCGGAGAGAGAGCCGAGCAGGGTCCTCAGGACTTGAGGGCCACCCGTGGAGGCCCCGACGGCGACCAACGGAGGCGCGGCGGCTCGAACCGTGGCGGCGCGTCGCGGGACCAGGCTTGGGCTGGGGCGCTCGGCCTGCTGTAGACTCAGGACCTGGCGCATTTTGCGGATCAGCTCCGCGGCGCCGTCCAGCGATCCGCCGGTGCCCAGCGTGGGCGTATTGACCGCATCGACCGCTCCGCAGCCCAACGCCTCGTACACGTAGCTGATGTTCGTCTTGACATTGGCCGTCGTCACCAGGATCGGACAGGGGCAATCGGCCATGATGCGCCGCGTTGCTTCGGCCCCGTTCATCACCGGCATGATCATGTCCATCAGGATCAAGTCGGGCCGATCCTGGCGGCAGCGTTCGACCGCCTGTTGACCGTCCTCGGCCACCCAGGCCACCTGCGCATCGGGCATCGACACCACGACGCGGCGGAGGACCTCCACGGCCATCCTCAAGTCATTCACGATGGCGACTCGCATCGGTCCAGATCCTCCATGAGATCGCGTGCCGTGGTGATGAAGGTGTCGTCGTGAAAACTGCCCTTGGTCAGGTACGCATTGGCTCCGGCCTCGAGTCCGAGCAGCCGATCCTGCTCGCGATCCTTATAGGAGACCACAATCACGGGCAGTTCCGCAAGACGGTCATCCTGGCGCACGGCCCGGATCAGCTCGATGCCGTTCATGCGCGGCATGTCGACGTCCGTGACCAGCAGATCGTAGTCTCCGGAGCTGAGTGCCGTCCAGCCGTCGCGGCCGTCGACCGCGATGTCCACCTCGTAACCTTGGGCCTTGAGCAACTGCCGTTCGACCTCGCGGACCGTCAACGAGTCGTCGACGACCAGCACGCGTTTCGCCCCTCCAGCCTGGGCGTGACGGAGCGACCGCAGGCCGTGAAGCCGGCCTTCTGCCAGACGCTGCTGCATCGAGCGCAGCAGGTCTTCGATGTCGACGATCAGCAGCGCTTCTCCGGACTCCGTAATCGCCGCGGCGGAGATGTGCGGGACATGCCCCAGCCGGGAATCCAGCTGCCGGACCACCAGGTCCTGCTCGCCGAAAAAGCGATCGACCATCAGTCCGTAGAGCTGTTGTCCTTCGCCCAACACAATCACGCTCAGCGGACCGCCGGTGGTTTGCGGCTCGGGCAGGCCGAGAATCTCGGCCGCGCTGACCAGTCCCACCGAGCGCCCGTCCAACAGCAGCTGTTGCCGGCCTTGTACCGGGCGGCACTCATCCGCGTCGACGCGCAGGATCCGCTGGAGCCTTGAGAGAGGGAAGGCGTAGGGTTCGCCGGAAATCCCAGCCAACACCGCGCGCACGACGGAAAGCGTCACGGGCAATCGCAGGGTGAAGCTGGTCGATTGGCCCGGCTCCGACTCGACCCGTACGCTGCCGGATACCTCCTGAACCATCGACTGCACGACATCCAGTCCCACGCCGCGGCCGGAGACCTCGGTGACGGTCCCGGCCGTGGTGAATCCGGGCAGAAAGAGGAACTCGAACAGTTCATCCCGGCTCAGGCGGGCCACCAGGTCGGGGGCCGCCAGTTGGCGGTCCAGCACCTTGCGGCGAACCGCTTCGGCATCGATCCCGCGTCCGTCGTCGCGCACTTCCACGGTCAGCATCCCGGCGTGATGGCGGGCCGACAAGACGATCTTGCCGGTCTCGGATTTCCCGGCGGCGCGCCGGCCCTCCGGCGATTCCAGACCGTGATCCACGCAGTTCCGCAGCAAGTGATTCAGGGGGGCTTCCAGCTTGCGAAGGATGTCCCGGTCGACGGCCACGCTGCCGCCCTGGACTTCGAACGAGACGCACTTGCCCAGCGTCCGGGCGAGGTCGCGGATCAGGCGGGGAAAGGCCGTGGTGCCGTCGCTGAACGGGCGCATCCGGCTTCCCAGGACTTCGTGGTACAGTGCCGTGGACGTCCGTTCCGACTGCCACAGCGCCGACTCGAGTCCGCTGGCGTGTTCCTGCAGCAGCTGGTCCCAACCTTCTTGAAGCCGCTTCACTTCGTCCCAGGCTTTCCGCGCCGCGTCCGGGTCACCCGTTCCGGCTTGCTCCAGGCAGCGGAACAGCCGCCGTCCGATGTTGCGGGCACGATTCAGGGACTGCGTCATGGACTGGAGACGACGAGCCTCGATCATCGACTCGCTGGCCAGTTGGAGGATGCGGTTCAGGTTCGCCGCGCTGACGGGCACGGCACGGTCGTCAGCGGCCGGCCCCGGTGCCTCGACCACGGGCCGGCTTGCGCGAATCGGTGTTTCCTGCGGTTGGCCGATGGCCCCGACCGGGCCCGTCGGCGAAGGAATCTCGACCGGACGTGGTGCGTCACTCTCCGGGGCCGCCTCGGGATGCTCGGCGGTTTCTGTCGCCGGCGGCGACTCTTGCGGCTCATCCCGTGGTTCAGCTTGGGGACCGGCCAGCTCCTCAGACATGGCCACAGGCTGGCGGACTTCCGCTGCCACAGACGCGCACGCATCGCGATGGGCTTCCAGCCACCCGTCCAGCTGCTGCTCGGACAAGGCGGCCAAGCCTTGAAAAAGGTCGACGCCGCGGAGCAGTTGATCGACCCGCGCCGGCGGCAGCGGCTGCTCGCCCCGGCCGACGGCGACGAAGCAGTCTTCCATGGCGTGGGCCAGTTCGACCAGCGGGTCCAGTTGCACGATCCTGGCGGCTCCCTTGATGGAATGGGCCGCGCGCATCAGGGAGTCGATGTGAGCCAACTCGTCCGGCTTGGCTTCCAACGCCAGCAGGCCGTCGCTCAGCGTCCGGGCGTGCGTTTCCGCCTCGGCCTTGAACAGCTCGAACATCGAGAATCCAGAGAGATCACCGCTCATGACAGCGCTGCCTTGAATCCAGCATCCAGGCGACCGAGATCGAGCACGGCGAGCGTGCTTCCGTCCTGGAGCGGAGCCAAACTCCGGGTGAAACACTGCCGTGCCTTTTGGACCGTTGCCGGCGGCGGCAAGAACGTCTTCGCGTCCAGACGCAGCACCCCCAACACTTCCTCGGCGACGACCGCCCAGCTTTCCGTTCGACGGCCGATCACCACCATCCGGCGGCGGCCTGCCGCGTCGCCGGACGCAGCGGCGTCCACCGCGTCCGGCCCCTGAATCTCCAACATCGCAGACAGGCTCGCGCAGATCAACAGTTCGCCTTCCACATTGCACAGACCACGAATGATGGCGTTGGTGCGGTGGGGAATTCGATGCACCGGGGCGACGCGGGTGACACGAACCACGTCCTCTGCCGGAAGACCGAAAAGTTCATCATGTACGCGAAACACCAGCACACTGGCCAGCTCGCCGTCCGAGACCGTCAAAGGTTGCTCGACGCGGAGCGTGGCCGCTCGCACGTCCTCGTCGTCCAAGGGCCGGTCCAGCAATCGCGACATCGCGCCGTGACGGCCGGCGGCGTGGGTTGCCCGCACCCTCGAGACGGCATCCGCTTCGCTCATCTCTCGGATCCTCCCGCCTGTCTGTGGTGCGCCCGAGCCGCACGCCGGCGATATCGTGTGGCGTGCGAGTCATCTCCCAAACGCTGATACACAATCGCCAACTGCAACAGCGACTCCTCCTGATTCGGATCCAGGTAGACGGCTCGCCGCAAGGCATCGCGCGCCTCGGACAGGCGCCCCAGCGACAACTGGATGCTGCCCAGCAATTGATACAGCTGCGCCGAGGGAGGGCTCGACTGCAACGCCGTTTGGATGTCCGCCAGCGCCGTGTCCAAGTGGCCTTGATCCGCCGCCTTCCGAGCCCGCTCGATGAGGGAAACGTCGATCGCTGTCTGACGTGCGCCACGGCCTTCTCCGGCGCCGCTTTCGATTGGACGGGTGCCACTGGCTCTGCCCGTGCCGGGGCTGCCACGGGGCCTGCCACGACCTCCGCCTGCGGACGGACGCGCATGGGCCGCGCGGACGCGACGTCGAGATTTGTCACTTCCCATCTGGCCGCGCAAGCCGGAGCCCCCGGCCAGGGGCTGAGCAGGAGCTTCCGCGCTCGCCGCTTCCCTTGGCCGTAGAGCGAATGCTCCGGGCTGGGGAACCATGCGGAACCTGGCTCGCAACGATTCCAATTGTTCGGCATGGCCGACAAACAGCAGTCCCTCCGGTTCCAGCCAATGGTCCAGGTTGCCGACCAGCCGGTTGCGGGCTTCGTCGTGCAGATAGATCAACAGATTGCGGCAAAAGACGACCGCGTAAGGCCCGGCGGGAACGGAATCCGGAGCCGCGACGGCATCGGCGCAGAGGAAATTCACCGCGGCCTGGATCGGAGCAGCGACGCGCAGCTGGTCGTTCTCGACGCGCAGCCAAGGAGACGCCCACGCGGGAAGCGGCTGCTCGCGGCGCTGCAGCGAGTACCTTCCTTGCCGGGCGACTGCCAGCGTGCCGGCATTCCGATCCACCGCGTCGACGCTCACGGATGCCAAGGGCCAGCCCGCGTACATGGCGGAAATGGCCATCGAATAGGGCTCTTCGCCCGTCGCGCAAGCCACGCTCAACATGCGCAGCGCCGGTCGCCGCGGGGACGTTTCCCACAGGCCGCGCAGATGCCGCACCAGCAGATCGTAGGACGCGGGGTAACGGAAGAAGCAAGTTTCAGCAACCGAGACTTCGCGAATGATCCGGTCTCGCTCGGCAGGATCCCGCTCCAACAACCGGCAGTAACTGTCCTCGTTGGGCGGCTCGAGTAACGCCAGACGCCGCTGGATCGCGCGATCCAGCCAGTCCCGCTGCAACAAGTCGGGGTCCAGCCCCGCGCGCTCGACCAGCCACTGCTTGACCCGGCTCAGCATGAGACATCCTCCGGTTCGGCAAACGGCCGGGGCAGCTTCAGGGGATCCACCAATTGGACCATTTCCGAATCCGCCAGGCTCACGTCCGTGAGAAAGCTCGCTGTCGGCGGAGCCAGGCGCGCGTGAGCTGTGCTGTCGCCGAAATCGAACAACTCGCTGCCGAGCACCGCTTCGACGAGCACGCCGGTCAACGCGCTCGCTTTCCCCGCCGTCTCGCCGGTCTGGACGACCAGAATCCGGTTCGCCATCCGCGGCGTGCAGGCGCCGTGGCCCAGCAAACGCGAGAAGTCGAGGGCGAGAATCAAGCGGCCGCGGTAGTTGATCCATCCCAGCACCCAGTCGGCGGTCTGAGGCAGGGCCTGGGCCATCACCCGCGGAATCACCTCGACGACGCGCGACGAGGGGAACGCGTAGACACGGCCGGCGACTCGCGACAGGACAACGTGCAACATCACGGCATCACGTTCTCAGCTGAAAGATGGCAATGGATGACTGCAGGGCGGCGATCGCTTCGCGCAGATCGTTCGCCGCGTGGCAGTACTCGCTGATCGATTCCGTGGTCTGGCTGGCGCTTTCCGTCAGCTGGGCCATGGCACTGCTGATCTGACCGGCGCCCTGGGCTTGGGATTGCATGCTTTCATTGACGCGTTCAAAACGTTCCGTGTTGGCCCGGACGCGTTCGATGATTTCCTCCATCTGGCGGCTGATCTCCTCGACGCCCTGCACGCTGCGCCGGACCTTGTCCGCAAAGCGGTCCATCTCCATGACGCCTTCGGAGACGGCGGCCTGCATCTGTTGGACCATCTGCTCGATATCGAGCGTCGCGGCAGCCGTCTGATCCGCCAGTCGGCGAATTTCCCGCGACACGACCAGGAACCCGACTCCGTATTCCCCGGCTTTCTCCGCTTCGATGGCGGCGTTCACCGAGAGCAAATTCGTCTGGTCGGCGACCTTGGTGATGGTGGTCACGACCCCCGTGATGTTGTTGGCTTTGTGGTGGATCACCGCCAGTTTGTCGCCGATCGAAGAGGTGGCCTGTTCCAGGCCCCGCACGTTCGACTCCATTTCCTGCAACCCCTGGCGACCGGACGTGGCCAGGCGGTCCGTGTGTACCGCCTCGTCGTGGACTTCCTGCATGGTCTGGACCAACTCGCTGGAGGTGGCGGAGATCTCCTTGGTCGCGGCTGCGATCTGATTCGTGGAAGCGCCGAAGGTGCTGACGCTGGCTTCCTGCTGGCGACTGGTCGCCGCCAGTTCGGTGGCGGTTGAGTTCAGCTGGACACTGCTCTGTTTGACCTGTCCCACCAGGTTATTCAGGTTGACCGTCATGCGGTGAATGGAAGATAACAGGGCGCCGGTTTCGTCGTGGACTTTGCCGGGCGTGATTTCTTCCGTCAGATCTCCCCGCGCGACACGTTCGGCCGCCTGGGCGGCGACGCGTACGCGGCGACCCAAGCGGTAAGTCATGACGAGCAGCAGTCCGACGATGGCCGCCAGTCCCGCCAGACCGGATGACATCCGGTACGCCAATTGCCGCTTGATCGGCCCCAGGATCTCGGCCTCCGGCTCTCTCAGGACAATGGTCCAACCGCCGGCGGGAATCGAGGCGGCCGCAAAATAGTAGCGGTCGCCGTCGACCGGGTCCGCTTCACATTTCAGTCGCGGCGTCTTGCGAACGCCCAGCAAGTCCTCGAAAAGATCCGCGTACTGCGAGTCGGCGACCTCTTGGGTCATCAGCTGCCCTTCGGTGTCCACGGCCTCCTCCCCGTGGGGGTCCGTGGTCGCCGCGATGAATCGTCCGCGCGAGCTGATCAGGAATAAGTCGATCTGATCGCGTTCGGCCGTCCGCCGCAGTTCCGTTTCGACGTCGGCCAGCGCAAAATCGAGCCCCGCGACACCCATGAATTTGCCGTCGATGACGATCGGATAGACTTGCTCCACGATCAGCTTGTCCTGGTAGACATAGGGCTCGGTGACCATCGGAGCGGCCTTGTGCGTGCTGTTGAAGGCCGTCTTGGCGCCTTGGTAGTAAAGGCTCGTTTCCATGTTGACTAACGGTTCCAGCTTGATCGTACGGCCCCCATCCGGCACCACGAACCAGTAGGGGATGAATCGGCCCTTCTCGTCCATCGCCTCCGCCGGCAGCTTGCCCAGGCTGGCCGCGTCTTGCTGATCGGCGTTCGGTTCGTAACCGAAGTAACAGCCCGTGAACTCCGGCGAATTCTGCAGTGCCAGGCGGGCCAGTTCCAGCGATGCCTTGCGATCGCCGAACATGCCGGCGACCTGGGCCTCGGCCATCCGCTGGGCACTCAGCAGCGCCCGCTCCAGCTTGTCCTCGAGCCGGGCCGCGTTCAGCGAGACTTCGATCCGGAGTCTCTCTTCCGCCGCCTGCCGCAACCCGTCGAAGGTCGCCAGGGTTCCCAGCAGGATGATGATCGCGAAGATCAACAACGTGGGAATGACCACCAGCAGAAGCATGCGGCCGAACACGGATTGATACAGCTGACCCAACCAGTTCCTCACCGGATTGCCCTCCAGAAGGCGCCACAAAAAGGAGAACGGAAAGAAAAAGGGGCCAGGACCCTTTTTCCCGGTTTTCTTGCCTGGGAGCCGTTCGCCCGCCGGCGGCAAACGCTCCCGCCCCGTTGTTCCGAACCGCCTCGCTCTATGCTAATTGTGATGCACAGTTTGGACAAGCAAGTCAGATTGTGAGGGTGAATTTGAAGATTCGGCAAGTTCCATGCGCCCGTTGGGGCAGCCGTGTCGCGGACCTGGAAAGAACAACGGCCGTTCTGCTTTTGTCGATGCGCGGTTCGTGGTAGCTTAGCCTCATGACAAGAAACTGGAACGTTGTTCTGGCGATGGTCGTGGCTCTGGCTCTGGTTCCGGCGGCGACGGTGCAAGGCGACGAATCCGTCGTGTTGTTCGACGCCGAGGGTTTTGCCGACGAGGCAGTGTATCCGCTGGGCGATCTGCGGCCGGTGGCGCACGGCGAGGGACGCTGGACGCCGGCCTCGGGCACGGCCCAGCCCGGCCAAATCGTGGCGTTGGACGGCGACCGTTTCCCGCGGGCACTGCGGCGGCACCAGACCGGCCAAGAGGTGACGGACGCCGACCTGCTGGACTTTCCCCCCACCGCCGCCTCGCGGTTGACGATTGCCTTCGACGCCCGCGTCTCTGCCGCCGACTCGCGGACGCTGGACGTTTATCTCCTGCGGTCCGGCGAGACCGAAGCGCGACATCAAGCTTCGATTCTCATCTGGGGATACCATCCGGGAAAGGTCTCGTGCTTCGACGGCGAGTACCATGACTTGGCCGACATCGACACGGCCTGGCACCGTTACGAAATGGTCCACGACCTGGCGGGCGGCACCTTCGACGTGAGCATCGACGGGAAACCGGTGGCGCACCGGTTGGGCTGGCGAAACCGGTTCGCTCCGCAAACGACGTTCGGGCGTCTGCGCATCGCGGCCATCCGCGGACGGCAGGGCGAGTATGCCGATCTGGCCAACCTCCGCATCACCGCCGCTCCAGGCCCGCCGACTGTCACCGTCGCCGAACCGCGCGGCGGCGGCCTGGTCGATCCCGACGAGGGTTTCCATTTCCACGTCACCGCCGACCGCCCGGTGGAGGCCTCGGCCGTCACGGTCTCGTTGAACGGCGAGGACGTCACCGGGCGAGTATCGCTGGAGGGGACGGAGCGGAACTGGCAAGTGCGTCTCGGCGGGCTCAAGCCCAACACTTCCTACCGCGCGGTCATCACCGCCGAAAACACGCGAGGGAGGACCGAACACGTCGCCCGCTTCTACACGTTCCGCGACCAGGTCGACGGCTATCGCGGCATCTGGT
>CAYPGE010000062.1:0-27993 GCA_964409865.1 uncultured Pirellulaceae bacterium
CCGTGGCGGATCGTTAAAGGCCCAGTGCTTGACGTCGCCCTGGCCGCCCTGCATCACCGCACAGCGGACGCCCGCTTCCCAACTCGCGCGATACTCCCGCGTATCGGCCTTGGGAAAGTGCAGATTGGCGTCCGGCATGCGGACTTTCTTGTCGAGCCGGCTGAAACACATGGCCCGGTCGCAACGCTCGAAAGACAACGGGTGCGAGACCGGCATCTCCTTGCCGTCCAAGATCCACTCGTCCATGCCCCAAAAATGGCCCGAACGGACGTCCAGCCCCAACTCGTTCACCAACCGCACGACCAGCGGCAATTGTTCGGTCGGCCCGATCGGCCCGCAGATGCCGACCGGACTGTCCTCCGTGGATTGCTTCCAGGCCCGGATGTACTCCAGGGCCTCGGCGAGGTAGAAATCCTCCAGCGTATCGTACAAGATGACTTGGAAACCCGGCCGCGAGAGCTTGGCCATCTTCTCCGGGGTGAGCCGCGCGGCATCCTCGATGATGTCCAGGTCCAGCGTGGTATAGTCCCACCAGTCCGGCGCGATGGCAGATAGTTTCCGTGGCATGTCGGGTTCCTTTCGTACAAAGTCGCTGAGTCCAAAAGTCTTGGAGTGAAAAAGTCAAAAAGTGGAAAAGTTGCTAAGTCGGCTGTCTGACTTCGGCGGAACCGCCTAGGAACATGGCCAACGCTGGGCGTCAGTCCCCCCGGTTTTCCCCAGGCCTGGCCTGCTGGCATCAAGGCAACCGTTCGCCAAAGTAGGACAGTCCAGCCAAGTGGACGAGTCACAAAACGGCCGAGTGGAAAAGTCTCTTCGACTTTCCACTCTTCGACTCTTCGACTTTTCGACTTTTCACTCCCCAGCAGCATATACCACGGCCACAGAAACGCAATCGGGGCACCGGCAACAGCGGCTGCGTCATAGGCTGAACCATGCCAGAGAAGAACTTCCGATTTCTGTTTCTTCGCCTCGTATTGATCTTCTCAACGCTGCCTGGCTCCTGGCTGGGCATGCAAGCGGTCCACGAGTTGGGCCACGTGACCGGTGCTTGGTTCAGTGGCGGGCGCGTGGTCCGCGTCGTCCTGCACCCCCTGACCATTTCACGGACGGACCTGGCGGAGAACCCGCACCCGCTGGCCGTTGCCTGGGCCGGCCCGCTGTTCGGTGCAGTCGCGCCGCTTTTGCTCTGGGGCTTGGCGGCCGTGGTCCGGTTGCCGGGCACATTCGTGCTTCGGTTCTTCGCGGGCTTTTGCCTGATTGCCAACGGCGCCTACCTTGGCGCCGGAGCGGTGGCGGGGATCGGCGACGCCGGCGATCTGCTCCGGCACGGCGCTCCACTTTGGTGTCTTTGGCTGTTCGGCGGACTGGCGACACCCGTGGGCTTGTGGCTCTGGCACGGGCAAGGCCGGCACTTCGGCATAGGCGCTGAACCCGGCGAGATCCGTCCCGCTGTGGTCGGTGGAGTTGTCATGGCGTGCGCGCTGTTGGCGACCTTGGGGTGGCTGCTGGGGAGGTGATGACTGGGCTCGAAGCCTCGTCGAGCGATTTGCCGTCCGCGGAGCAAGTTTGGTCCTTGCCGTCGAGCGTGATTCGACCGATAATGGGCGGCTTGAGAGCACTGAGCAGCGTGGCTCAAACCGGTATCACGAAAGGATCAGTTTTGCCGTACCAACGAGAAATCAGTCGCGACCACAAGGCCTGTATCCTATTTCTCTTGGACCAGTCCTATTCGATGGTCGAGCCGCTGGGTGGCACGTCGCAGCGGAAATGTGACGAGTTGGCCAAGGCGGTCAACGCCTGGCTGTACAACATGTCGATTCGGGCCTCCGGGAACGAGGGGGTCCGGGACTACATGGACGTCGGCGTCATCGGTTACCGCACGGATCAACAGGCCAATCCGATCATCGGGCCGGCGCTGGTCGGGGAGTTGGCCGGGCGCGAGTTGGTATCCATCACGGACATTGGCAACTACCCGGCGCGGATCGACACGGTGGTCCAGCAAATCCGCGACGAAGAGACGGGAGAAATCATGGAATTCCCGTCGGAGAGTCCGATTTGGGTGGACCCCGTGGCCGAAGGCAGCACACCCATGTGCCACGTGCTGTATCACGCCTACCAGATCCTCAGCCGTTGGATCCAGCAGCACCCCGACAGTTTTCCGCCGATCGTCATCCACATTTCGGACGGCGAGTCGCAGGATGGCGATCCCGTTCCGTACGCAGAGGCGATCAAAGGCCTGGCGACTTCCGACGGCAATGTGTTGGTGTTCAATTGCCATGTGTCGATGACGCAGGCGGTGCAGATCGCCTTCCCGTCGTCGCCGGACGGACTGCCGGACGAACTGGCGCGGGTGCTGTTCCAGATGTCCAGCGTGTTACCGGAGACGTTCTACCGCAGTGCCGTCATGGAAGGGATCCAGATGTCGCCCGGGGCGCGCGGGATGGCGTTCAACGCGGACATGGTGGTGTTGGTCAAGTTCCTGGACATGGGGACGCGGGCGGCAGTGCAATTACGGTAGACTCATGCTATTTGAACACCGGGCCTTTTGGCTGCCGAAAGACGTGCAGAACCCCAACGCGTACGAAGACGCCTTCGACGTCGACGGGGTGCGGGGACTGGCTGCCGTGTGCGACGGGGTCTCGTCCACGATCTTTGCGGGCCGTTGGGCGGCCATTCTGGCCAAGGCGGTCGTGGCGGATCCGCCGGATGTCAACAGCCACGATCTGCGGGAGGCGTGGCTCAAACGCACTCGCGACGCCTGGTCGCAGTCCGTGGACGAGAGCGCGTTGGCGTGGCACCAGAAGCCCAAGCTGCTGGACGGCGCCGGAACCACGTTGCTGTGGATCGAGATTGGGACGGACGAGGTTGCCGACGGCGTCGCCCGGCCCTATCTGTTGCGGGCCTATTCGATCGGCGACTGTTGCTTGTTCCACGTTCGCCAAGGAAACGTGTTGCAGACGTTTCCGATTCAAGACAGCGCACGCTTCGAGAGCAACCCCCAGGTGATCCGCAGCGTCTTCAAGCGCGGCGACGTAGTCGAGTTTGAGGCCATGGAGACGCAGTGCCGGCCCGGAGATCTGCTGGTGCTGTGTACGGACGCCGTCGCCGGCTGGACGATGCGGCAACTGGAAGCCGGAGCCACGCTGGACTGGAACGCGTACTGGGACATGCCGTTGGAGCAGTGGCAGCAATGGCTGATCGGACTGCGGCAGCAGAACCAGATCCGCTATGACGATTCCACCGCGGTGCTGTTGCGACTGGGTGGGGAAGTGCCCACGATTCGCCCGCGGGAAAGACAGCAGGAGGATCGCCTCCTGGACACGGCCGAGGCCAAACTGAAGGACGCGATTGGATCGCTGAAGGGTTCGCTGCGAAAGGGTTTGCGCGAATTGTCGGAAAGCAAATGGCTGAAGGATTCGGGCAAGAAGTGAGTACAAGCCCGGTTTGGGGGCGTTATTAAAGCGGGCTGTCGTGCGCGGTTCCCGTGATTGATCCGGACTAGCACGGATGGCAAAGCCGGAGCCCGGATATCGCATCGCCGCAATTCAGTCCTGATTGATGTTAATCTCTAATTTATATAGACTTAAGTGAACCAGTCCGTCCCCGGCTCTCCTCCGCGGCTGGGGTGTGCGATGGCGGAGCGACACAACTTACATTTTCCCAGTTCCCAGCAGCCCTCAAGGGCGAGCCCCCCTTGTGACTGCTGGCAAACCAAAGGGCGGTGAATTGGAATGGCCGAGCCCCTCTTCTACGTCGATTTGTCCGAAGACGCCCGCGATTACCGGCACACGGCATTGGAGCCGGGTTTGCCCTTGCTGGATCGCCAGGGCATGAACTTTGCCATTCTCCGCAGATGGTTCGGCGACTACATCGCGGAACCGGAATGGCGCAACGAAAACGTCGCCGGCTTCTACATGACCGATGAAGATCGCGGGCGACTGGAGGACGTAGACTGCCAACCGGCGACCCGCGGCGAATTGCAGAAGCAGTTTGCGGCCGATCTGGATACGTTGCGGGCCAAGGTCAAGAAGATCCGCCCAGAGTCGTCGACCGAGGAAATGGTGTTGCGGATCGTGCGGAAGAATCTCGCCGAGCAGACCAACGACTTGGAAAGCAGCGATTTCGACTCGTACTTTTTCAAGTGCCGGGCGGGCAAAGAGGACTGGCGGTTGTTGTGGTGCGTCGGCTATCAGCGGGCGGACCTCGAGCCGTTGCGGGCCCGGTTATGGCGAACCCCCGAGGGAGACTTTCTCGGCGTGCGGCCGCCTGCGGGCGGCAAGGCTCGCAAGCGGAAACGCACGGGGCTGACGGACGTTTTGACTTCGCCCTGGCTGGCGATCGCCCTGATGCTGTTGATGGGGGCGTTTTTGTACTTCACTTGGCCCAAGCTCACGGTGACGCCGGCCCAGTGGAGCGGTCCGGTCGGTGGCCGCATCGAGTACAAAGTCGAAGACCGGCGCTGGTTCTTCTTTAACAAGGACGTTACGCCGTTGGCGATGGGCCAGTCCAACGATCCTCAGGTGCTGGAACTGGGCCGCGGCGGTGTAGCGATCGCGAAGAACGAGGGCGAGACAGCGGTGACCTTCCTGTTGGGGAATCGGGCTGTCTACGCAACCGTCCTGGTGGGGCCGCCGGAGCCGCCGGATTCGCTGACCATTGAACCCGCCGATCAAGTCAAGGTGGCGATCGGTTCCACGCTGAGGCTCAGGGCCATTGGGCATTATGCGGACAACAAGACGGTCGATCTGACAAATGTGGTGAATTGGGGAGAGTCCAGCGACCATCGCTTGCTCTTGCTCAAAGAGGGGGAAAAGGGCCTCATTCAGGGCGACAGCATTGGGACAACCAAGGTCGTGGCGAGTTTTCCGCCTCTGGCAGATGCAGGACCTGTTGACAAGCTGCCCGAAGCGTCGGTGGATGTGAACGTCGTCCAGGCCGATTTCAAGTCGTTGGTGGTCAGCCTGGAACCGCCGACCTTTGCCGTGGGCCAGAGCAGTCGCGTGAACGTGCGGGGGATTGACGCCAGCGGCCAGGAACACTCGCTGGTCGGCTCGTCGCTGCTCAAACTGAAGGTCGATCCCACGGCGGCGGCCAGCGTGGACGGCGAGTACGTGATGGGCCGAGCGGAAGGCGCCGGCGAAATCCAGGTGAGCTACGCCGACTTGCAGAAAAGCACGGCGTTCACGGTCGCCGGCCGAGCGCTGCCGGAGGACGTTTTCTTTGTCTCGCCGAGCGAGGTCAACAATTCGGTGGTCTACGAATTGATACCGCTGAACGTGACCACCGGCAGCGATACGCCGATTCAAGCCGTCTCGGCCGATGAATCCGTGGTCGAGGTCTTTTCCACCGAGGGCGAAAACGCGGGCTACGAGGTCTGGCTGGCGGCGCGCAAAGTGGGCCAGACGGAAGTCACCGTGTCCCAGAACACAGCCAAGGGGCCGAAATCACAAACGGTCAAGGTCACCGTCAACGACGGCCGGATCGATTCGCTGAGTTTCACTCCGCCGATTTACACCATGACCGTCGGCCAACCCGAAACGGCCAACCTCGTGGGGACGACGCAGGATGGGCGGATCATCAAGGTCGTCCCGGACGCTTTGGCTTGGGAGAAGCAGCCCCGCCTCGAGAACGTCGATCTGGACAAGCGAACGCTGCTGATGCGGCCGCGGGAGGCCACCGAGATTCCGCAGGATTTGCAGGTCCGGCTGGCCCAAACCGGCTTGGTTGCCAATGCGACCGTCGAGGTCCGAGGCGGCGTCTTGCCGACCAGCGTTGCGGAAATCGACATTTGGGGCGTCCATCCGCCCGTGCCGACGCGTGGCAAGTACATCAATGCCGGCGGATACCTGGGTGACAATGCGCTGTTGTATGACAAGGATCGAGGCGGGCTCATCGTGGGCAATATCAACGACCCCTTCGCCCCGCTGGCGGCCCATCAGGGCAGCTTGCTCACGGAAGTCAACGGAGTGTCGCTGGTCGGGATGACTCCCGACGAGTTGGCCGCCTATTTCCGGGAACATCCGGTCGTGCCGGGCGACGTGATCCGGTATCAGGGCGAGGACGGCCTCTTGGGAGCGACGCTGCTGGGTGTCGACGTGGATGCTGTTCCCGACTTTAAGCAGATTGACGTCGCGGCCAAGAACATTTCGGCCGAGAAATTCGATGCCGAGTTGCGGTTGTACCTGCGGCAGCCCGGCGATTACCGCTTGGTAGACGCCGCCGGGACCGTGCTGTGCGATTGGGCGTCCTTCCCCCCCGACGCCACGCCGTTGATGGTGACGACGGGGATTCCGCGCACGGCCGAGGACGAGTACGACTTGTACGTCGAGCGGAAGATCGACGACAAAGTTCGCAAGTTCCAGGTGCAATTCAGTCTGGCGTCGGCCGCCCGGCGCACCGTGACGGAAGCCGTCGACGTCGCGCCGACGGTCGCCGTGCCGGACAGACCTCAGGTGCGGGAGCGAGTGCGGATCCGGATTCCGGCGGGAGCAGATCCGGCGGAGGTGCAGCGGGCACTGGAGAAAGCCGGCGTGGGATCGGGAACCACGGCTCCCGGTAACCCGGCTGACGGTCCTGGTTCGCCCGCGCCGGGATCGCCCGCCCCTGGTTCGCCGGCTCCGGCGCCCGGCGCGCCCGCGCCCGCCCCTGGTTCGCCGGCTCCGGCGCCCGGCGCGCCCAAACCGGCTCCGGCGCCGGGTTCACCTGCTCCCGCGCCCGGCAAGCCGGCCCCCGGCAGTCCGGCTCCGGCCACCCCAGCGCCCGGTGGTTCCGAGACGCGAGCGCCCGACGCGACACCGGCTTATCCCGTCGGGTCGGAGACGCGCGGATCGGATACACGCGGTCCGATCCACGGGTCGGCAACCCGCGCCGACGGTGTAGGCAGGTCTGGCGGCTCGGCAACCCGAGTTACGACCGCGGCCGCCAAGACGGCCAAGACGCCCCCCAAGAAAGCCGCGTCTGGAGACGACGACGAAAAGCGGTCCAAATTCCTGGACGCGCTGAAGGAGTTCAACCGGCGGCGGAGCGAATAGTGAGGCGTGGCGGCGATTCCGAGTGGCGACGGTGGGGCAAGGGAATGCGGGGCAGGAGAAGGCGGGGCCAGGGAATGCGCGGCTTGAACGCTGCTTGGTTTTTGTCCGTGGCCCTGTACTCCCCCGGCGCGACTTTGCTTAGAATAGCGTTCTGAAGTTGGAAAAGCCGGTTCGTAGGCAACTTTCTCCATCTCTTGGTTAGGGAGTCTGAAGCAACGTGGGTTTTCCAGACGATCGAGATCGCCGTATCATCCGCTTGGCGGAGGAAACAGAGAATCTTGCCACCGACCTGGCGAACTGGGTCAGCGAATTCAACCAGCGGCGGGTCCAGCAGGACTTGCTGCCGGTTTCGCCCAGCGACGAATTCGAGCTGACGCGTTTGCGCCGCTTGGCGGCGGCCTTGTACAGTTCGGCCAAGGTCCCCGTGGCGGCCGCCGTCTACGGCCCATCGCAGGTGGGCAAGAGCCTGTTCGTGGGGCGCGTCTTGCAGGCCAGCAGCGACGACTACAGCCCGCTGGGCCGCGACGAGCAGAACGGACCGCCCGCCTATTTCCAATTCTTGTCGTTCGACACCGACTTGAACCCGCAAAGCGGTTCCAATGAAGCGACGGCGCTGGTCACGCGGTTTACGACCAAGGACCGCATCGCCGCCAACATGTCACCGGAGTATCCCGTCATGGTCCGGGCGCTGACGCGGGCCCAGTGGCTGCGCGTGCTGGCGCGGGGCTTCCAGGTCGAATGCGTCACGCCCGACAAGAACTGGACGCAGGACCAATTGGAGGACATGTTCGACGAAGTGGCCACGCGTTACTCGTCGACGGAAGTAGACCGCCGCTGGCGGCTGGATCTGATCGATGCCTATGCCTATATGCGGGTCGTGGACCGCCGTGGCTTCCAATCCAAGGAATCGGTCCTCAACGGCCTGTTGAACCGCTACCCGCTGACCGAGGACGGCTACATCGCCGTAGCCGCCAACATGTTCTGGAACAACTGGCCTTCGTTGACCAGCATGTTCATGCGGATCAACAATTTCCTCACCAGCATTTCCACCGAGGAGCACGACCCCGCGATTCTGACGCATTGGGCCGGCGTGCGGTTCTTGCTGGACAGCCAGCGGGCCAAACAGCACGAGCGGCGGAACTCGCGGTGCTTCAAACTGGTGAAATGGTCCGATATCCGCTTGACCGAACGCAACGGCTGGCACGTGTTGGAGTTTGACGAAGGCCATGGCGGGGGCAATGAGCAACTCGAGACGATCCAGGCTTCGATGCTCGAAATGGTGATGCCCGTCCTGCCGCATCGGCTGAACGAGAGCTGGCGGAAGGTGATCGAGTCGATCGACATTCTGGACATTCCCGGCATGCGGGCCGGCCGTCAAGGAGCGGAGCAGGGCAAACGGCAAACGGCCGACACGATCGAAGAGCAGATGGAAATCGTCAAACGCGGCAAGGTGGCCTATCTGTTCGAGCGTTACACCGAGGAAATGCTGATCCAGACGTTGCTGCTGCTGGCCCGCGGCGGCAACCTGGAAGTCACTTCGCAGATGAAGTACCACATCGACAAGTGGGGCCGGGCGCGGTACGGGGACGAGGTCTGGCCCAAGAAGGTTCGCGACAAGCTGCCGGCGCTGTTCCTGGGCATCACGGGCATCGACGAGGAGTTCCGGAACCGGGACGAGTTCGCCAACCCGATGCTGTACAACACGCGTCTGAACCAGTTGGCGGACGCATTGGGCGAGGTCATGTCCGATTTCGGCGGCGAGAACCAGCCGTTCATGAACGTCTATCCCCTCCGCTATCCCGGAACCTGGGACGCCAACCGAAAAGCGCAAGAGGAGGAAGGGATCGAGAAGTGGAACAAAGCGGGCGAGGCGTTCCTCAAGTCCGCCGCGGTCCAGAAGTTCGTGGCGAATCCCGAAACGAAATGGGAACGGGCCATCACAGACAACGACGGTGGGCTGTCGCTGATCAGCGAAGGCTGGCGGGAGATCACGACGGCGCACAAGAAGCAAGAGCAACTGGAGAACAGCATCAAGGAGGTCCGCGGCCGGTTGTCGCAACTGGCCAAGAGTTGGTACGTGAACGCCGACTCGAACGTCGACCGCGAGCAGCGGAAGATGTGCGCCGAGCGGGTCATTGACTGGTTGCGGTCCAACCCCCAGGCGGTCTACGACCGCGTGCAGACGCTGCAGAAGACGCTGGGGTTCGAGGACGGCGATCAGTGGCTGCTGTCCGATTTCGCGGACATTCCCGCGCGGGCTTCCGTGGGCCGGCCGGAGGCGATGGAGAAACGTTTTACCCGCAAGCTGCTGGAATTCTGGCACGAATGGGCCACGGTCACGACGGTGACCAAGTGGGAGGAGAACACCAAGAAGAACCCGCAGGGCGGACCGTGGCTGGGCACCGAAGACTTCGGCCAATTCGCCCGCTACGTCCGCGACGCCCTGTGTGCGGGGCAGCACTTGGAGCAGATCAACGACCAGTTGCTGAAGGTCGTGAACCTGAAGCTGCGGGACGAGTCGGCCAAGCGGCGGGCGCGGCGGAAGTACGTCGGCATCATGCTCAACGACTACGTGATGAACCCCGGTCCCAGCGACGAACGGATCGAAGCGGTCGAGAAGGAGGTGGAGGTCGAAGAATTCGGCCTGATGGCCTCGTTCGTCAACCGCTGGGCCAGCCGCCTGCCGGAGTTCCTCGCGGCGGGCGCAGGAGCCGAAATCCGCGTGCCGGCGGGCAACCCGGAACTGGCCAAGATCATCGAACGGTACGGCAACTCGCAATAGCGTCAGGAAATGAGCATCGCAACCCCCGTCACCAAACCGGCCAAGGCCAGCACCTCGAGCCAACGTTCGACGGCCGAACGACGCCTCGTGCTCGAGGGCCTCTCCTGGTCTACCTACGGCCGGCTTGTGGCGGAACTGGAAAACCGAAGCATCCGGCTGGCCTACGACCAAGGACGTCTGGAGATCATGTCGCCATCCTATTTGCACGAGGTCCGCAAACGGCAGATCGGCCGAATGATCGAAGTCCTGGCCGAGGAGTTGGATTTGGAGATCGTGGGCGGTGGGTCCACGACTTTTCGCCGGGAGGAGGACCAACGCGGATTGGAGCCGGACGAATGCTATTGGTTGGCCCATGCCCTGGACGTCATGCACAAAAAGGAAATCGATTTGGCGAGCGACCCGCCGCCGGACTTGGCCATTGAGGTCGATCTGACGAGCGATTCGTTCAATAAGCAGCCGATCTATGCGAGTTTGCGGATTCCGGAGGTGTGGCGTTACGACGGCCGGGAATTGGCTGTGCTGCGGCTCGTGCCCGGCAGCGTCTATGTGGCCGTCGAACGTAGTCTCAGTTTTCCCCAAGTCTCGATGTCGAGCTTGCAGCGATTTCTGGAACTTCGCCAATCGGTTGGTGAGCGGCAATGGACCAGAGAGTTCCGCGCGTGGATCAGAGGCCGTTCGTAGTGCCGCCTTCAGGCGGCCTTGCCGGCCGCTTGGCTGACGAAAACCGCCCAACGGCGGCAGGACGAACGAAACGAAGACGAAAGTAACGGAAAATTCTCATGCACATTCTGTTTGCCAACACGGGAGTCCAGATCGTCTGCATACCGCTTCCATCGGGGCGCCGTTACACAACGGCCCAGATCGGCTACGGCTGGCAGACGTGCCGCTGTCAGCCGGAAGCGGAGGCCGACGAGGATGGCCGGCGTGATGACGACGAAGAGGAGCCCGAATCGCTCGTCTTTCCCTACATCCAGTGGCAGATCATCCAGTCGAACGTGAGCAAGCTGTTCCTGGCGGTCGATACCAGTCTGGGCGATCCGGAAATCGGCTACTTCGCCGATCCCACCACGCTGGCCGGCGACTTCCACGTGACGCTCAGCAACATTCTGGACCGGACCGGACAGCCGTTGCCGGGCTTGCCGCCCGTCGAGCTGTGTTTGCGGGCCGCTTCGGCCACGGCGGGCGAAGCCAAGCCCGTCCATATGGTCGTGGACTTTGGCAACAGCCGCACCGGCGCGCTGCTGATTGAAATGGCAGGCGAGGTCTCGCAGACGGCCGAAATGATGCCGTTCGAACTGTCCAACCGGTACAGCCTCGACTACTTCAACGACGAAGGCGAGCAAATCAGCCGGCCGGCCACGCGTTGGTTCTCCTCCAAGACGCGGTGGGCCAACGTGCCGTACTTGGAGCCGCCCGCCATGGCCAAGAAGGAGTTCTATCGCGAGACCAAGAAAGGCATCTTCGGCAAGAAGCAGGTGGCCCGCGAGCGGGAGACCTACGTCAAACCGGACCTGTTCGACGACTGGTCCATGGTCCGCCTGGGACGCGAGGTGGACGAAATCTGCCAGATCATGCGAGCCAAGGGCGATTTCCGCATGGGCGTCAGTTCGCCCAAACGCTACCTGTGGGCGGACGACGAGAGCTGGCTGGAAGGTGCGTTCTGGTACATGGCCGATCCGCACGACCGGGACGGCACCAATGAGTTCGCCGCCAAGCTGCACGGGCCGCTGCTGAAGTTCATTCACGAAAATGACCGGGATTTCCTGATCGAGAAAGACGATCCGCCCGAGGACCTATTCGCGCAGATGACGCCCGTCAAGCCGATCCATGCGCCGCGTTGCTTGATGAGCACCGCCGTCTACGAGATGCTCTGCCAAGCCTTCACCTACGTCAACTCGATCGGCTACCGTAGCCGCACCGAGGACCCGGCGCGGACCCGCGAGATTCACAGCTTGACGATGACCTTCCCCAGCGGCATGTTCCAGCCGGAGAAGGAGCGTTATGTCAAGCAATGCCAGAAGGCGATCAACATCTTTGCCCGCACGCTGGGCAAGTACCAGCGCGTCAAGCCGACGCTGACGTTCAGCATCGACGAGGCCAGCGCCGTGCACTTGACCTACATCTGGGCCGAATTGCGGATGTTGGGCCAGGACCCGCGGTTGTGGTTTTCCGCGCTGGCCCGCGATCATTCGGGGTCCAAGGGCGCCGGCCCGGCGGGTGAAGGCGAGGCCGAGCAGGCGGCAAGCGTGGACGCCGTGCCGGCCGGCCGCCGCCGCGGGGCGGCTCGCCCCACGCGTCCCGCGCGTCCCGGCCGGGGTGGCAAGCCGGCGGAGGCGGAAACACAGGAGGATAGCAAGAAGAAAGAGTTGCGCATCGCCTGTATCGACGTCGGCGGCGGCACCACCGATCTGATGATCGCCAGCTACGTCTACCAGCCGGGCATCGACGACTACATCTACGGCAAGATCCTGCACCAGGACGGCGTGTCCATTGCCGGTGACCAGCTGGTCAAACGCCTGCTGGAAAAGATCATCGTTCCCCACTTTGCGCGGGCTATCGGCATGGAAGAAGAGGATGTCCAGCTGCTGTTCGGGCCGCGCGTGCCCAAGAACCGCGGCTTCAGTTCCCAGCGCATCGACTGGATCAACCGCATGTTCGTGCCGCTGGCCGAAGCGTACTTGCAGGCGGCCGTCGAGGAGACCGCACAGGCCGAGCGGGGCGGCGGCGAACTGGAGGAAATCAGCCACACCAACCCCGAAATCGTCGATCCAGCCGTGCTCGAATCGCTCGACCAGGTCTGCACCAAGCTCCGCGGCCCCGGCTACTACGATTTCAACCAGGAACTGGGCCTGAGATATGAGAAGGCCGTCTTCGAGGAGGTCGTCCACGAGGTCTTTGACGATCTGCTGTTCGACTTCTGCACGCGGATGGCCGAGTACCAGGCGGACGTGCTGCTGTTGGCCGGCCAGCCGACCAAGCTGGGCTACCTGCAGGAGCTGGTGCGGAAGTACCTGCCGCTGCCGCCCACGCGGATCATCCCCATGTTCCACCACTATGCCGGAAACTGGTACCCGTACCAGGACGTCAAGGGCAACAAGCCCGGCTTGATCGTTGATCCCAAGAGCGCCGTGGTCGTGGGCGCCGCCATCGAGTTCATGGCCCGCAACGGCATGCTGTCCCAGTTCAAGTTCTCGATGCAGGGCAAGGACAAAGAGAACACGTACTACTGGGGCGTGATGACCGAGTCCACCTCGACGATCCGCGAGGAACGCGTGCTGTTCCATCCGGTGGAGGACGCAAATACGAAAGACGAATGGACGGAGTTCACCACGATCGCGCTGCGCACCGTGCTGGCGCGCAAGATGACCGGCGACGAATACGCCCAGGCGACGCCGATCTACGTGCTGAAAATGGAGACCAAGGACCGCATCGGACCGACGGAAGTCACCGTCCGCATCCGCCGTGTACCCTCCAGCGAGGAGACGGAGGAACACTTGGAACTGGACTCGGTCTCCGGCACCGTCGCCGGGGAGCCGGCCGTGTTGGACGAAAACGTGTTCTTCAACTGGCGGACGCTGGCGGACGAAAGCTACTTCCTCGACACCGGCGGCCTGGACAACATCGAAATCGGCCGTTAGTCGCGTCAAACTAGCCATCACACTCCGTGGGATGATCGGCAACAAACACGGGACAGTGATTTCTCGAACGCCGCCTAATGCTGCCGGCTCGTTCGGTGGATCGTTCCGCTTCCCACTACAGAGGGCAAATATGAGTCCAGAAAACGCAAGAGCGGGCGCTGCCGCCGCCTCCGTGAACCTCATCGAAGTGCTCGACGTCCTTCGCCCGCAAGTCGAGAAGATCGAAGAAGGCTTCAAGGCGATCCGCGTCACGCTCGACGCCCTGGCCGAGCACCTGGGCGCAGCCCCCGCCGCGGCGGCCGAAAAACGCCCCGCGCCCGCTGCCGTGACGGGAGAATCCGCGCCGTCCGAGGAACGCCGGCCGGCGACCGAACCGAAGGTTGAAGCGCCCTTGGTGTCGCCCGTCCGCGCGCCACCAACGGCTGGCGCTGCCCCGGCGCAGACGCCCAGCGACATGCTGCCCCCCACGGCTCAGCTTCTGCCAGCGGCTGCGGCCCCGATTCCCGCCGCTTCCCCTGTGCCCCCCGTCGCCCAGGCCGTCCCCGTGCCCTCGCCAGCGCAACCAGCTCGCCCAGGTTCCATCCCCGTAACCGGCGGGGCCGGCGGGAACTGGAGCCAAATCATTTTTGGCGATCAGCTCAAGGCCGATCCGGGCATCGGATCGCTCAGCGGTACGTTGCTGTCCGAGGTCCAGGCCAAGGCGGACGACGCCGTCGGTATGCTGGGCTACCTGTTAGCGTTCCGTGCGGCCGACCAGGAGCGGAAGCCAAAGCTGCTGAAGGAGTTGGGCGAAGCCTTCTACGTCTGGAAGCCGGACGGAAATCCGCGTTTGTTGACGCCGTTGATCAGCTGGGTCCATGCCGTGTTGGACCGTGCCGGGATCAACAACCGCATCGATCTCGTCCAGGTAGGCGACCGCTACGACATGCAGCGGCACAACGCCAAAGAACGCGGTGCCGAGGTCTCCGCGGTGGCCGGCTGGGTCGTCCTCCGCGACAACGGCAAGGTGTACTCCAAGGCTAACGTCTCGGTGCGATAATCGCGCGGATTGGGATCATGCTGCGCGCAAACTGTCTCGCCGTCGGCCTTTTTGTCTTTTCCACGATCGGGCCGGTCGCTGCCGATCCGACGCCCGTACCGCTGCCCGTACCGCTGGATGTCGCGGTCAAGACCGGACTGGTCGAGGTACAGGTGCAAGGGCGAGCAGTCGGTCCGGGTGCTGGTGAACGAATTGTTCAGCGCGTTGTGCAAACGCCGTCAGGAACTCGTTTACGTTCATGGAGATACCGTAAAAGTCACGCCGGACAGCGCACCGATTCGAGCGGGACAGCGCTCGATCGGGACCGCTGAGAAGGGCACAACCTTCCAGGTTCTGGCCGTCGACCAGGACGGCGTCCGCGTGGAGTTCGAGCCCGGCGAAGGCAAGCCGCCGCGTTGAGAACTGGAACTCCGCCTACCGGGCCAAATGGCTTTTTCTCGGTGGGGCGAAAGCGTATATTGGACACCTGGCCGATGGAGTCGACGGCGCACGAGTTGGGGTTCGCCACAGGACCCCATGTGAGCAGCGGCCCACGGCGGAAGCTTTCGTGAAGGAGATTCCAAACATGAAACGCTACGGAAACCTCTTGCTGCAAGCTCTGCTGATCGCGGCTGGTCTACTGGCGGGCCCGTCGTCTCACGCGGCCGAGCCGAAGGTCGCAGGCACGTTTCAGACCGAATATGTCAAGTGGACGATCAGCGTGGACGGCCGCAGCGTGGGCTGGGTCGATCTCCGCGATCAGCGGGACTACTGTCCGCCGTCGCGCCCGCCGGTGGCGACGGTGAAGAAGGCCGGCAAGTACCACGCCGCTACGGCGGCCGAAATGAAAGACGGCCTGCTGCAGCTACAGTTTGGCGATGCGGGTGTGCAGGCGGTGCTGCGGGTTACCGCCAAGCCGGGCTACGTCCTGGTGGAAGTCGTCTCGCTCGCCGGCGACGGGGCGGAAGAATTGGTCTTCGTCGATCTGCCGCTGACGCTCACGGGGCAGCCGGGCGAGTCGCTGGCGGCCTGTGCCTTGGCCTTGAACCTGAAGACCAACGTCCAGGCCTTGCCCCAGCCGAGCAGCCGGCTGCGGGCGGCCTGCTATCCCCGATTCGGCTTTGCGGGCGCCCAGGTGGCACTGATCGGTTGCCCGCCAGACGCGCTCCGCAAGACGATGCAGGAGGTCGTGTCGGCGGCCCACGAGTTGCCCAAGTCGCCGCTGGGTGGTCCCTGGGCCCTCGGACAGCCGATCAACCAGGGCTCGTACCTGTTCAACTTTGCCGATATGTCCGAGGACAAAGTCGATGGCTGGATCAATCTAGCCAAGCGGCTGGGCATGACGCAGATCGACTTTCACGGCGGCAACTCCTTTCGCTTCGGCGATTGCCGTCCCAATCCGAACACCTATCCCCGCGGCTACGACAGCCTCAAGGCCGTGATCGACCGGTTGCACGCGGCGGGGATCGCGGCCGGGCTGCACACCTATGCCTTCTTCATTGCCAAGGACTGCCCCTGGGTGACCCCCGTGCCCGATCCGCGGCTGGCCAAGGACGCCACGTTCACGCTCGCCGGGCCGCTAACGGCCGAGGCCACGGTGGTGCCGGTCCTGGAAACGACGGAGAAGATGTCGGCGATCACCGGGTTCTTCGTGCGCAACAGCGTCACGCTGCAGATCGACGACGAGTTGATCACCTACACGGGCGTCACGAAAGAGGCTCCGTTCCAGTTCACCGGCTGCCGCCGCGGGGCCTGCGGCACGCGCGTCGCCGCGCACGCCCAGGGGGCCCAGGTCCAGCATCTCAAGGAGTGCTTCGGCCTGTTCGTGCCGGAGGCCGAATCGACATTCTTGGCCGAGGTGGCCGGCAAGACGGCCGAAGCCTACAACCGCTGCGGCTTTGACATGATCTACCTGGATGCCTTGGACGGCGAGGACATCCTGGGCGGCCGGGAGAACGGCTGGCACTACGGATCGAAATTCGCCTTCGAGATCTTCGAGCGATTGGAGAAGCCGGCCCTGATGGAGATGAGCACCTTCCACCATCATCTCTGGTACATCCGCTCGCGGTACTGTGCGTGGGACCATCCCACGCGGAGCCACAAGCGATTCATCGACATGCACTTGGAGGACAACCTCCGCAACCGCCGCATGTTCATGCCCGGCGAGTTCGGCTGGTGGGCGTTGAAGAATTGGAGCGGCGCCCAGGGCGAGCGCACGTTCCCCGACGACATCGAGTACTTGATGGGCAAGTGCTTGGGGACGGACACGGGCATGGCCATGATGGGCATCGACCCCGGCAACGTGGACCAGATTCCGGCCTTGCCCGGCTTGGCCGACATCATCCGCCGCTACGAAGACCTGCGTCACTCGGGCCAGGTCCCCGCGGCAATCAAGGAGCGGTTGAGCCAGCCGGGGGCGGAGTTCACGTTGATCGGCGACTTGGCCGGCGGCTGGCAGTTCCGGCCCGTGCAGTATGCCAAGCACCGTGTCGAGGCAGGCGAGTGGAGCCGCGCGTGGCGAGTGGAAAACGCATTCGCCCGGCAGCCCGCCCGGCTGCGGATCGAGGCCCTGATGTCTGCCGGTCCCTACGACGCGCCGGGCAATGTCACGGTGGCGGATTTCACGAAACCCGAAGAGTTCTCATCGAGGAGCGCGGCCGGCGATTTTCGCGCGGAACTGAAGCGGTCCGAGGAGCAAGTCAAGACGGGCGGCGCCAGCGGCTTGTATGCAGCCACGAATTCCGGCGCAACACCTCGCGGCGCATGGACGCGCGTCGAGCGGCCGTTTGATCCGCCGCTGGACCTCAGCAAGCACCAAGCATTGGGCCTGTGGGTTTACGGCGACGGCCAGCAACAAGTGTTGAACCTGCAACTCCGCAGCCCGTCGCACATCTCGCACGCCATCGGCGACCACTACATCCCCGTCGACTTCACGGGCTGGCGGTATTTCGAACTGATCGAGCCGGAAGGCGAGCGGCACGCCCAGTACGCCTGGCCCTACGGCGGCATCTACTCGATCTACCGCGAGTCGGTCTCCTACGGCCAGATCGCCTCGCTGGGCCTGTGGTACAACAGCCTGCCTCCCGGCAAACGGGCGGCCTGCTACTTGAGCCCGATCCAGGCCCTGCCGCTGGTCTCCACCAAGCTCGCAAACCCAGCCATTTCCATCGGCGGCAGACGCATTGTCTTCCCCGTCGAGATCGAGAGCGGCTGCTACCTGGAATGCAATTCGGCGGAAGACTGTCGGCTGTACGGCCCGCAGGGCCAGCTGCTGCGTTCGTTCGTGCCGGAGGGTGAGATCCCGTCCCTCGAAGCAGGCACCAACGAGGTCCGTTTCGAGTGCGACGTCTCCGCCGGCGCAAGCCCGCGGGCGAACGTCACCGTCATCAGCTTTGGCGAGCCGCGGAAGTAGCGGAGCGATTTCGGATTAACCGATGACGCCAGGGGCCAGGCAGCGAGGCACGAGGCCAGCAGGCTAGGCGTAGCCGAACTCCCATCCTGGTCGCGGGTCGCGTTTCAGCAAGGCGTTGGCCTTGTCGCTGTTGGTGAACCGGCCGGTGCGGAAGTCGTAGGCCAGCTTTTCGCGGACCAGCAAGGCCACGTTGCCGACGAGCATGATTTCGGTCAGCCGCGCGGTGTAGTCGAAGTCGGCCGAGGAACGCTCGCCCGTGCGGACGGCGTTCAGAAAATCGGCCTCGTGGCCGCCCTTGACGCGCGGCAGGACGGGCTGGGGCTTGCCGACTTCCTGCATGAAACTCTCCGGAAACAGCCGCGTGTCGTTCATCCACCAGCCGGAGACGGCCGTGCCTTTGGTGCCGAAGTAGGCGCTGGGATGCTTGGCAACGGCGGCCAGTCGCTCGGCATCGACCGTGGGCGGCATCGGCTTGTCGTTGTACGTGCCGGAACTCCACCGCATGACGCAGGGGACCATGCCGCCGCGCTGGGGGAACGTCCAGGAGACGCGCACCCCGTGCGGCCAATTCGTGCCGTTCGTCTCCTCGCCCTCGCACTCCACTTCGCAGGTGTCGGCTTCGTACAGCTTCAGCGCCCACACGGCGCCGTCGGCGTTGTGACAGAACCAGTCGCCCAACAGGCCCGTGCCGTAGTCGATCCACCCTCGCCACTTGGCCGGATGTATGCCGCTGCGATATTCCCGCGCCTTGACCGGACCTTGCCACAGGTCCCAGTCGAAGCCTTCCGGCACGGGAATCGGCTGGCCGGCGTCGCGCGAGCCGTAGTCCATCTGATTGAAGGGCGGCCGGATATGGGCCTCGGTCACGTCGCCGAGACTGCCCTGCCAGATCCACTCGCACAGCAACCGCACGTGCTCGCCGGAGTGGCCCTGGTTGCCCATCTGCGTGGCGACGTTCTTTGCTTTGGCTAGTTCGCGCAGCTTACGGGCTTCGTAGAGGTCGTGGCACAACGGCTTCTCGCAGTAAACGGCCAGTCCGGCCTCCAGAGCGCGGACGGTGGCGGGGAAGTGATGGTGATCGGGCGTAGCGACCCACACGGCGTCGAGTTGTTTCTGCTCGTCGAACAGCCGGCGGTAGTCGCCGTAGATCTTGGCGTCGGCGAACTTGTCCTTGATCTTCTTGATCGAGCCGGCGGCATGGTGTACGTCCACGTCGGCCGCCGCCATAATCTGCTCGTCCAAGGCCACGTTCACGCCTTTGCTGCCCATGCCGCCGATGCCGATCAGGGCAAAGCGGATCTTCTCGTTGGCGGCGTACGTGCGGGCCAGGGCCGCGGGGCCGATCAGCAGGGAAGCCGACGCTGCCGCACCGGCCTGGACAAATCGTCGTCGGGTGATGGGATTGCGCATGGTATTGGGTAGGCCTCCAGCGGCCTCGAAAAAAAAGGATTTTGGGTTTGGCCCTCGCAGTTGCAGGTGCGACCGCCGCACCAACCGAAGACGCCGTGACTTTTCCGTTTCCCGAAGCACGCGCTCTCCGAGCCGTACCGACTTCTCCCAGTGCCTTATCACAACTGCACGGCTCACGACTCGTTCGACGCGTCGTACCGTTGGAACCAGCTTCGCAGATCACGAGCAGACTGGAACCGCAGCAGGGCCTTGGCGAGTTTTTCGAGCGCAGAGGAAGGCAACTGCTGCACGCGCTCCTCGCAATCGTCCGGCAGACTGCCACAGACCTCCGCCAGCTGCGACAGCACCACGCTCACCCTGCCACGAGCTTCTCCACGAGCTTCTCCACGAGCTTCTCCACGAGCTTCTCCACGAGCCTCTCCACGAGCCTCTCCACGAGCCTCTGCGCGGGCTTCCAAAAACCGTTCAACGGACGTGACGTAGGGCATCTTTCGCGCCTCCTCAAACTCGACGATTTCTTGCGTCAATTGCCTTTCCAGGTCCACTCGCAGGTGCATCATCCAATCCAGCAGCCGGAAGGTCTCACGGACCTCATCCGCATTATAGCCCAAGTCGTACAATCCGAGCACCAGCGCTCGCTTGGCCCGATATCGGCCTTCCGGATCGCCGGCCGTGCGGATCGCCTCGACTTGGGCGCGGGCGACCAACACAGGCAGAGAATGGTCGTCCCGCCAGTCGGTGTCCAGCCGGTCGATCAGCTTGCAGACGGGAAACCGCAGCCGGTGCTCAAAACCCCCAACTTGGAACACGTCTTCGTTGGGCGCCCAGCCACGCCGCAGATCGGCCAACACGACCAGCGTCAACACGCGCCGCTGGCAGAGCCAGTAGATTCCGGCGTTGTACAGCGAGATCCGGGAGACAAACTCCGCCTCGTACGACGACTGGATCTCCAGATGCAGGAGAATCCACTGCTCTTGTCCGGTCAACAGTCGGACTTTCACCAGCACGTCCACCTGCCGGTTCCGGTGGCCGGATTGGCCGATCACCTGGCTCAGTTCTTTGTCGCACCACTCCGGTTCGACCGTCCAGTCGACCGCGGCGTACTCTCGAGGAAAGTACTTGGCCAAAAATGCGCACAGGAAACGTCGCAACGCCTCCTTCCAGGCGCCGTCGTAGTCGCTGTCCTGATCCAGATCGGGAAGGGATATTTCGTCGCTCATAGCAGCCGTGATAAGTCACGCGGTGCCAAGTGTCAAGGCGACGTCGCGAAATGGAGTAGGGGGCCGCCGCGTGTCGTTGCCAGCGAGCCGGGCGGCTTCCTGGTGCACAAGACAGCTGTCAGCAGAATCGATGCAATTATCGGGGGTGATTGAGACGGAGCAACTTGACTACACTCTGGTAGTATCGCGCCATCCTTTTTCAGGCCAGCGCATGGTTCTGATCAGGATGCTGCCCCTCACTCTCCGCTGATCTCCACCGCGCTGAAGTCCGCGTCGACGCTTTGGACAGCGCAGCCGACCCAGGTGATGGAATCGATGCGCGGGTCGAGTTGGGCCTCGACGGTTTCGCCCGCGGCACTCAGTGTGACCTTCTGGCCGGCGAGGTCCACGGCGACGTCTAATTGCGTTTCGACGTTCGCTTGAAGGTCCGCTTTCTTCGATGGTCCGCGCGGTTTCCCGCCTTGGGTGATCGACAAGGACTTGCCGCTGATCCGGTAGCCGCACATCACGAGCTGGGCCTCGTCCGATTCGCTGCCGAAGACAAGGAAGCCGTTGCCCGGCGTGTCGGGCGTCGGCGCGCCCGGCCGCACGATGACCTTCATCCGGAACGTGGCTCTTGTCGTGACCGGTTGGTCCAGCTTCTTCAGGGCCAGGCCGAACGTGCCGGACGTGGTTTGCAGGTGGTAGCCCAGCTGGGACGGCCGGATCTGCACGGCGACGAGTTTCTGAAAATCGGGGTGCGACACGGTCGGTTGGAAGGCGGCCTTGGCGGCGGTACGCCGGCCGGCCGGACCCGTCGCGGTTTCCGTTACGGGGGAGAGCCTCGCATCGGGCGCGGGCGTCAAGGGCGTTCCCCGTCCCGCGCCCAAACACAAGACCTGGCCGTCCATCGTGGCCATGAACAACCGTCCGTCGGCGGCGATCAGCCCGTCAAACACGGGCGGCCAGTCGAGCCGGTAGGCGGCCAGGGTCTTGCCTTCCTGCTTGGAGACCGCCATCAGCAACGCGCCTTTCCGGCCCTCGAACGCAGCGACGTGGTCGGCCATCTTCGCCTGCACCTGCGGATCGCCATAGTTCAAGTACGCCTCCTCCTGCTCGTCCACCATGACCGGCGGCCCGGCGGCGAAAAGCGTCTCGCCGGCCAGCACCAGCCCTCGCGCCAACAGGGGCGCGGTGTGCGACCAGTCGTAGCCCAAACGCGTCGTGAACACCTCTCCGTAGATCGACGTCCCTTGCTTGCGAGGCGGTTGCTTGGGAATGGGATTGATGATCTCCGGCTCCTTGCGGCACGCGAACAAGTGGTGGACCATCGGCGTGCCCAGGAAACGCAACGGCGCGGGACCGTAGCCGTAGACCGACGTCTCGTCGCACACCAGGATCTTGCCGGCCGGCGCCTGGTAGGTCGCCAGTTGCCAGCCGCCGGCGGCGCTGATAAACGACCGGCCCCACATCCAGTACGTGCGGTGCCACCACGTGTCGTCCAGGAACCCCGTGGGACTGAACAGGTGCGCCGTCTCGCCCCGCTGTTCCTTGTAGTTGCGCGGCGTCGGAACTTCCGGACGCCGTCCGTCGAAGTCGAACGGCTGCGAACGCATGTAGACGTGGCGGCTGTCGCACGACAGGATGTCCGGCAAGGCCACGGGCAGGTTGGGCCATTTCACGTCCCGCTGCAGGTTGTCCTCCGTGCCGGGGTACCGATCGTCGAGCACGGTTTCGGACAACTGGCGGCCGGTCGCAGCATCAAGCCGCACCAACCGCAGGCCGCCGTCCAGCCACATCGCGCGGCCCGCCACGGCATACACGACGCCGTCGCGCACCAACACGCTGCCGCTGACTGGCCAGACGGACTCGATCTGCTCGTGCGCCATCAGCCGCTGGTCCTCCGGCGCAGCGCGAAACCGCCACGCCAGCGCACCGTCGCTGGCGCGGAGCGCGTAGATCCAGCCGTCGGCACTGCCGAACAGCACGCGGCCTTGCCAGATCGTCGGCGGCGAATCCACGCGGCCCCCCGCGGTGAAACTCCACCGCATCTCGCCCGAGCCGGCATCCAGCGCGTACACCGTGTGCGCGTCCACGGACGCCACGAACAGCTTGCCGTCGGCCATCGTCAGCGCGCTCAACCGCCCGCCCACGGCCGTTTGCCACATCCGCTGTAACTCGGCCGGTACCGCCGCCTTCGTCGCGCCGCTGCGGCCGGCGTCATGCCGGAACGTGGGCCAATCGGTGCCATTTTGGATTTTAGATTTGGGATTTGCGAATTCATACGCCGGCCCCCTCTCGAGCCGCTGCTCACTCTTCGGCTCCACGACTTCTTGACTTTCCGACTTTTCCACTTTTCCACTTTTCGACGTGCTGTCTTGGCCCCGCTCCGGGGCCAGCGCGTTGAAGCCGTTCAGCTTGGCCAGCAAGTAGCACGCGCAGGAGTGCGGCGCGGCGTACAGCAGCCCGTTGCACGGCATTACGCCGTAGTTGCACGAGCTGCGCACCCAATGATGGGCCGCCCAGTGCTGGGCGTGGATGTCCACGAACTCGATGCCGGTCCGCGACGTGAGAATGAAGTTGCTGGTGGCTTTGGCGCGATGGCAGCGGTGGTGCGGCATGTGTTTCCAGTCGTCGGGCGGGAACTCGACCTTGACCTCGCCCGTGTGCAGGTCGCGGCCCGTGAACACGCCCGAATCCCGCGGGCTGCTGGTCACGCCGCACCAGACCAGGCCGTCGATCACGAACAGATCCTCCGCCGACGCGTAGCCCGAGGGCGGATGTTCGCCGGTCCACAGCAGCTCGCCCGTCGCCGCCGAGAGGGCCGTCATCGTGTCCCGCCCGCCGCGCTGCGGGTCCAGGTTCTCGCCGCCCGCGAACAGCACCACGTCCTGATGCACGATCAGCGTCGGGCTGAACAGGACGTGCATCGGCTTCCAGCGCGGCACGGGCTTCGACGCCCACACGCTTTCGCCGGCTTTGGAGTCCAGACACACGACTCGGTCGCCGTCGTGGAAATACACTCGTCCGCCGCCGGCCGCCAGCGTGCTGGTGGCCACGACGGATTCCTTGCTCCACCGCGTCTGGCCCGTGCCGGCCTCGATCGCCACCAGCCGCCTCGGCTTCTCGTCCCAGTTCCATTCCCGGCCCGCGCTGCGGATCGTCTCGACGGTGTCCCTGGCGATCGACTTGTAGGCATCGAGTTCGGGGTTCACGACGGCGTACAGCACGCCGTCCGACAGGATGATCTCTTCCGCGCCCTCCGTGCCCGTATACGTCCGGACCGGCTGGCCCGTCGCCGCAGCCAGCGCCGTGACGGGCTCGCCGACGCCGAGCGTGACGTACACCGTATCGTCCTCCGCCACCAGCCGCCGCATCAGCTGCGCTGGGCCGCGCTTCAGCGGCCACAGGTGCGGATGCCATCGCTCGATCGGCCGCTGCCAGAGGACCGTTCCGTTGAACGCATCGCGCGCCAACAGCGTCCACTGCGGCGGCATTTGCACGGACCAGCGCGGCCCAAGGTCCATGATGTAGAAGATCCGGCCGCCGGCCGAGACCATCGCGCTCAGGCCGGACAGATGGTCATGATGGCGCAGATAGTCCGGCGAGCCGACCCACTGGTAATGCTTGGGCGGCCCGACCACGGTGTCCTGCGCGACCGCGTTGTTGTCCGGGCCGTGCAGGTAGTGTGTCCAGTCGTCAATTGCCTTCGGCCACGGCTTCACCAGTTTTGGATTTTCGATTTCGGATTTTGGAGTGAGGAAGATCGCCACACCCCTTGGGCAGAGCACGCGCAGGATTTCCTCCTTATCAACTGGCGACTGACCACTGACCACTAACAGATTGACGAAATTGTCGATGTAAGGCAGACCCCGGCCGTCCCACCGTGCCACGGAGACGCGGCCGTACAGACCCAACGACTGGATGTGCTTCCGCGCCGCCTCGACGGCCGCCAGGTCGGTGTCCAGGCCCTGGACCAGAAAGCTGTCGCCGGCGTGCAGCGACGCGGTGAGCCGGCCGTCGCCGCAGCCCAGGTGTACGATCAGGCCGCCCTGGACGCCGGCGGCTGCCAGGATTTCTCGGCTCTGCATCTGTTCCGCAGCCCCAACGTCCGGCGACGCGGCCCAGAAGATCAGTCCCCACACGACGCCGACAAGCCGCCTGCGCGGTACTGCGAATGCCTGCACTGCCATTCCTCCTGCGAAAATCACCCTCGCCCCAAGGTCCGAAGTGTCGGCTTCAGCCGGTCTTCCCAAGACCACCTGAAGGCGGCACGAGGAACACGCACACTCCATTCTGTCCGCTCCCGGCCGGTCGGAAAAGCGGCCTGATCACAATCGTACCGGTGGATTTCGGCCCGACCAGAAAACCGGCCCTCGCTGGCTGGACGGCCGGTCGCCGTCTCGCCCCAGGGAACGTATCATGAGCCGGCGAGTTCAATCATCTCTTAGGCCAAGGAAAACCCGGATGAAGATCCTGTCATGTGTTTTGTCCGTCGTTGTGACTGCGATCAGCGTTGCCGGCGCTGCGGAGACGCTGCCCCGGCTGCGGGTCAGCGATAATGGGCGGTTCCTCGTCACGGAGCAGGGCGAGCCGTTCTTCTGGCTCGGCGATACCGCCTGGCACATGTTTGGCAAGTCGGTGCGCGAGGCGGCGGCGGATCAGCCGGCAGTGAGCCGGTACTTTTCCACGCGGGCCACTCAGGGGTTCACGGTCATCCAGTCGGTGATCGTGCGCTCGCCGGAAGGCGGCACGATGGCCAACGCGCATGGATTCGAGCCGTTCGAGGACGGCGACTGGTCACAGCCGCGCCTGCGGCCGGGCGCGAATGACGATTACTGGGACCACATCGACTGGTGCCTGGCCGAGGCGCGGCGGCAGGGGCTGTACATGGCCGCGCTGCCGATCTGGCTCAGTGCCATCGAGGACGACCATCCGCTGGTCCGACAGCCGCGCGTCGCGTACCGCTACGGGCATTTCCTGGGGACGCGCTACCGGCAGGAACCTCACGTGATCTGGGTGCTGGGCGGCGATGCATGGCAGAAAGGCCGCAATGTGGACGCGCCTTCGCGGCTGGCCCTCGCGCGAGCCATGGCCGAGGGCCTCGCCGACGGCGTCAACGGCTTGGACCAGTTCGACGGCCAAGCCGATTGGCGCACGACGCTGATGACCTTTCATCCTCCCGGCGGCAACCACTCGTCCGCCGAGTGGCTGCACGACGAACCGTGGCTGGACTTTAACATGATCCAGACGACGACGCGGTTCCGTTTCGACAACTGGCAGACCGTGGCGAAGGACTACGCGCGGCAACCGCCTAAACCCACCCTGGACGCCGAAGTGGCGTACGAGGATTCGCTCTCGCTGCGCAAGACGGAACCGCAGGACCGGCGCATCCGGCCGTGGGACGTGCGGCGGGCGGCCTACTGGAACCTGTTCGCGGGCGGCTTCGGCCACACCTACGGCCATCGCAGCTTCATCGGCTGGATCCGCCGGGGCGAGACCTACCGCTACGGTGCGCACATCCCTTGGTACGAGTCGCTCGACGCCCCCGGCGCACAACAGATGGGACACCTGCGGCGGCTGATGGAGTCCTGGCCCCTGCTGAGCCGGATTCCCGACCAGTCGCTGATCGCCGGCGACAGGCTGGCCGGGGACGAACACCTGCAAGCCACACGGGACATCGACGCCAGCTACGCGATGGTGTATTCTGCTTCGGGCCGCTCTTTCCACGTGCGCATGGAAAAGCTGTCCGGTCCCCACGTGAGGGCGTCGTGGTTCAATCCCCGCACGGGCGAGACGACGGTGATCGGCCAGTTCGCCAATACGGGCGAGCGCGAATTCACCCCGCCCAGCGCAGGACAGGACAACGATTGGGTGCTGGTGCTGGAACCGTCGCAGCCCATCCACGCGCCTCGCCCGACAAGATCGATGTGCGTGCGGTTCAAAAGCTGCTGGCCGGATATTCCATGAAAGTGCCCCAGAGGGAGTCCCCCGATGCTGGTTCGCTGCCTGCACTGCCACGAACCGATTGAATTGCCCCGCGACAGCGACTTGCGGAACGTCACCTGCGCGGCGTGCGGCGGCAGTTTCAGCCTCGTGGGCGAAGACACGCTGAGCGCCACCAGCGGTCCGACGAAGAGACTGGGGCGGTTCGAGCTGATCGGGCCGGTGGGCGGCGGGGCGTTCGGCACCGTCTGGAAGGCCCGCGATCCGCGGCTGGACCGGATCGTGGCGATCAAGGTACCGCGGCACGGCCAGTTGAACGCGGAGGAAGCCGAGCAGTTCCTGCGCGAGGCCCGCCATGCTGCCCAGCTCCGGCATCCCCGCATCGTCGCTGTCCACGAGGTGGGCCGGGACGGCGACACGGTGTACATCGTCAGCGACTTCGTCCAAGGCGCCACGCTCGACGACTGGCTGACCGGCCGCAAGCTGACCCCGCGCGAGGCTACCCAGCTGTGCTTGGAGATCGCCGAGGCCCTGCATCACGCGCACCAAGCCGGCGTGATCCACCGCGACCTGAAGCCGGGCAATGTCATGCTCGACCTGGAGGGCCGGCCGCACTTGTTGGACTTCGGGCTGTCGCGGCGCGAGACCGGCGAGTTGGCGATGACGATCGACGGCCAGGTGCTGGGCACCCCGGCCTACATGTCGCCGGAGCAGGCGCAAGGCAAGTCGCACGAAGCCGATCGCCGAACGGACATCTACTCCCTGGGCGTCATCCTGTTCCGCCTGCTGACCGGCGAACTGCCGTTCCGCGGCACTGCCCAGATGATCATCGTGCAGAAACAGCGCGAGGACCCGCCGAGTCCCCGCAAGCTTCATGCACGCCTGCCGCGCGACTTGGAGACGATCTGCTTGAAATGTCTGGAGCGCGAGCCGCGCAAACGCTATCCCACCGCCCAAACGGTCGCCGAAGAACTCCGCCGCTGGCTCGATGGCGTGCCAATCCAGGCCCGGGCCATCACGCGGACCGCGAGGGCCTGGCGGTGGTGCAAGAGAAGGCCTGCGGTGGCGGCGCTAACGGTAGCGGTTGTCGTGGCACTTGTCGGAGGCGCTACAATCTCGGCCTTTCTCGGGATGAAGTGGAATACAGAGGCCAAAGTAGCTCGGGCTGCAGAAACAGTGGCTCGGGCTGCAGAAACCCGACTGAAAGATCAGGCCTACGGGCTGACGATGACAGCCGCATTTCAGGCTTGGGAGCTTGGTAGTCTTGACCATACACGTGCGTTGCTCAAGGGGTTGGAGACCGATCACGGAGAGAGCTTCCCGTTGCGATTCCTGGCAGAAAGATGCCGGGAGATCGAACCCGATGAGGTCTGGCTAAAGGAGAGCAACTTACCTCGGCCGGTTCTTCCAGGCGATGAGGACTGCCAGATTGCGTATTCTCCCGACAATAAGTACTTGGCCGCCGCACGGCGTAATGGCGAGGTTTGGCTACGCGATCTGAACCTCGACAGGGACACACGGTTGCCGACTCCTGCGAGTGCGACCGTGGCATGGTCC
>CAYPGE010000063.1:0-27836 GCA_964409865.1 uncultured Pirellulaceae bacterium
GTGATGTAGCAGAAGTGCCCTGTGATGATTCGCGGATGAGCAAGCGCGAGAAACGCGACGACCGCAAACTGCACGAGGAGCAGCGTCTTCAGGGAAAAGCGGAAGCGGCGCTCGTGTGTGGGGCTGGCCCTGCCCGCTCTTCTCCAACAGCGAACGAGCAACCGCCCCACAAAGGCCAATCCGTATCCCCAGAGAAAGCTGTCGATGGCCGCCGCCAGCATGAAGGCTGGAATCGCTTCCGGCAGGAACAACCGCGGACTGAGGAAAACGGCCTTGAAAGGCGTGAACAAGATCCACGCCAGACTCTCGCGGACGACGGCGGGCAGGCGCGGCCATATCCATTCGCTCCTCACGGCGATCAGGACGAGGAAACAGTGCAGAATACTCAGCCAGCCTCCCAGCGTAGGAAGGGACAAGAGTCTGCGAAGGAGTGAGTTCTGACTCCGCGCCATGTGCGTAAAGGTGATCGTGCGTTGCTGCGGATGGGGGCGTGTTTGCCAGACCGCCTGAAGGCGGCACTACGAGCGGACCGCTGCGGTTAGAAAAGGTTGCGCAGGGTCTCTGCCACCGAGGGCGTCTCGCGGGGCTGAGCTTCGCCTTCGCGGACGAACTGCCGCCAGGCCGGGACGCTGTTGCCGAAGTCTCTGCCGGTGACGGCCTGCAGCGACAGGATGGCTCGGTGCTGCAGCGCGGGATCGGGATCATCCAGCGCCAGCCCCAGCGCGGCGATGCTGCCGGGCGTCTTGTGGTTGGCAAGCTCTCGGGCGGCGGCGGTGCGCACATCCAGGTCGGCGTCTTGGCCGAGCACTTCCGCCAGGGCCGATACCGCCTCTTGGCGGCCCTGTTTTCCCCAGGCCGCGCAGGCCGCGATGCGGACGCTCGGCTCCTTGTCACGGACAGCTTGCCGCAACGCCTCCGTGGCGGCGGGCGCGGACAGATCGCCGAGCGCACGGGCGACCTGTGCGCGATACTGCGGCGACGGGTCTTCCGCCAAGTCACGGGCGAGTCTGGCCGCGACCTGAGCCTGCTCCGCTTCGCTCATGCTGCCGGCTCGCTTCTGGAGTTCCGTGAGTTGCTCCAGCCGCGTGTACAGGCTGGGCCTGATTTCTTCGTCCTCCAGCCACTGCGTTCGATACCACAGCCGATAGGCGGAGGAACCCATGCAGCCCCAGGAGACGCCGATCGTCAGGCACAAACCGATCGCGATCAGGAGTTTGGCAGGGGAATTCCACATGGCAACAGAAGCACCGCTGTCAGGCCGTTGACGAGACGCAAACCCCAGGCACAAGACAAGTTCGCGGACTGTAGCAGAACGGGCTGCAGGGAACCAGACGAGTTTGACCGTTTTCCGTATCGCGCGAGCTGCGTTACGCGGCCCGCGCATGCCGGCGGATCGCCTCCTCGGGCGGTTCGAAATTGAGCCGTTCTCGGACGGTAAAATGTTGTCTCCCTTGCCTGCCGAAATAGATCCGAGCGCTGACTTCGCCCAACAGTCCCAGGCTGAGAAACTGGACGCAAATCATCATCGAAAACACCGCCAGCAACAGCAGCGGATTGCCCGTCATGTCGACACCTGCCGCCCATTTCATCAGGATTACGGCCAAGCCCGCCAGCAGCGACAGCAGGCCGCAACCGAAGCCCAGCATGCCAAAAAGTTTCATCGGGCTGGCGAAGTAGTCCAGCATGTACTTGACCGTGATCAAATCCAGAATCACTCGCAAGGTCCGGGAAATGCCGTACTTCGTCTGGCCGAATTGCCGCGGATGGTGCTTGGTAACCACCTCGACACACCGGGCTCCGCGCCAATGTGCCAGGATCGGGATGAAGCGGTGCATTTCGCCGTACAATTCCAGGTCCTGCGCGATCTCGCGGCGAATCGCCTTCAGCGTGCAGCCCAGGTCATGAATGGGAAATCGCGTGGTCTTGGAGATGATCCAGTTGGCGATCATCGACGGCAGGCGGCGGTTCAGAAATGCGTCTTGACGCTGCTTCCGCCAGCCGTGGACCAGGTCGTAGCCCTCGTCGATTTTGTCCAGCATCATGCCGATGTCCGAGGGATCGTTCTGCAAATCGCCGTCCATCGTCACGATCACGTCGCCGGAGGCCATTTGCAGGCCGGCCTGCATCGCCGCCGTCTGGCCGTAATTGCGGCGGAAACGGACGACTTTCACGCGCGGATCGGCCGCAGCCACCGCCTGCAGCGCCTCGACGCTGCCGTCGTGCGAGCCGTCGTCGATGAACAAAACCTCGTATTCGCGTCCCAGAGCTGGCAAAATCTCGTTCAGCCGCTCGTACAAACGCGGGATGTTGTCGAATTCGTTGTAAACGGGCACCACAACCGAGACGCTGAGCATGTGCGTAGCTCCTGGCAGCGACGACGAATCGGGGTCTTAGAACCGCTAACAAAACCGTTCGGCGCGGGTCTCTGACCCCGCCGAAACCGCCGACCGAAGGTCTCCGATTTCGGTTTTGTTGGCGGTTCTAAGAAGCCCGGCTTTTCCGAAAGAGCCGGGCTTTTTTTCGCATGCGGCAGGGAGGAAGTCTACGGAGGCCGCGCCGCCGGGGCAATGTCAGTTCGGCTCCGGCAGCAGCTAGCGAAGTAGGCCGGAACAAGTCCGCGCAGTTCGGGCAGAGATCGGCGCAGTGCTCGGTCAGCTGACAATGCCGGAACTGCGCGGACTTGTTCCGGCCTACTTGTTCCAGCCTACTTGCTTGTTCCGGCCCACCTGCTAGCGGACGCTTGACAGCAACGCCGATTTCCGGGACGATTGGAACCCATGTTTTTCAGCTTCGACGGGATCGACGGCACCGGCAAATCGACGCAGATGACGCTGTTTGTGGACTGGCTCCGCGGGCGGGGGCGCGAGGTGGTGACGTGCCGCGACCCCGGCGGCACCGAATTGGGCGAGCGTCTGCGGGAAATCCTGCTCCACAAGTCGGATACGCCGATCGGCCGCCGGGCGGAAATGCTGATGTACATGGCCTCGCGGGCGCAACTGGTCGATCAAGTCATCCGCCCGGCGCTGGACGCCGGCTGCATGGTGGTGTCGGACCGGTTTTTGCTGGCCAACGTCGTCTACCAGGGTCATGCGGGCGGTCTGGCCGTGGAGGATTTATGGCGTGTCGGCGAGGTCGCCGTGTCAGGCCTGCACCCGGCGCGGATTTTCCTGTTGGACATGGACGTCGCCGCCGCCGTCCGGCGCAGGAACCGCGAGCCGGACCGAATCGAATCGCAGGGTCTGGATTACATGCAGCAAGTTCGGCTGGGATACATGGCCGAGGCGGCGCGGCGTCCCGAAATCGCCGTCATCGACGCGGCACGGGACATCGAGTCGGTCCAGGCGGACATTCGCCGGGCGGCGGAAGGCGTATTGGCATGACGTGGCAGGGAATCGAAGGTCACGATCCGTTGGTCGCCCAGTTCCGGCAGGCGCTCTGCCGCGGCCGGCTGGCGAGCACCTTCCTCTTTATCGGGCCGGCGGGCATCGGCAAACGGACCTTCGCCCTGAAACTCGCCCAGGCGCTGCTGTGCGAAGTCTCGCGCGACGAGGACCTGGATCCCTGCGGGCATTGCCCGGCGTGCCAGCAAGTCGCGGCCCAGACGCATCCGGATTTGGAACTGGTCTCCAAGCCGGAGGACAGGAGCTTTATTCCCGTCGAGTTGTTCATCGGGGACCGCGAGCACCGCATGCGCGAAGGGCTGTGTCATGACATCGCCCTGAAGCCTTTTCGCGGCGGCCGTAAGATCGCGATCATCGATGACGCGGATTTCCTCAACCAGGAAGGTGCCAATTGCCTGCTGAAGACCCTGGAGGAACCGCCGCCCAAGTCGGTGATCATCCTGATCGGCACCAGCGAACAGCGGCAGTTGCCCACGATACGGTCCCGCAGCCAGATCGTGCGTTTTCGCCCGCTGTTGCAGGAAGCGGTCGCCCGGCTGCTGGTATCCCAAGGGCTGGTCGACGACCCGCAGACGGCGACTCGCTTGGCTGCCTTGTCGGAAGGCAGCGTCCGGCGGGCCCTGGATCTGGCGGACCAACAATTGGACGAGTTCCGTGCAACGCTGCTAGCACACCTGCGTGACCCGCAGGCGAATTCGATCGAGTTTGCCAAAGCGATGGGGCCGTTTGTGGATCAAGCAGGCAAAGAGGCCCCGCCGCGCCGGGCTCGATTGATCCAGCTGTTTGGTCTGGCGGCGGAATTCTACCGCCAACTGATGCGCGCGCTGGCCGGTCTGCCGATCGAGGGCGACGAGGCACTGATCCGCGCGGTGCAAGCTGCCTACGCCGTTTGGCCCGGCGATGAAGAGGCGGCCGCCGCCTGCCTGGAACGCTGCCTGGAGGCCCAGTCGCAAGTGCTGGCTAACGCCAATCTGGCGACGCTGATCGACGGCACGCTGGACGACCTGGCGACGATCGCCCGCACCGGGCGTCCCTTGCTGGTCGCCTGATGCTGGCAGTGAAAGTGACCCACCCAAAAATCGCCTTGACACCTGGGCCGCAATCCAGAACAATTCTCCCCACGATCCGGCGACAGCGTACCGAGTCCAGACCCATTCCCAGGCTCGCCCGCAACGCCGGCCACTGACGGAAAGGACAGCCGTCGGTCGCGATTTGGTGAACGCCCTGATCCCGCACTGCATGCCAGGCAAGGAGGCCGAGAACATGCACACCGCCACACGCATTCCGCGCATCAGCCTGCGTGAGTTTTTTCCTGAAAGTCCCATCTTCGGCGGCCCGGACATCCGCGTCACGTCATGTTGCGACGAGGCGCGCCGGTGCCGGCCCGGCGACCTGTACGTCGCGGTGTCAACCGCGATCGCCGACGGTCACGACGCCGTCTCCGAAGCGCTTCGCCGCGGCGCGAAAGCCGTGCTCGCCGAACGTCCGTTGCCAGTCGACGCGCCCGTCTGCGTCGTGCCGGACAGCCGCGAGGCGTACGGCCGCTTGTGCCAGCGTCTGGCCGGCGACCCAAGCGAGCGGATGCGGACGGTGGGCATCACGGGCACCAACGGCAAGACCACGACCGCCTGGCTGTTGGATTCCATCTTTCGCGCGGCGGGCGTGCGCAACGGGCTGATCAGTTCGTTGGCCCACAGCGACGGCGTGGATCGCGAACCGGCGGCCCGCACGACGCCCCCGGCCCGCGAGTTGGCCGACTGGCTGGCCCGCATGGCCGACCAGGATTGCGGCACGGCCGTCGTCGAGGTGTCCAGCCGCGCCCTGGCGGAACGCCGCACGGCGGGAGTCGAGTTCGACGTGGCGGTGATGACCAACGTCCGCCGCGACCATGTGGACTATCACGGGTCGATCTTCAATTACCGGCGTATCAAGTCCCGCCTGTTCAAACATCTGAAGCCCGATGGTGCGGCGATTCTGAACGCGGACGACCCGGCGAGCAAATTCGTCCTGCGGCACCTGGATCGGCCCGTGCTCACCATCGGCATGCACACGCCGGCCGAACTGATGGCGAGGGTCATCGAACGTCATCCCTGCGAGCAGACCTTTTTGTTGACGGCGGGCGACGAGACGGCCGCCGTCCAGACGCGGATGTTCGGCGACCATCATGTATACAACTGCCTGTGCGCAGCGGCCGCCGGGCTGTTGATGGGACTGGAGTTGACCACGATCGCACGGGGGCTGGAGGCGGTCGAGACGGTCCCCGGCCGGATGGAGCCGGTCGTTGCCGGCCAGCCCTTTGGCGTGTACGTAGACGCCGCCCGTTCGCCCGATGCGTTGGCCGTCGCCTTGCGGTCGCTGCGTCAAGTCAGCCCCGGCCGCGTGATCTGCGTGTTCGGCGCGGACGCGCACGGCGATCCCTCGCACCGGCCCCTGCTGGGACGCGTGGTCGAACGCATGGCGCATCTGGGCGTGATCACCAACGATCATCCCCGCGGGCAGCAATCCCTGGAAATCGTTCACGACATTCTCGACGGCTACGATCGTCCGGCCCGCGCCCACGTGCTGCCCAATCGCGCGGAGGCGATTTGCTGGGCCTTGTCCAAGGCGCGTCCCGGCGACGCCGTGCTGATCGCCGGCAAGGGCGAACGGCCATCGCCCGGCGGCCGGCAGCAGCATCACGGGTGCGACGACCAACTCGTGGCGCGGCAGTGGTTGCGCGAAGTGGGTTCGGAAATCGAGTACGAGGAGGAGCGGCCGCGCGTAATTTCTTTGGCGTCGCGCCTGCCGCTGGCAAACTGACGATGGACGAACTCAGCATTCAAGGATTGTCCGACCTGATCGGCGGCCGCGTGCAACGGGACTCCACGCCGCCTCCCTGCGGCCCGCAGGAGCCGATCGGCCGCATCGCCGTCGAGGCCCGCGAGGTGGCGGCAGGGGACGTTTTCTGGGCGCTGGAAGCGGAGGCTTGCGCTCGGGCGGCTCAGGTGCGCGAAGCTTTGGCTCGCGGTGCTCGCGGGCTGGTGGTTCCGGATGCTGCCTTCACGTGGCCGCGACTCTCCCAGACGCCGGGCATCGCAGACGCGTCGCTCCGCGACGCGGTTTCGCTCGCGGAGCGAGCGGCCTACGGTGCTTTCCAGCCGCCGGCGGGGTGCTTCGCGATCGTCGTCGAGGACACCCACGAGGCCCTGCAGCGGCTGGCGATTTGGCACCGGCAACGAGTGACCGCCCGCGTGATCGCCGTGGCAGGAGGTCCGGGCAAGACCACGACGCGGCGGATGATCGACGCCGTCTTGAGCGGGTCCTTCTCCGGACGTTCGCCGGTTTCGGACGGAAACCATCCCTGGTCTTTGCCGCTGGCGCTGCTGCAACTGCAGCGACAGGACGACTATGGCCTGCTGGAGTACCACGCGTCAAGAAAGAACGAAATTCGGTCGGTTTCGCACTTGTGTCAACCCGAGATTGGCGTTATTAACTCGCTCGCTCAAAACGTGAGTCCGAGCGAGAACGAGGGCGAACGTTGCGAGCTGGAATGGCTCCAAGATCTGCCCGAACACGGCTGGGCGGTGCTCAGCGGCGACGAACCGCGATTGGGCGACTGGGCCGATCGAGTCAAGACGCAGGTCATGCTCGTCGGTCGCGGCTCGCACTGCGACTTGAACGCCACGCACGTGCATTGCGGCCAAGGCGAATTGAAGTTCGTCGTCGAGGGGACGGAGTGTACGGTGCGGACCTGGGGACGACACGCCCTGCACGCCGCTTTGACCGCCTTTGCGGTCGGGCGGATCATGGGCTTGTCGGCACGAGAGGTGGCCGCGCGGCTGCGGGAGTTTCAACCGCTGGCACACCGCTGCCAGGTCGCCTGTCAGAACGGGATAACGGTCATCGACGATACGTACGACGGCCAGTTCGCCTCGTGGCGAGCGGCCTTGGAAGTGTTGCGAGAAGTGGAAACACAAGGCCGGCGCATCGTGGTCTGCGGCGGCCTGGAAGAGAGTGGCCACGGGCCGCAGCCGCAGCGCGAAATCGGGCGGGCGGCGGTCGTCCGGTGCGGAGCGGACTGGCTGATCGCCGGCGGACCTGCCGGCCGGACGGTGGTGGAAGCCGCCCAAGCGGCAGGAATGCCCGCCAGCCGGGCGGTTTGGCGGCCGCAGATCAAGGATGCCGCCGCACAACTGCAGTACGTCGTCCAGCCGGGAGACGCAGTACTGGTCAAGGGCGGCGGAGAGGCGGCTTGGGAACAGGTGGTCCAGCCGGTGCTGGGCCGCCCCTTGGCTTCCGCCGCGTAGGGACGGGTGAAGGAATCAATGTCCGGTTTGGGTTGGCGATCATCACGCGGAGCGTGATGGCTACGATGAAGTTGCTGGGGTCCTGATAGGAGGTCGAAAACACAACAAAACACCGAAAGCTTCACTGTTCGCACTGTGTTTGCGGGAACACAGGGCAACCCTCCCTCCTGGGTCGAAGCAGCTAGCTTTGGCAGGCGGTTTCTGGGTCGACTGCCTGTTGGAGCGCTTCACGGTGAAGCTTATGACTGTGCGTCGGAGCGGCCCGTAGGCCGCTCCGACGCCAGGGAACACGGCGAGGGCGGAATTGGCGGTCGCCAGTTTCGCCCTCGCTTGTTTTTGCGCCTCCACTTGTGACACCGGCCCCGCCTCGTCAGAATATGTTGCGCGCGGTTACACGACGTTAGTGTCTCAGACCGTATCATGCGCCGCCGTTTCAAACCAAGAACATCTTCGATCGGGGAATACTCATGCCTAGCTGCGTGCTCGCTTATTCAGGGGGATTGGATACGTCCGTCATTCTCAGCTGGTTGATGGAGGAGGGCTACGAGGTGCACGCCGTGTACGTCGACCTGGGCCAGCCCTGCGAAGACCGTGAGGCGATTCTGAAGAAAGCGCGGGACGCCGGCGCTGCCAGTGCTCGCATCCTCGACGCCAAAGAGGAACTGTGCCGCGACTTCGCCTTTCCTGTGTTGCAGTGGCAGGCGAAGTACGAGACCATCTACCTGCTGGGCACGTCGATCGCCCGGCCGCTGATCGCCAAGAAGTGTCTGCAGGTCGCGCGCGAGGTCGGCGCGGACACGTTCGCGCATGGGGCGACGGGCAAAGGCAACGACCAATGCCGCTTCCAACTGGCCGCCGAAGCGCTCGAACCGGGCATCCAGGTGGTCACGCCCTGGCGGCGCAAAGCGTTTCGCGACAAGTTCGCCGGCCGTAGCGAGATGATCGCCTACTGCGCGGCCCGCAACATTCCGGTCAAGGCGTCGGTGTCCAAGCCCTACAGTTCGGACGAGAATTGCCTGCACATCAGCTACGAGGCCGGCAAGCTGGAAGACCTGACGGTCAACGGCGTGGAACTCGTCGAGTTCGGCATGACCGTCTCGCCGCAGCAGGCGCCCGACAAGATCGAGAACGTCAAGGTGGCTTTCGAAGCGGGCGTGCCGGTGGCTGTGAACGGCCAAACATGCAGCGCCTACGAGATCATCCGGAAGCTGAACGAGATCGGCGGCCGCAACGGCGTTGGCCGCGTGGACATGGTCGAGAACCGTTTCGTGGGGATGAAGAGCCGTGGCGTTTACGAATCGCCCGGCATGACAATCCTGTATGAATCGCTGCGGCTGCTGGAACAGGTGACGCTGGACCGCGAACTGATGCACCTCCGCGACCGGCTCGCGCCCGAAGTGGCGGAACTGGTCTACTACGGCTTCTGGTACGCTCCCAAGATGGACGCGCTGTTCGCCTTCATCAGACAGGCGCATCGGACCGTGACGGGCGAGGTGAGCCTGAACCTGTACAAGGGCAACCTGATGGTCGCCAGCCGGCAGAGCCCGTACAGCCTGTACGACGAGGGCATCGCCACGATGGAAGGCGGCGGCTCGTACAACCAGGACGACGCCGAAGGCTTCCTCCGCATCCAGGGCCTGCCCGGCCGAGTCCAAGCCCGCGTGACGCCGCGCAGCTATTAAACCTTGGTTCCTCGCCAGCGGGGCCCCTTTGCACGGGAACCCCGAACGATCGTTCAGCGATTCGTCCGGATCGTCAACTCGTCGCGTTCGGCGATTTGGGCGGCGTGTTCGATCTCGTGTTGCCGCTGGTGTTCCGCGATCTTTTCCTCCCACTTGACGCGGCGGTCGGGGTCGAACACCGCGGCGCCAAGGGGCATCATGCGGAGGATGTTCTGCACGGGCAGTGCGGCCGTCTTGGCCACCTCGGCGCCGTTGATGGTGGCGACCTTCAACGAGGTCTTCGATGCCGACGCCACCGCCTTGCACCCGGCCACGACCTTCTGGGTTCCCTCCACCCACTGGTCCGCATGGACCAGGTTGCCCATCCTCGTGCTCCACGTCAGCCCGCTGCGGTACTTGATCGTGGGCTGGCCGAACAGTCCGAAGTGGACCGTGATTCCGTTCTCGCCGTAGTCGTATTCGATGCAACTGCTGGTGTAGGTCACCCGCGGTGCGCCGGGCAGCATCTGGGCCTCGATGTAACACCGCTCACCGGTCTTGGGATGGTTGACGACGATGATCGATGGTCCGCCGGGCAGCATCTGAGCCTGAAAGGAACGATCGCCGGTGTAGTAGTACTTGTGTACCAACACCGCCGGAGGAATGTCGACCTCCAGACCGTGTGCGCCGTGGCGGAGTTCAACGGCCGGCCGCCCCAGCGGATCGGCGTTCGGATCGAGCAGTTCAATCTCGTCCGTGGGAGGCACGTTGCGGGGCGGGCGGTTAGCGGCCCGGACCGACGGCGTCAACAGGGCCAGGATACCCAGGCCGATCAACAGATTGCGGATCATTCTTTCTGCCACGATCGCAGCTCCTCTGCTCCAACCGGAGCCCGATTTCCATACGTGAATTCGATTTCCACGTGATCGATGATGTCGAAGTACTGCCGGATCCATGCGTCATTCCCCGTGTCGACGAACCAGCGGGGTTCTTGACGCTGGACCCAGAAGGGCGCGACCTCCAGCGGGATGACTACGGGTTTGCCGACGGCGCTGTCAGCTGGGACCCCGCCTGTCCGGGCGTAACACCGCAATTGGACTTTGAAGAGGTTTCGCTTCAAGTGGTCCGTGAACTTGTGGATCTCCTCGGACGTGGTCACGTCGCGATCGACTGCGGGCGGCACCAACTGGATGGGGTTCTGATCGGCGCGGAGGCTGATTGTCCAGTCGCCGTCCTCGTGCAGGTTGACGGTGATTTGCGAGATCGAGCAGTGGTCCACCTGCAACCGGGGGCAGTCGACAAACTGAAAGGCTTTCACCGCTCGCAATGCGACGGCGTCGCCTGTCCGACGCAGCCGCTCGCGGTCCAGTTCGGTCATGCCGGCCATGGGCAACGGATCGCGGACGAGGATCCCGACCGCGCTGACCGACCGCACCGGCTGGGAGAAGTCTCGATACTGGTAGTCGTGATTCGGCAGCGAACAATAGGTCGAAGGGCGCGTCACGCCGCGGTGCGGGCCCGCGGCGACGACCGTCACGACCGCGGCGGCCGCGAAGTACAGCAATCCAGTGGCACGCTTCATCGTCAATGGCTCCGGGGATGGCCTGCTAATTGCTCCGGGCGTTTCCATGCACCAGGGGAAGCCGCCGCAATTCGGCTTGCCCCGGCGGCAGCGGTGCCTGTGTCCGCGCCGATGGCGGCGCAGATCTCAGCAACGGCGTCTGGGGGACAGGCTGTAAATAGGAGGCCGGGGCGACTTCACCACCTGCCGTCCGACGAGGTGCTAAGGCCTGCCCGTCAGGAGAGGGCGCCGGCACAGGGACCGCTTCGAGCGGAGTGCCGATGGCTGGCGGCCCCAGTTGTTCGATACGCTCGGAACCGCCGTCGTAGGACGGCGTCCTCGAACCGCGATCGCCCCCGCTTTGCGGCGCATCCAGCGGGAGGGCCTGCGGCTGCAGCAGCGGGCGTTGAGGACGTAGCGGACTGCCTTCGGCCGATTCGGCCGGCACGTACCGCGTTTCGGGACGGTCGACCGGCGAGTAACCTTCCTGCAGTTGGCTGTCTTGCAGGTTCGCACCCGGCCCCGCATAGCCGTTCGGGTGAACGCTGGGAATCGTCTCCTGCGAGCGGTACAGGTCCATCCGCCGCTCGGCTTCCGGGATCCGCAGGAACTCGTCTACCTGCGAGCTGGAATGATCGAACACGCGGTTCATCAGGGCGCGGCGGCGGTTGCGCACGATGAACTCGTCGTTGGACAGCCGTAACGGGTCCAGATCGGCAACGACCGGCGCCCAACGCAGCCCCATCAGGTCGAACAGCGTCGGGAAAATTGTGGCTTGAGACATGATGATGTTTTGCTGCAGCGACGATTCGGCGCTGGGCAAGGGACGGAACAGGACACCGGCCACCGGGATGTCTTCCAGCAGCGGCACGCCGCGGGCGGTTCGAGCGGCCTTCAAGGCCACGGTGTACCGGCTGACTTCCCGCAGTTCGTAGTTGCTCAACTGCACGTCCGTATCGACGAAGTGCCGTTTGACACGGCCCAAATGTTTTTCGTCGGCCCGGATCGGTTCGCGAATGTTCGTGGAGTACATGTAGTTGAAATGGAACACCACGGCTTGACCGTCCGGCTGGATCACCGGCCGGATTTCCCAGCCGGTGCCCGTCTCGAACTTGTAGATCGCCGGATCGGGAATCAGGCCTTCCAGGGCCGCGCCGAATTGGGCGCCGCCCGGACCTTGCTGTCCCAGCACGGCTTCCGAGGTCTCGGTCGATAGTCCCGGCAGTACGTTTCGCACGGTCGAAAAGCCGCCCGAAGCCCCGGCAATGGGCGACGACGTCGGTTGTCCGCCGTTCAGCTTGGCCATGGCCAGGAACGTCGGATCTTGAGCCAGCGCGCCCACGTCGTCGATCATGGCCTTGGCCCCATCGATGGCCTCCGCGATCATGATGTCCCGTTTCGGCAGATCGAATTCCATGGTGGCCTCGGGCGTCACCTTGGCGAACGCCCGATTGTTCGCCAGCACGTTCGTCGTTTCGACCTGCCCCATCTGCACGTCCCAAAACTGACTCGCCTCGCGCACCTTGCGGAACGTCGGGTAGTAAAACTGCGTGTTGAAATCGTCGTCCAGCGAAGTCATCAGCCGCTTGATGTAAGCATCGATATTCGCCGTGTGCGCCCGCGTGCCCTCCAGCAACTCGATGTACTTGTCCTCCATCTCGTCCACCAGCATGTCGAGGAATTTCTTGTGGTCCAGGGGCCGGCGGGCGGACTCGGCCTCCCGTTGCGCAAACTGGTACTCCAGGTCTGCGGCCAGAAGAGCCTGGAAACCGCCCGCAGCCCCTTCCAATAGGTGGTCTATTTCGTCTTTTAGTTCCGAGCCAACGAAGCGGTCGATGTCCTCCGCCGTGCAGAGCCATTCCTTGTAAGCCTCGTTGACCGATGCGCCTTCGGCCCCGATTCCGGCAACGACCTGGTTGATTTGCCGGAGGATCGTGCCGGCTTTTTCGGACGCCACTTGGGCGAGTTGGCTGTACAGCTCGAACATGGTCAGGCAGCGTTGCAGATTGCTGAGCAGCTCTTCGTCGCTCTGATCGGCAATCGGTGGGTTGGTCAAGCCATCGAGGATCGCCGTGGCCTTTTCCAGCATCTGCTTGTTGGCGGGACTGTACTCAAAGGGGGCCAGCGTCTTCCTGATCTCATCGCCGTCGGCGACATAGTGACGAAGCTGGGTTTTGAGGACCGCTCGCCCCGCTTCGTCCGTCGTTGTTTTTTTGTTGGCCGTCGAGAGCAGCACGTCGCGTCCACCGATGCGGACTTTGTACTCGGTTGGTCCTTTGGGCGGCGGCAGTTCCACAAGATCCGGGTGTTTCGTGAGCGCTTTCAAGAACCGGTTTTGCGCCTCCTCGAACCTTTGACTGATGCTTTCATTTTTTTGCAGCGGCGCCAAGAATGCCTTTTGAATCGCAGCCCGCTCTTCGCTTATCTGGCCGAGCGCAGTTCTGTACTTGCCCTGTCGATCTTCTCCTTTGGCAACTTTGTTGCGCAGGTCGGAGTCGAGCCGCTCATAAGACAGGCCGAGATCTCGATATGTCGCGTTGGCGGAAATAGCTTTCGTCGTTCCGGCCTCGAGAAATGCTTCCAGGACGTCCTGGGCGTCGCGGAGTGCTTCGTCCGCCTTTTTCTGCGCGTTGGCTGCCTGCACTTGGACCGACTGGCCCTTGGCTTGGATGGTTTGGGCCGCCAGGAGTACGTTGCGCTGCGCGACCTTTCTTTTGTCCACGGCTTGGCTCAGCTTCCGTTTGGCATCGTCCTCCAGGTTCTTGGCGTCTTCCAGTTCCTTCTGACGATTTCCCAATCGCTCCTCGATGACCGACCGCTCCATGATGCGCTGCTTCAGTTCCATTTCCACGATCAAGCGGCTCTTGAAGATTTGGGCCAAGCGGACGAACTCCCGCTGGATCGGCGTCATCGTATCGTCGGCCGCGATTTCGGCGTCGAACAGGCCGCGGATCGACTGGAAGCGGGCGTTGGCGGAGAGCAGTTGGAAGTCGTCGCGTTTACAGAACCCATCGAACAGCCTGTGCTTGCCGTCGCACGTCAACCCCGCTTCAAAGTAGTTCTGCTCGGCCAGCGGCAGTTCGCCGGCCATCATGCCGTCGAACGTCTGCAGAATCTCCAAGCGGGTTGTGTTCTTGGCCAGCGCCATGATGAACATGGCCGACGCGAGGCTGGTCGAGTCCATCGAGTGGAGCGACAGCAGTTTGTTGCCGGTCTGCAAGAACTCCGAGTCCATGACCTCCAACTCGCGGATGAAATCATCGCCGAAGAAGGAGTACAAGTACTTGCGGTCGCGTTCTTCCTGGGTCATGCCGGGCAGTTCTCCCAGTTCCATGGCCCGCTGGGCGGCGACCGTCACGATCGCCTTGCGAAGCATCTCGGCAGACTGCAGCGTCAGGAATCGCGAATGGTCGATGAAGCGTTGGATTCTGCCGGCGACGCGTTCCATCCGATCGCCCTTTTCGCCGTTGATTTGCACGGTGTGGACGGCGATGCGAACTTGTCCCACCGGGGCGTCGATCTGGTTGATCATCGTGCGGATGACGTTGATGCCCTTGATGGGGCCGCGCAACTGGATCAACCCTTCGCCGATGACCGAGACCGACACTTGCCGCACGGGATCCTCCGATTCCGGCTTGCCGGGGGCATAGGTGTCCGGGTCGGCGTGGGCCGCCGCGACTTCGCGGCGGAATTGTTCTTCCCTCGCGCGGTCTTCGGCGGCCAGGGAAGCCTGCCATTGTTCGTTGGCCGCGGATTCCTGTTCGCGGAGCGCCTGGACTTTGGCGTAAGCGGACGCGGCGCGGTTGCGGGCCGATTCGGCGACGCGTTCCAGCTGGGCGACGACGTTGTTCAGGTTCTCGACGCGCTTTTCCAGATCGGCCTGTTCTTGGTCCGTGCGTTCGGCCGGCCGATTCCGCATCGCCGCGTCGGCCCGTTGCTGGTCGACGGCCGCACTGGCCGCTTGATTGGCCGTGTTCGCCGCGAGTGCTTCCGCCTCTTGCAGTTCACGTTCGGCTTCCCGCGTCTTCTTCGCCGCCTCGACGGCCCCCCGTTCCTTCTCGCGACGCTGGTCCGTCGCCTGCTCGGCAATTTGTCGCGCTTTGTCCGCCAACTGCTGCTGCATGTCGACCGCGGCGCGGTTGTACGATTTGACGTCGCGATTGATAATCTGGGCCACGCGATGTGCATCGCGGAAGTAGTAGAGGCGGGAGACCCGCGTCTCGACATGGTCGGACGGATTGAACCCGTCGATGATCGGTCGAGGTTTCGTGTATTCGGGAAACGACACGTTCGGCCCCGTGGGACCGGTGATCCCCCGCGAGATCACAGGCTCTTCGGCGCCGATGGGCCGGAAGAGTTTCTCCGCGTAGTCCTTCGCCATCGTTCTCCCAAAGAGGTCGCTGATCAAGCCTGCCTTCACCGTAAACGTGTAAACATCCGGCGGGACGTCCTGGTACGCCAGGGTGACGGAATTGTCGGACGGATCGAATTTCGGCAGCGAGGCCGCCGCCGTTTGGGGATCGATGCTGGGCTTGTTGCTGCTGTTCACCAGCAGAAACGCCTTGCCCAGATCCGCTGCGGCTGGCACGTTGATTTCGTCGTCGAAAGTCACCTTGATCCCCTCGAAAGCCGCGTTCGTCGGGCTGACCGAGAGGACACTGGGGCCCGTCGTGCGCACGCGGACCGTAGCTGCCGGCGATTTCGTGCCGAAGATCTGCCTCCCCAGAACGGTCCAAGCCTCGACTGTGTATTTGCTGTCGGTGTCGACCTCAATCGGAGAGAACCACCTGTTCTTTGCGGCTGGATTGATTCCGATGCCTTTGATGCCCAGCGGAACACCGTTCAGGGAAATGACGATGCGGCTGTCCTCCAACAGACTTGCATCCCCTCCGTCCGCAACCCCGCTGACAACAAAACGCCTGTCCTTGGAGAGATAAACGTCGCCTTTTTTCGGCAAGTCCTCCGTATCGTCGCCTTTCCGTATCAGGGGGGCGGCCGAGATCTTCAACTTGGTGCTGATTGGTGCCGCCTGGAAGTTGACACGGGTTGCGGAGTAGCGGTGCAAACCGCCCGTTGCTGAAAAGGCCATCGCGAGCACGAACCCCGGAGCAGGGGCCATCTCCGGGGGCAATGGCATATCCAGTTCGGCCTCCCAGCTGGCATCCTCTCGAGGAACCACCGGGGCGGATGGAACGGTAAGGCCGAGAAACCTGCCCCTGTTTGCCGAATTGTCGAACACGGCAAACTGAAGTTGCGTGCCGCTTCGCACGCGCAGGCCCGCCAGTTTCAGATAGCCGCCGTAGACGCGTACCTCGCTCAAGTCGACAGGTTCTTTGTACGCATTGTTGGATACTTTGGAGATGATGGGCTCCAGAATCCGCGTGTCGTCGGCGCTTGGCGCAAGCACGCTAATCCAGTGCTGGGGTGGATTCGGGCCGACGCCTTTGGTGACGACGATCTTGTGTTCCCCCACGGCTTCTATCGGGACTGTCGCCTTCCACGAGCCTTGCTTCTCCGTGGGTTTGGCGTCGACAGGGTCTTTCTCGCCTACTTTGACTTTGATGTCGATTGGCTCCGCGGCGCCCGTGCCTGTCAGCGTCACGTCCCCGGCCGCAAACAACCGCACTTCGTCGCCGTCTCGCTGGATGGGCCAAGTGATCGTCGGTGTGCCTTGCGACAACTCGGTGATCGCGAATGCGCCGTCGGCTGCCATTGCTGCTTGGGCGAGAAACAGCGATTGTGTGAGCACTGAAGCCGGACGGACCTGCGGATCGATGTGCTCCGACTCGCCGAGCGGATCGTCTGAGAAGCGTGGCAGGAGTCGGGCACCGCTGACACACCCTGCGTCGATCCGTTCCGGGGCGGTAAACTGCGATCTCTCGGCCGCATTCCTCTCGCCCCAAAGCGTGGGGATGTACCAGCAGGCGATCCCGATACAGACCGCGTAGAAGATCGCTTTGCGCAGGCTCGGCATCGGATCATTCCTTGTACGAAAGCAGGGTCAGCCTGGCACCCGATCAAGGCCATGAACGCAGCAGTCAGAATAGGGTGTCATCCGTCAGCCCCCGCGTGACCGTTTCCTTTGGTAAGATCGGATCTTCCTGTCTTGGACTCAAGTTTTGCGGCAAAAGTGGCTTACTCCCACACTGGCCAAGTGGATTGGTCTCGCAGAATAGGCAAACCGGGCAGACGATTCAGCCGGACGAGCCGACGAAGAGGACATGGCGACCCGAATGACGTGCCGCGTGAAATCGCGTTCTGGCATTCCTGCCATGCACAAGCAGCCTGCACGGCGTGAACACCATCGTTTGACAGCGGGGGCGAACGGCCTACAATTGGCGTTCCAGTCTGAATTTGGTTAGAAACAGGCGGCAGTGATTCACTCTATAGGGTGGGGTATGATTGGGGGGGTGTGAGATGAGCGATCCAAACGAAATCGACGGGTTCAAGAAGAACGACTGCGTCCTGGTCAAGGAGGACGCTTGGTGCTGCCGAGGCCGCAAGGGGAGAGTGAAAAGAGTCCGCGACCCAAGCGAAGGACGCCCGATCATTGTCGCCGTCGCCTTGCCGGACGATTCGGGGCCCTCGGGCGCGATCATCGGACTGGAGTCCGCGGAACTCGAAAAGAAGACTGCCACTCGGGATTGGCCCATTCCCAAGTTTCCGTGACGCGGCGAGTGTTCACGGCACGTCTACCCCGAAGCCGAATCTCGCCGTGCCCGTGCGGCGGATGGTCGCATCCCGGCCCATCTCGCCATAGCAGCGGCGGAGAATTTCGCTGTGGCCCCGGCAGACGCATTCCCGCACGGGGCCGCAGCAGGACGGTTCCGGCGGGGCGGAGCAGTCGCCGGCCGTTGTGCATTTCCGCTTGGCCGCGTCGGCGTCCGGGTACTTGAATTCCATGGGAGCCAGGGTGACCGTGTACCACGGGCCTCCGCGGCAGGGCTGGATCTGGAACTGCAATTGGACGGTGACGGGCATGTCCGGCATGGTGGCTCGGAAGCGGACCTTGTAGTCTCCGTCGCGGTCGAAGTGGAATTCCATGTCTTCGTAGATGATCAAGCCTCCGCGATCGATCATCTCGCCGCGCGTTCCGTAACTTGGCAATGGAAAATGGGCCGCGGACGCGAAATAGAAGGGGCTCGGCGATCCCTGGACGGCGCGGGCTCGTTCGATGCGGGCTTGCGCCGCCGCTGCTCGAATCCTCGCGTTTGCTTGCGTCTCTTCATCGTTCGCCAGTTTCTCGGCTTGTTCGGCCCATACGGCCCAGCAGTCGTCTTTTGGCAATTCGTCGTCTGCTTCGTCGGTCGCCTCGGCGGCTAGGCGACGATTTGGGGCAACGTCAGAAGGGGGCGTTTCGGCTTCGGCCGGCTGCTCCTCTGCGACAGTCTCGCCTCGGGCCGACTTCGCGATCTCCTTGTGCGCCGCGGCCGAGCGTGCGTGCTGGGCGGCGAGATCGCGTTGCTTGAGGGCCTCGTTGGCGGCCGCGCCGGCGGCGGCGTGCGCCGCTTCGAGCCGCACGCGGGCCGCTTCGGCTCCGGCGCCGTTGCCGTTGGTCACGTGCTGCTGGATCTCTTTGACCAAAATCCGGGCTTGTCCTAACGCCAGTTCGGCAGCGGTCCGCGCCGCCAGAGCCGCTTCGCGAGCCTGGACTGCGTCAGCCGCTCGCGCTTTGGCCGCAGCGGCATTGTCGCGGGCGGTCTTGGCGCAATCGACCGCGCGAGTAGCGGCTGTTGTGGCGCCGGCAGCTTTAGCCGCCCGGCTCGCACCTGGGAACTTCTTGTTCGCGGCAACGGCTGCATCGCGGCGTGCCAGGGCTTGGTCCAACTGGGTGCCGGCTTGCTCCGCCGCCCCGGACGCTGCGCGGGCATGACTGGACGCTTCATCGGCCGCCGCGCTGGCAGCCGCTGCGACCGCTGCGGCGGAGTCGCAGAAATCCACGGCACTCTCCAGCAGTTGCTGAGCTGCAGTGCGATAATCGGCTTGCAGAAGCGCCACCAGTGCGATCAGAGAATTCGCCGGATCGCGGTCCGCGGTACCCGGTGACGGTCGAAAGACCGTCTGCTGAATCGGGACGCTCGTACGCATCGCTTCCTGGCTACGTTCCGTGGCAGCGGGTGCCTCTGCCGGAACGGACTCGGGCGACGCGGCGGGTTGCGGAGTTTTCTCGCTCTCCGCCGGCGCGGCTGAGCCATTCAGCGAGGGCTGAGGCAAGACGCATTCAGGACTGCCGTCCACAGGGGGACATCGACTGCAGCAGTTCCTGCCCGGTCTCAGCAGGTACACGTCCTCGTCGTAGTAGTGGAAGACCACCTTGTTGGACGGCTCGCTGGTGATGCTGCAGGGACCTGACGAGTGGACCGCCCGAACTGTGAGCGTGTGAATTCCCGGCGTGATCGAGCCTTCCAGTTTGACGGCTCGGCAGCATCCTGTCTTGGCTTCTTCTCTCTGCCAGCTGCGCATGATCCGTCTGCAACCGCATTCTCCCGCGGCGGCTGGTCGTACGGGTTTCCCGTCGAGATAGGCGATCACTGTCGCGGTGGCGGGCAAATTCGCCAAGTGGATTCGGATCAAGGGCGAAGTGACGGAGATCAGGCCGTCTTTTTCGACCGGGCGAGGGGTGTCTTCAAAATCCGACAGGGCGACAATCCGCGGCGGAGCGGGTAGGCGGACGTCGAAACGTAACGGATTGGACAGGCGGCTCCATAAGCCGATCGTCTTATACTGGGCCTGAACGATGTGTCTGCCGGGCGCGGGGCAAGGGAATTTGAAGGCATAACGCGGGACGAATTGGTCATCGGCGGGGGACGGCGGTATTAGTGACGGGTCCACCGAGTAGCGGATGTTCTCGACGGGTTTGCCGTCCAGCAGGAGCGTCACGTACTCGACCGCCGTGGGGTCTGCCCCGGCCAAGGGAATCTCCACGACCACGACCAGCGGACCGAAGGGAACGGCGGTCCAGTAGGGCGGCTGATCGGACGATGCGAGCAACGTCTGCGGCTCGGTGGCCAGGAGGGGCAGCGAGCGCAGGACAACCCGCGGAGCTGGAGGTTCGAATGCTTGGGTCAGCACGAGTTCGCCGGCGACGGTCAGATCTCCGTCGTCATCGCTCCAGCCATCTGCGGCGTCCAGCGACGACGCGAGCTGTCGCCCGACGAGCGGCAGGTGGTGCGGGGGAAAGCAGCCTCCGGTACAATCGCCCGGTGGCAACGCGAGCAGGCAAAACGCGATAACGGTACTCATGGACATGGCCGAAGTCTCCAGAAAGCCGCGACGATACGCGAAGAAGGTCCGCCGATTCCCTCCGGTCGGCGGCTGCACCGACCGCATCGTTCGACTATAGTTGCGAGGCACATGGGCCAGAATGACGCGGTTGCGATCCCGCCGCAAAACGAGCGAGGGCGAAATGGAGTTTTCGGCACGATCCGAATAACCGGCCCAGAAGGCTCAATGGGGAGACGCCAGAGAGAAGGGGAAACGGGGAGGTTGTTTCGACCTCCGTTGCTACCGGCGCTGGGCTGGCATCAGCATCTGTGGCTCGACCGCTTGGACTCCGGCCAGTTGCCTCAGGTTCGGGAAGCGTTCCAGCGCGTCGGCGATCCGGCCGGACTGCGGCGCGACCCAGCCGGCGTGCGGCGCGTAGGACAACGACTGCTGGATCACAAACCCGGCGCGTTGGATCTCCTCCCGGCGCGAGGACAGCGACGTGGGCTGCTCGAACCGCACGAACACTCTGCCGGTGGGAACCGCCAACGGGCCCCGCTGGCCGATGCGATAAACGGGCGTCGAGCCGCCGGACGCGTCACTCGCGGGTTCGCTGCCCGGCACCCCTCGGCAAACGCACAGGCCGTCGTCCTCCAGGCGGAACTCGATGTCCAGGTTCGCCGCCGTGGCCACCGAATCCGGGACCGCGAAATAGCCGTCGGCCAACACATAACGCGTCGGACCGGGCGAGGTTGCGACGGAGAATTCTGGGGGAAATCCGGTCATGGGTGCTTCTCCCGCGAAGGGACGCCACGTAGATTGTGGGTGGGTCGGCCGATGCTCGTCAAGTGCCCGGTTTTTCTTCTTCACGAAAGGGCTCGCACATGTACACCCTGCGTTACGGCGGCAAGAAAGGACAGAAGATCTCGTTGGCGCTGAGTGACGATCTGGTGGTCACTCGAACCCAGGAAGCCCGCCCGCTGGCGTCCGCCCTCTCGACGCGGGCCGGCGTCGAAGCGATCAATCGCAGCCAGTTGGTGGCCAGTTTTCTGGACGTGGGCGTCGACGTCCATCGAGTCCTAGCGCCCAAGGCCATCAAAGCCAGCCGGGACGCCGTGCGCAAGGACTTGAAGGCGGACCCGGCGTTGCGATTTGCGGGCCGAGCGCTCGTCGATCCCCAGTCGAAACGTCCCGTCGTCTACACCGAGAATCTGTTTGTCAAGTTCCGCGATGATGCTGCGGCCAGCAAGTGCCGGGCGATCCTGAAATCGTTGGGACTGACGGCGAAACGGGAGCTTGCCTACGCCGGCAACGCGTACTTCGTTTCCGCCCCGGAGGGGGCCGGACTGGAGGTCTTCGACGTCGCCGCCGCGCTGTTGAACGAGGACCTGGTCGAACTGTGCCATCCGGAGTTGATCCGGGAAGTCCGCCGGCGGGGTGCTTTTCCTCAGCAGTGGCACTTGAAGAAGACGACCATCAGCGGCACGGTTGTCGATCAGCACGCCAACATCGAATCCGCCTGGGAATTGAGTCAGGGCGAAGGCGTGACGATCGCGGTGATCGACGACGGCGTGGATATCGACCATGAGGAGTTCGGCGGAGACGGAAAGATCGTCAGTCCCCGCGACGTCACCAGGAAGACGGACAACCCGCGTCCCGGACCGGGCAACGATCATGGGACCGCGTGCGCCGGCGTGGCCTGCGGCAATGGACTGCGCGGCGCATCGGGCGTGGCTCCCAAGGCTCGCCTGATGCCCATCCGGCTCGCTTCCGGCCTCGGTTCCCAGGCCGAGGCCGATGCCTTTGTCTGGGCGGCGGACCACGGGGCAAGCGTCATTTCGTGCAGCTGGGGCCCGGTCGACGGCGATTGGTCAGATCCGGACGACCCGGTTCACGACCAGGTTGTGCCCCTGCCGGACGGTACGCGACTGGCCATCGAACATGCACTCACCAACGGGCGCAACGGGAAGGGCTGTGTGATCTGCTGGGCCGCAGGCAACGGCAACGAAAGCGTGGACCACGACGGGTACGCCAGCTACGGCAAGGTCATCGCGGTGGCCGCTTGCAGCGACCGCGGCCAGAAGAGCGTCTACAGCGACGTGGGCCAGGCCAACTGGTGTTGTTTCCCGAGCAACAACTTTGGTCCTCCCGCGCCGCTCACCCGCGGCATCTGGACAACGGACCGCTCCGGCGCGGCCGGCTACAATCCGAAACCCTCGCCCGCAGGCAACTACACCGACAGCTTCGGGGGCACGTCCAGCGCCTGTCCGGGCGCTGCGGGAATCGCGGCCCTGGTGCTGGCGCGGAATCCCCATCTGCGATGGGACGAGGTGAAGGACATCCTCAAGCGATGTTGCGATCCGATCGACAAGGCCGGCGGCGACTACGATGCGAACGGGCACAGCCCGAATTACGGCTTTGGCCGGCTGAACGGACGCAAGGCCGTGGAACTTGCGGCGCCTCCCGTCGCGGCATACAAGGCGATTCACACCGCCGTTCAAACGGTCGAAATCAAGGACCTGCAGTCCTCCCGTCTTGCCGCTCACGTCGGGGACAAGGCCGCGGTGAAAAGCGTCAAGATCTCGGTGGCCATCGTACACACGTACATCGGGGATCTGGTGGTACAACTCGTTCCGCCCGCCGGCACCGGAGTGGGCCCGATCGTGCTGCACAACCGCGAGGGCGCCTCCACCCAGAACATCAGCCGGACCTATGACCCGCTGACCACCAGTGCCCTGACCCAGCTGATTGGCAAGTCACCCGAAGGGACCTGGACCCTGCAGGTCGAAGACAAGGAGCGGCAGGACGTGGGCAAGATCGAACGCTTTACGGTTGAATTGGAGCTATAGCCCGCCGCACGCAGCGGAAGCCGATCAAGCCGTGAACGTCGCGGGCGAAGCAGATGTCGCGGTAGACGGGTTCCTCGTACAAGCGGTAGGCGGACCGGCATTCGTCGGACTTGCTGTTCCAACTGCCGCCGCGCAGCACGCGAGTCGTTCCCGTCGTAGGACCGCGCGGATCCTGCTCCGGGCTGTGCTGGTAGTACTCCTCCTCGTACCAATCGTGGCACCATTCGCAGACGTTGCCGTACAGGTCGTACAGCCCCCAGGCGTTGGGTTCCTTTTGGCCGACGGGCGAGGGCCGCCGCAACGGGCTGTTGCCTTTGAACCAGGCGTAGCGTTTCAACTCGGCGGGGTCGTCGCCGAAGCTGTACTCGGTCGTCGAGCCCGCGCGCGCGGCGTACTCCCATTCGGCCTCTGTGGGCAACCGGTAGCCCGTCGCGTCGAAATTGCACTCGCCGGTCGCCAGGTTGTAGGCCGGCTCCAAGCCTTCCTCTTGCGAGCGGGCGTTGCAGTAGGCGATGGCGTTGGGCCAGCGGATCTGTTCCACCGGATTCTGCGGCCCTTTCCAGCGGGACGGGTTTTCGCCCATCAACCGCTCATACTGCTCCTGCGTGACTTCGTAGCGGTCCATCCAAAAAGAACGGACGGAGACCTGGTGAGGCGTTTCGTCCAATTCGCCCTGCGGGCTGCCCATGACGAACGACCCGCCCTGGACGAGGACCATCTCGGCTCCGCTGACAGTCTTGTCCCGCTGTTCAGCGGCACCGCCCGCCACGGACGGATCGCGATGCTGGCACGCAGCCAGGAGCAGGGCCGGGGCGAGGACGGAGAAGGTGAGGAGGCGCGTGTGGGGACACGAACTCCGTACGGAAGTGGGCCGATTAGGCGGCGATATCCGATCCTCACGCGGAGAGGTTGGGAGTGGTTTGATTTCCCGTAGCATGGCTCTCCTGAGCCGTGGCGATTTTGCGGAGTTCTTGGGCACAAAGGCACGGCTCGGAGAGCCATGCTACAAAGACGGCGGTCACTCCTCGGCCGGCGGCAGCCAGTCGTAGTCCCAGTGATGGCCGGCCCAGCCCGGCGGGCTGATGGTGATCGTGGCGTGATCGGCCAGGCGGACGATGCAGATCGGGCTGTGTACCCGCCAGCTTCCCTGGTGCGGAATCTTCGTATAGGCGATGTAGCGGCCGCAGTGGGACCAGCGCCCGCAGGGGTCCTGGCCAATCAATTCCTTGGGCATCGTGACGATCTTCCCGTCCGTGCCGTCGGGCAGCGAGGGATCGAATCTGCGGATCGCCAGACTCTGACCGCCGTTCCAGCACATCCATTTCCCGTCAGGCGAGAAAGCCGGATGACACTCGCCCGCCGTCACCGGGTGATTGGGCATCTTGCGGATTTCGCCCCCGGTGGCCGAGAAGAAGTCGATCGAGTACCGAGACCCCAGGAAATCGCGGATCTCGAACAGGAACCACTGGCCATCGTGCGACATGTCGGCCAGGCTGATGTCGCGGGGCGTGCGGACCAGCGTCCGCTTCTGGCCGGTGTCGATGTCGGTCAACACGATCCGGCCCTTGACGCAGCGGGCCGTGTGCCGGCTGTCGGGAGTCCAGACGTAGTCGCCTTCGATCTGTCGCTTCTGGAACGTCTTGGCATCGACCAGCCAGTCGCCGAAGTTGTACGTAAACTTGGTGCCGTCGGGCGAGGTCCGAGGCATCGTTTCTTCCTGATCCGGCGTGTCGGTCAACTGCTTCAGCCCGCTGCCGTCCGCATTGACCAGGTACAGGTCTCGCGGCGGGTACTTCTCTGAACCCGCAGGCGACTCGGGATGAATGGCGATGACCAGCCGATAGCCGGTCTCGTGAAGTTCCTGTTTCAAGTCCTGGATCCGCGGGGGATCGAAGGGAGTGCAGCGCGGCGGCATGTCCCACCTGGCGCGGATCGCTGCGGGATCGGCCGACCAGCCGACAGCCGCCGGACCCAGGGCGAGCAGCAAGGCAAGAAATCCGAGCAGACCAGTTTTCGCTGGAGAAGAAGCTCGGCTTCTCCGAAAAAGCCGGGCTCTTGCTTCCGGTGCGATCCCAACACCCACGCCTAGTGGCCTACAGCACCGCCTGCAGCTGCGCATGTCCCAATTCTCCACTCGTGATCCCAGAATTCATGGCAAGACTCGACTTGGCCTTTTCTGGGTATCAGGGTGGCGGAATGGCACGATCGCGTCAATCGGGGGTCCGCTGCGCAGACGGTTTTGTCGCTGTTCTTGCTATCGACTCAAGCGATTGCCGTTGCCGGATTGGCCGTTGCGTTGACGATTCTGCATCATTTGCCCTGCCGCCCCGGTCTGTCCCGAACCGACCTGTCCGCCACAGGAGCCGTCCCGGAGGCGTTGCTGCTGCATGGCGCCGTTTTGTCCGAGGCCTCCAGCCTGAAGCCCTCCTTGCACGGCCTGTTGCCTTCCGGCGTTCATTTGACCAGCTTGCGCCCCGTTCATGCGCCCCGCCTGCTGCATATTCCCGTTCGCCAAGCCGAGTTGGGACTGCATCATGCGGTAGCGGTTCTGGATCATCTGTTGCTGCATCGCTCCGAGTTGACCGCCGTAGCCGTACTGGCTGAACGCGGAGGCGTTCCCCATGCGTTGTTGGCCGCCGCCTCCGGAACCGCCCCCTCGTCCACCACGAGCGAAGCCTTCCGCGCCGGTAACCAACACTACCAAGACCACGACAGCGATTCCCATCAGTCGCTTCATCATCAAACCACTCCTCTTTCTCTGTTACGGAAACCGAACCCGCTTCCTTGCCGTAAAGACAATGACACTTCGATGCGTCATCTTGAATTTTGTTGCACAAAATCGGCTCGTATCTCGCCGTTGCCACGGCGGAACCCACCACCGATCTGATGCGTGCAAGAGTTGCACACCCGCTGCCTTTCCGGTCGAGACATTCTTGCCCACTTCCATTCCCGGAACGGCAGTCAGCATGTCGTAATGAACGAAGTCGCACGGCGCGTGCCAAAACGACCGGTTGGGCGACCGGCAAGAAAAAAGTAACCCGAAGTGTCAGCGGGGGAAGGCCGGAATCGGCGCGATTCTCGCTGACGCTTCGGGTTACGCCGCGTCAAGAGTTGCGAAATGCTGCAACGACCGGGAGAAATCGCTGGGGAGACCTGCGGTCGGCGGTTTCGGCGAGGTCGGGAGACCTGCGCCGAACATTGACCTGCGCCGAACATTGGTCCTAGCGCCACAGCTCACTTCCCGCTGACGTCGATCACTCTGACCTCGTCCGTTCCAGAAAAGGGGACGCCGTCCTTGGTCGTGCCGCACAGCGTCAGTTCCGCTGTGCCTGGTGCCACGATACCCCGCACGTCACCAACAAGGAATTTCGCAACCAGTTCCCCGCGGTTGTCTGCGAACGTCGTTTTGACATCGATGCCGTCCAGCTTGACGGTGGCGGTGTCCACTGCCGAATAGGCGATTTCCGCATGGACGGTCACCCACGTACCCGCTGCGCGCAGGTTGATCGTGCTGGGTGAAACGACGATGGGGACCGTCAGGTCATCTGCGCGAGCAGCGGCGGCCAGGACGACCATACTCAGAACGGCGGCGATGGGGGCAACAATCCTTCTCATAACAGATTCCTCCAAAAAAGTTCCTTAAGGTGCGTCAAACTAGCGTTTTCGCCTGTTGCTTTCAATCGGGCTGACGGCCCGAATCGCCTGGGGGACGCGGACTCCAGACGCGGAAAACTCGGCGAACGTGGCGGGGTAAACACTTCCCGGCGGGCCGGACAGAGAGCAAACCGTGTGCCGGCGAGTCTATTGCGGACGGCAACAGCGATGGCCGCACATCGGGAGCCGCGTTTCTGCCAGACGTTCCGGCTCGGGCGAAGCCGCGGTTGGCGACGAACCCGCGAGGTGCATGACGACAACGATTCAGGGAAACTGTCTCACGAGCGCCCCGCGAGGCACAGTTCTGAGACACCGCCTGGGCCGTGGGATGGGACCGGACATGATCGAGTGCAAAGGCGGGTGGATTATCGAGGACGTGCGAGCGGACTGGCAGTTTACAACCGCAGACGCAAGCATTAAGCTACATCGTCTCTGCTAGTGCCCACTAATTCGACGGAGCCAGTCTGATAGAAAGGTTACAATCATGGTCACTCCCGACTTTCTACGGCAGTATTCCCACTTTGCGGGTCTGAGCCCGGAGGCGCTGCAGAAGCTGGCGAGTATTGCGGACGAGCAGACCGTCGCGGCCGGCCAGACGATTTTTGCCGAGTCGGATCCGGCCGAGTACCTGTACTTGATTGTCCGGGGCGAAGTGAATCTGTCGCACGAATTGGGAAGCGGCGAGCTGCGCGTCGTCGACACGCTGGCAGACGGCGAACTGGTCGGCTGGGCCGCCTTTGTCGAGCCCTACCGCTGCCGGACGCTGGCCACGGCTGTCAAGGACACGCAGTTGGTCCGGCTGCACGCCGCTCGGCTGCGGGATTTCTGCAATTCGGACTATGCCCTGGGACAGCAACTGCTGACCCAGGTCGCGCTGATGCTGTCCAGCCGCCTGAACAGCGCCCGCGTGCAATTGGCGGCGGTGTGAACGTCGCTGCCGTCGCAACGACATCACTACCAGCTCGTCCCATCTCGCTGCCGGATGAAATTCCCATTCTCCGGATGAGCGGTGTCGCCGCTGCGTTGACGTAGCGGATCCGCGTCGTCGGCAACAAGGCTTTCTATGGCGGCGTCATTGACGGCGCAAGGCTGGTTGCAGTCTCCATCCTGGTCGCCCGTGCTTCCCTGCTGCTGAACCTGGGTCCGCTCCTGGGTCTGGTCCTGCATCGGGCCGGGGCCCGTGCCGTCCTGCTGCTGGAGTTGGTTCTGCGTCTGTTCCT
>CAYPGE010000064.1:0-27639 GCA_964409865.1 uncultured Pirellulaceae bacterium
CTGGTTGGCGGGAAATCCACCGCAAGCAGGCAACGTCTACTTCCTGGATCTGGCCCACCGGCGTTGCCACGCGTTCCCGGCGTAACACCCGGCGTGGCTTTCGGCAGACTGCTTCGAGGACGGGTTGAAGTCGCCGCGCGAACTTGACAACCAACGCCATCGGAGGCGCGTCAACGGCAGCAATTCGCCTCCACCGTGCGGCCAATCTGGCAACGCTGCAGGCGGCGACATCGCGCAATTGCGCCTCCCAAGCGCGGAGCGACGGCCTTGCCTGATCGTAGAGTTGGTTGACGAACTCCAGGTACTGGCCCAACGCCTTCTGTACAGCTCGTCCAGAGTCTAGCTCGGCGTCAGACCATTTCGGCGCTTGCGACTCATCGCCCGACAAAGGGGCGGAGGCTTCCGCCAACGAACGGAACGGGGGTAGCAACGCGGGGACCCGCACTGGCATCGCAACCGTCCCGGCATCACGCGTCAGCCAAAGGGTAATGGTCTCCTCAGCACAATTTGGAGAGGTTCCACATCCGGAGGGCAACTCGTATCGGCGGATGCAGCGCCCGTCTGGCTCCAGCCAAACTCCAACGCGAGGCAGGTTGCCGGCGACATCCACGGCCAGTGAGCCAACCCGGGTTTCAACGTCGATGCAAGGCCGAAACGCCTGCGAAGGGTCGTCAGAGCAAGCCGACGGATCAGACCAACGATAAGGGACGAATCGCACCACGGAGGTCACTCCTCGCCGAAGTCCCGTTGGATTCCCTGCCATTGGAATTGATGCTCTGCACGTGACGCCTCCTGCATCGCCTGACGGAGCGGTTCGTCGTCCAATTCGCGGACCACGTCTTCGAGTCGTTTGAGAGCATCTGCCACTCTCCCCTCGGACAGGTCCAAGCCTCGGAATTTCGGCAAGAGCTTCTGCTCGATTTGGTCTGCCATCGCCCACTTCAGCCAAGGTTTACCCGCGATTCGCGGAAAATTGGCGACGTAGGATTCGATGGCACGGCTCACGCGGTAGGCGAACGGCCGCCGGATTAGTCGCATAACTTCGTTCAACCTGACCAGCCAAGCTTGGATCTGCTCACGCTCGTCAGGTTGCAGGCCGTGGTCGTGGTCAAGCGGATCGCGCCGCCAACTTTGCCAAGCGTCGTAGGCAAGGCGTGGGACAAGGTCCGGCTGTACGTCGTCGTCCACGCCAGCCTGCACGGGATCAACGGTCAGTTTCCTCGGCGGACCAAAACGCAGAACGTTGGCGCGGTCGACAACTTTGTCGGACAAAGACTGGGTGGTCTCGTCTTCGTTCATGGTCCCGGCGAAGACCACGTTCTGCCCCACGAAAACGTGCATCACGGACGCCCCTTGCCCACTACGACCAACCTCCAGTGGTATCTCGGCTTTGCGGCGATCCACCGCGTTCGACAAGTCGATGCCGCGCCGCATCTCCAGGCGGCTGAGGAACTCGCTGAAGTAATACTCGATGCGAGCCAAGTTCATTTCGTCCAGAAGGACCAGGAGCATCTGGTCGTTCAACGAGTGCTCTGTCCAATCGCACGGCGGGTGCCAGCCTCGTCTTGCCTCCTGGAAAAACGAATCCATCTGAATCAACGCCCGCCCAAGTTCCGTGGCCCGATAACGTCCCTCGATGTAGTTGAAGAAACCGAACATATCCTGGGGACTGTCCCATCGGGGTTGTACCGCGATGTTCAGGAAGTGCATGCCCATCGCCTCAGCATACCGTCGCGGCAATTCGCTCTTCCCGGTGCCGCTGATTCCAGCGAGGACGACCAGAGGCGAGATGTCGTTGACCTTCAACGCCGTGTGGAATGCGTACAGAACGCGTTCGTGGAACCGAAATCCCTTTCGGTCAAGATGATCCTGGAGTTCCCGCAATTGCGCCAGTTCGTCGGCTTCCGCCACGATTCGGTACCCCGGACGCTCAAACACGGGCTGCCACAAGTCGCGAGTCCGCTCCTCGTCGGCGGTGTGACCAACTCTGGTTAAGAGTTGTTCCCAATCCTGATGCAAGATAGAAAGGCTACGCTCAAGTTCCGTGCCTTCCGCACGCAGTCCCGCAAGGGATTGGTTCAGTCCTTCGCGTTCGGCTTTCAGCGCATCCAGTTCCCTGCGGTGTTGTTTCAGTTCGTCTTCAGCCGCAGAGCGCCTACTGCTGAGTTCTTCAAGTTCGTCCAGCCTACGACGGGCCTGCTGGTCCAGTGATTCGACTTGGCTCTCCAGTTGGCGCTTCTGCTGCGCGAGGTGCTGGGAACGCCCATCCATTTGGTCAAACGCCGCACGCAGGGCAGGCAATGCTCCATCGAGTCGCTGACGTTCCGCACGAAGCCCCGTTACAGCCTCGTCGAGTTGCTCTCGTTCCGCTTTGAGCATATCGATCTGCTTGCGATGCTGCTCCAGTTCGTCCTGCAAGGAATTGCGATTGGCGATCAACTGTCCGATTTCGCGGCTGTGTTCTTCGGTCTTTCGCCACCTTTCCTGGTCCAGTGATTCGACGGTGCGTTCGAGCTGTTCCCTCTGTTTCTGCAGTTCCTCCTTCCGACGTTCGGCGTCTTGCTGTTGCTTTTCGAGCGTCTGGATGTGCCGTCTGATGTCTTCGCATCGCGATTGACTTGCCTCGACTTCTTGTCTCAACCTCGCAACTTGATCGGTAACCTCCGTTTGGGCGCGTTCGAACTCTTCACGGCGGAGTTCTCCGATGTGCAAAGCTTGGTCAAGTTCCTGCTTGCGCTGCGAGGCGTCGGCGAGGTCGTCCTGGAGCTTCCTTAGATCGTTATCGACGCGGACAAGTTCGGCACGCTTGTCGTCCAATTGCACCAACTCATTCTTCAGCGTTTCCAGTTCCTGCCGAGCAAGGTCGCGCTCTTCAAGGATCTGCCTAGCCTCGAACAGGGCATCGCGGAGACCGTCGTGCTCGGACTGCAGTTCGGCGACACGTTCGGTCAGGAAGCCGAACTTGTTGGCCTCCTGCTCGCGCTGCCAGGCGCGCTGTGTTTGGCGCCGGAACGACTCGAACATCAGCGCGCAGGCAAAAACGCTCAGAATGATGCCGAGGCAGCCGAGCAGAACAAAAAGGATGTCCATCGTCATAGCCGTCGCCTCCGAGTGTCATTCCTTCGGCGGTTCCTTCGGTTCGGGTGTGCTCGGCGGGGTTTTGCCATCGGCCGGCTTGGCTGCGTCGGGCTTGGATGTCGCGGGCGTTGCAGGCGGTGGCGATAGTGCCTCGACTGGTTGCGCTGGTTCCTTTCGATCGACAACTGGCCGTAAGTCTGCGAGGCGTTTCAGTAGGCTGGCTTCCTCGACTTTGGCTCGGCTGATTCTGTCCGCGATCAAGTTGAGTTCCTCCAGCTTGGCCTTCAGATCGGCGCCGCTCGATTGGAATTCCTTGGCCTTCACTGCCCCGAGTTTTGTCTGTGTCTCGATCTGTGTCGCCAGGTCTTGCAGTTCCTTTTTCTTGTCGTCAACTTTGGTTTGCAGACCAACCAGCTCCGCGCCCAAAACCTGGATGGACGTGCCGAGTGCCTCTGCCTGGCTTCGCAACTTTGACAGCGATTCGTCTTCTCGCCTGATGTCGTCAGCAATTCCCTTGAGTTTTGCCTCTAGTTCGGCGACTCGCTTAACCGAGGCGTCGTACGTGGTCTGAAGTCCAGCGTTGTCGCTCGTGAGTTTCGCGTTTTCCTTTCCTAGACGCTCTCGGTCATCGGTCAGCTGCTTGACCTCTGCGGTCTTCGTGCCGACTTGAGTAACCAGACCGGCGAGCGTCTCCTGCTGTTTCGAGATATCGTCGTTGATCCGCTTCAGTTCGCTCGTGGCACTTGTGATCTGACCTGCCAATTGCTTCAACTGCCCCTCAGCCGATCCGACCTTTGCCAACAACTCCGTGTGGCGAGCATCCAGGCTTCTGTTTTCCGCGTCAAGCTTTGCCCTTTCCTGCTTCAACTCGTCGAGGCGGGCAGTCATCATTTTGCATGCCGCTGCCAACACCTTCGCCTCGGCGTCCTTCTCGTTAGCATCTTTTTCTGCTTGTTCCCGTTTCGTTTCGGCGTCGGCGAGCTTCGTGTTCTCAATTGCAGTCTGTTTTCGGAGGTCATCAAGCGTTGGCCCGGACTTGGCAAGGTCAGATTGAAGCTGGCTGCGTTGCATCTTTAACGAGCTTATCTGGGTCTCCAAATCGACGGTCTGACTACGGAGTTCCGGGAGACGGTTGCCTGCCGTCAGCAGGTCCAAGTGGCCCAGAATTGACCACGCTTGTGCTGCGATTGCGATGCCAGCGAGCAGACAGGGGACAACGATCCACCACCGGCTTGGCAGCGGGGGCTTGTCAGGCTTGGCGGTCGAGGCGTCCCCGACTTGGCCGGCGGACGGCGCAACTGAGTTCTGGTTCATAGTCTGTACTGCAGGAGCTTCTGATATCGTGGGGAGCGATTCCAATTGGGGCCGCGACCGCGCTGATCTCACCGCTCCGACATCCTTGACGGGGTGGAAGTCAGGGTCTTTCTTGCCACGTTTCGACGTGCCGCAGTGGTAGCAGGCGTCAAACTGATCGTCGTGCTGTCTGCCGCACCACGCGCATGTCCACACTGACGCTGACCTTTATGAGAACAATGCCTACCGGACGACCGAAGGAAGCGATCTTCGGCCAATCACGTCCAGTATAATCCGGCAGGGGGTGAGTGCCAGCGTCGCCCGCAATTCCGTTTGTCGAAATCCGGCATTGGCTATTGGGGCCTACCGGTCTCAGGAAATCCGGAGATTCAGGACCAGCCACTCGCTGCCGGCTTGGGAACTGGCGAACTGACGTCCCAGGCTGCGATTTCGTCCCATTCGCTATCCGCTCCGGGCCGAACGCGGAAAGGTCGTGGTCAGGCTCCTTGAAAGCGCGATCGAATCCGCTCCAAGCAACTAGGCATGTCCTCTCGTAACTGGTAGACCCAGAACCGCATGACGGTCCAGCCGTTGGCGATCAGTACGAGGTCGCGTTCCAAGTCTTCGCGTTTCAAGAGTCCGTCTGGGCCACGGTGAAAAGCCTCGCCGTCAACTTCGACGTTCAACTTCAGGCCGGGTTTCATCAGGGCGAAATCGAGGTAGCGTCCGCAGGCGGGATACTGCTGCTCGAACGGCAGGCCAGCGGCAGTCAGGGCGTCCGCCAGCCGAGGTTCCCACACGGGACCGATCAGATCAGCGCGGAACGCGGAAACAGGTGGAGGCTGGTCGCCGCTGGCAAGGGCCAGACGCCGGATGTGGGCGGCCTCGCATTGCTTCGCCCAGTCAAGATCGCCGAAGACGTGAAGCAATCGCATGGCGCGGCTCACGGCGACATTAAACCGATTTGGCGTTTGAGTTAGGAAACGCAATGCGCCGGGGGTCATCTGCGGGCCGCCCACCAGGCTGAACAGCACGAGGTGCCGCTCGTCGCCTTGGAAGCCATCGGCTGTATCCACGAGCATCCGCCACTTGTCCCGCGTGGCTTGGTCGATTTCCTGCGAGATCGCGTCCCGAATACGGTTTGCCTGCTGGCGAAACGGAGTGACGACGCCGACCGTGCCGGTGAATTGGTCGCGTGCCAATCGCAGCAGTTCATCGACGATCGCTTGCCGTTGGGCGTTGCTGACCGCTCCGCCGCCCGCGATGGCTTCCGCATCTGCCGGAACGTGAGTCCACTGCAGACCACCCGCTTCCCCACCGCGATGAACCTCATCGGTCATGACGACGAGGGTCTCGCGGTAGAAGGCCGCGTTGCAGTAACCGGCGATGCGAGGGTGGCATCGATGATGCTGCCGCAACTGGAGCCTCCGAGACAACCGCTCAGCGCCTACGGCCAGATGAAAGGCGGAGGTAGCCCGATAGCTGAAACGCACAAGTTCCGTGTCCAGGAGCTGTAACTGACGACGCAATTGAGTATCCAGCGCGCCGGAAATCCGAGTGACGTGGGACAGTTGCATCGGATCGCCCACGAACATCGCCCGACGACAGCGAAAAAGCAGGGGAACGACCGAGGCGATGTCACACTGGCTGGCCTCGTCGATGATTAGCAGATCCATCAGCCCGGCCGTGAACGGCAAGTGTCGGCCAGCGGATAGGTTTGTCGTGGCGAGAAGCGGTACATGATTGACAAGAATTGGAAACGCTCTGGTCATCAGTTGATCCAGCTGCCGTTGCTCCACTCCGACGCTGTCCGCCGAAAAGTTCTGTACGCCCGCCCAAAGATCCATCAGGCGGCGGCGTTCATCAGCAGTTAGCTCCGCTCCCCAAGCATGCGCCACGGACTGAAGGCACTCGCGAGACACGGAAACCGCATGGTCCGTCGCCGTCTGGAATCGCTCGTAGATCAGTTCCGGATTGCCAACGGTTTCAAAGTCGCGACGAAGTTGCTGAACTCGCGTGAGCGCGTCCGTGGCCTGGGCAAAGGGCAACCAGTGCTTTAGACCGGAGACGACGGCGGCGCGGTCGGGGGTCTTCGTCGAGACTACCGTCGGCAACGGTGGTCCGCAACCGGAAAACAGCCTCTGGAATGCCGAGTCCAACGCGGTGGCTCGCGCCATTGCGGGCCGGATACGGAGCCATCGCAGCAGGATTGTCAGGAGCCAACGGAGGGAAAACCGAAATGGTGGCGCCGGCCCCAAGATCTCGATCAGATCGGCGACCTCAGCAGCACTGGTCAGCCTCATCGCTTGTGGCAACAGTTCGAGGGCGTTGGGCGGGAGGCACGCTTGCCTGTCCGCGAGGAGTCGCTCCGCGTCGGTCAGGTCCAGTTGCAGTCGCTGGTAGCGATGCAGTTCCGAGCGAATCGGGTTCAGGCGTTCGAGGGATGCGACGAGCCGGCGACGGGCTTCCTCGCGGCGTTCGACCGCATCCTCCCGTGAAGGTCTGCTCACAAGGTCGGCCAGTGCTTGCTGCAAACCGATGTCGCCGCCCTGGCCGAAAGGTCTCGCGAGCCGGAGGATGACCTGGGCTGGCTCGACAAGGGCGTTCAGCCGGGGAACGACCGCTTCCAGTGCCTGATGATTCCGACTCGCGAACAGGGCGCTGCGTCCAGCGAGGGCGGCTTGAGCCAAGACCGCCTGCACGACTCGCGACTTGCCGGTGCCGGGGGGACCCACGACAACCGATAGGTCATCGTCGGCTCCCGCTTGGCAGGCCAAGACTTGTTCTTCGTTCATCGGTTCGACCGACGCCAAATACGCCAGCGGTTCGAGCGAGGTCAGAACATCAGGCGCGTTCGTTCTCGCCGTGTCCGAAATCGTCGGGCTATCGGCGGGCTGCGCGTCCGCTAATGCACCTTGCGCCGGAACAGGTCGTCGCGTCCCTTGCGGCGCCTTGTGCGGGAAGACATGCCGCAAGGCCGAACGGTCCAAGTCGTCATCCGACGTCCTCCATGCCAAGTCGAGCAGCTCTTTGTGCAGTCTTTCCGTGTATCGCCACTTGCCGGGGAGGAACAAGGCCGCGCGATTGTAGATGCCGTCCTGCCGCAACTGCCGGATCGCGGGTCCTGTCGTTAGCCGCCGAACATCCAGCGGTTCTCGGCACCAAGCCGGGTAGAAGTGGGCCAGCAGGTCGCAGAATGGCCGGAAACTACGGTAGAACGACTCGTCGCCGCTTTGATCCGACTCGTCGAGGTCCAGGCCACACAGTTCCAGAAACACCCGCCGGTCATCCACGTTGGACAGACGCTTTTCCAGCCAACCATCGTTGATTCGGATCGGTCCCAGCAGTCTGAGATGCAAGTCCGTCTGGTCAATCTCGAACTCGACCGGGGCGAGGAAGACTGGGGACACAAACACGACGTGTTCACCGGACGATGTGTCTCGCCACTTGAACCGATTCAGTGGTGCGCCGAGAAACAGGTGCGATGCCTTCTTCACACCCTGGACGAACTCGGACCAACCGCTCGGAATCGTCACCGCCAATTGGGGTGGTTGAGTGGTTTCTGGCCAGCCCAGATTGCCAGAGAGGCAAACGAATTTCTTGTTCTCGTCGCCGTCTTTGCCGTGGATTGTCGTGCCTTGGTCAAGTCGCACGCACTCAGCATAGTACTGGCAAAGCCGCCGAAACGTCGCCCAGCGGGAGTTCTCAGCGACCTGGGGCGCAGGGACGGAATCAGCCGGCTGACCTGCCGGGCCGGAACGTTGCGTGGTTGCTGCTTGACCGGGATGCGGAGGGACGATCACGGACGTCGCAGACTTGCCCGAAGGCTTTCCGGCAGTTAGGCGTACAGACGGTGATGGGCGCGGGCTTGTGGATGCGTCCTGTGCCGGTCTGTGCGTCAACTCCCAGCGTCGCTGGCGGAATGTGACCAGCCCTTCGCGCTGCATGGACAGCAGCGCAGTGCTTACAGGCGGCACGCTCTCGCTCAGCGAACGAGCGATGTCCTGGGTGGTCAGCCCAAGCACCGACCGGCTCAGACGTTCCGTGATCGCCGCACGAAGCTGAGCATCGTCTTCGAGGTGGTGGTCTGGCACTGTCGCCCCTCACGTTCCGCGGATTTCACGGAGAAACCTTGCGAACGGCTCCTGATCTCCACCAGGACCATTCAAGTAGTAGTCCGCAACATCGGGTTGGAACGGTGCCTCAAGCCAAGCCTTTCTACGTTCGACGAGGTCCGCCATTGTCAACTCGCCTCGATCGAATTGCGCCAGCGAGTCTCCGACCCCTTGTACGAGTTCCCGCCGTCGTTGATACCGGGACTCCTGAAGCAGTTGCCGGTCGAGTTTGAGCACGTTCCGGGTGCTGACCGCTCGGGGATCCAGGTCGTCGAGATCGAGCCGCCACTTTGGCAGCAGATTGCCAAACTCGTCGAGCGAAAAGAAGTCCCAGACGTTCTCGTCGATCGGATTGATAAGCCGCTCGCCCGTCTCCGTGTCAGGTGGAAACCGGTTCCCTTTCGCGAGGTTACAGACTCCGCAAGACCAAAGAAAGTTCTCCCACGTCATGGCCAACTCGGGAAAAACCGACTTGGGACGGTAGTGTTCGACTTCCGACGACTCGCTGCCGCTGCAGAACATGCATCGTTCCCCCGGTCCCGACAGCTGGCGGAGACGGTCCACGACCGGTCGAAACCACGCGGCACCGCGTGCGTTTTCGTACCGCTTGCGGGCCTCCGCCTTCTTGTCGGTCGCGCCCGCGATGCCGATGGTCGCTTGTTCCAATCTGGCTTTCGTCCGTGCAGGCAACTCAGGCCGTTTGGGTAACTGCCGCATCCGTGTCTCTATTCAGGGAATCGAGTTCGCGGTCTTCGTCGAATACCAACTCCAATTGTCTCTTGAGTTGGCTGTGACGTGATTTTTCCGAGGGGGACAACGGTGCTCCCGACTGCCGTTTTGCTTCCAAACGTTGCCACTGCCTAATCTGTTCGTCGGCCCAGTGTGAGCGCGTCGAACGGAGCCCGAAGGCCACTCCGAAGACAGTCTTGTGAGCGCTGCCCCAGCGGACGCGTTCGTATTCGGCCGTGGTCAGGGGCCGCGGCTTACGGCCGATGTCATCCTGGAGCGGAAGGACGAAAATTCCGTTGGGATCCGCGGCTTGAGCAATCAGCGGACTGTGTGTGGACACGAGGAACTGGATCTTGGGAAAGTGGGTCCTCAGCCAGTTCGGGATATCTCGCTGCCAGGAGGGATGCAGATGCGCTTCAATCTCGTCAATCAAAACGACCCCGGGCAGCGGCACGACTGTCCGGCCATGCGAATCATGCTCGAACAGGGAACGCTCGCCGTTGGAACGGTAAACGTCGTGCATGCTGTGGACGATATCGAGGATTGTCGCGTACATGCCGCGACACCCATCGCTGATCTCGCCCATCGGTAGTTCGATGCCCGTTTCGTCGGTGACGAAGACATGATCCACCGTCACGCGACTGATTTTCATGCCGTGAGGCAGCAGACCGTCATTCAGCAATTCGATCACGCCGTCAACGAGCCGTCTAAGTTCCTGGCGGTCTTCCCGATCCGGCTCCAAAGTCCTGGAGTACATCTTGCGGAGCCACTCTTCGCTTTCGCTCAGTGCCGCGTCCTCGCGAAACAATGTAACATAGCGGCTGAGCACACCTCCGCCAACGCTGTAGCGAACGGACTCGGACGAACTGCCGGACAGACGCCGCATCGGTCCATAGCCGGCCGAGAACCAACCCGGCGCGTTGGGGTCCCACAAGCCGAATTGGGCAGTCTTGAGTCTGGTCTGATTCGGCTCGCGGAATTCCCGTGAATAGAACTCCGGCGTCTCGCCCTCGCCCCCCAGCGTCCAGCGGACACCGGCCTTGAAAGTCGCTGACGTCCGCCCGCGTTTTCTAAAGATGTCGTGGGTCTTGTCTGTCATGACCTCGACGACGGCCTCGGCGCGTTTGTGGCCCTGCCGAATCCAACCTGCCTTATCGCCCAGGAACTGTGCTCCGGCCTTGGGCCCCATCAGAGCCAGAGCAATTCCCTTCAATAGCGTGGACTTCCCGGACGCGTTCCCACCGACAAATACCGTCCAGCCTGCAAAACCTCCGCCTGGACGTTCGAAGCTGAACCGCAAGCCGTCAAAAAGACGCAGGTTGTCGAATTCGACGGACTTCACGAACATAGGATCCTCCCGCCAAGATGAGCGGTTCAATGGCGTAGTTTACCACTTCGTCCAGGACGCGCAAATCAGGGGCAAATCCCAGACAACACAAAGTTCGGCGCCATCGCACGCGACTTCTTCGTTTGCCCGGCCATCTCGAGCGTGGCCTCATTCTCAGGCAATTCCAGAATCATCCGCTGGGAGGCCGCAACCCGCTCGGAAGTACGTGCCAGACGAACTCGGTGTTTTACGGCTCCTCGCCGGGGGCGGGCGGATCTGCTCACAGACCGAGGGCGGTCAGCTTGAGGCGGACCGTCGAGCGGCTGATGCCCAGCAACCGGGCGGCTTCTGATTGGTGAAGTCGGCTGACAGCTGTCCCGTGGCTTCCCTGGAGGTTCAGGTCCCCCGCGTGGCTTGGTCAACTGCGCGACCTGGACACCGATGATGTTGACACGTATTCCTTGGCCTATCCGGGGTTTGCCGATGGGTTGAAGAATCGGGTGTCGGTCCTCGCCGCGTTGGGAACCGCGATTCTCGGCTATCGGATCGGCGACATGGTGACGTGGGATGCCCCGTCCGGCCGGGTGCGGGTCATGGTCGAAGATGTCGCCTATCAGCCGGAGCGAGCCGTTCAGTATGACATGTGACCAGCGTCACGAGCCGTGAAAACCGAGCGCCTTGACCACGGACTCGCTGGACACCGGATAGCCGTGACGGCTACGTCCGCGGAAGCCACCCCCGCTGCCAAATCGTAGAGAATCCGTGTAAACTGGACGCTCCGTCAGCTTTGATGGTTCTCTTCAATGCCAGGGAGCTTCCACCATGAGAACTCGTAACGTTGGTAAGGTCTTGTTGGCCTGCGTGCTGATGGGCGCGGCGCCGTCGGCCGCCTGCGCCCAGGTTCATCCGCACCAGGCGGCCCAGATCCGCAAGGCGGCCAAGGAGGTCAAGCCGCGCGTCGTGCCGAAAGAAACTCGCACCGTGCTGATCTGGAATACGCCGCCGTCGCTGATGGACAAGGATCCGCACAAGGGCTATTGCATCCCGTACGGCGAGGAAGCGATGAGGGCCATCGGCGAAGAGAGCGGGGCCTTCCAACCGGTGGTCAGCGACGACATCGTCATGATCGCGCCGGAGAACATCAAGCAGTTCGATGCGATCGTGCTGAACAATGCCTCCGGAGCGTGGATCACGCCCACGGCGGAGGACATGGCGAAACCAGCGCTGAAAAAGCTCGGGGCGACCCCCGAGGAAGTTGAGCAGGTCCTTCGTAAGAGCTTCCTGGACTTCATCGACCAGGGCGGCGGGGTCGTGTGCATCCATTTCGCGATCGCTGCCAACCGGCACTGGCCGGAGTTCAAGGAACTCTTCGGCGCCACGTTCACGGGACATCCCTGGACCGAGGAAGTCGGCGTGACGGTCGAAGAGCCGGAGCATCCGCTGGTGGCGGCCTTCGGCGGCAAAGACTTCCTGATCACCGACGAGATCTATCAGTATGGGCCTCCCTACGACCGTGCCAAGCTCCGCGTGCTGATGTCGATCGACCCGGCGCGGACCAACATGGGGCCTCGTTGGATCAATCGCCAGCAGACCGATTTTGCCCTCACCTGGGTGAAGTCCTACGGCAAAGGACGCATCTTCAACACCTCCTTCGGCCACATGTCCAACCTGTACTCGACGCCGCACGTGCTGCAGTTCTACCTGGACGCGATCCAGTTTGCGGTGGGCGACCTGGAGGCTCCGGCCGAACCTCGCGAAAGCCGCCCGGCCCGTCAGAACGTGCCCGGCACGCAACCGGCTCCGGGACTGGAGCCGGGCTTCTACTCGTTGTTCGACGGCAAGACGCTCGACGGCTGGGCCGGCGACCGCACGATCTGGTCGGTGCAGGACGGCGCCATCACCGGCGAGACCAAGGCCGATACGGGGTTGAAGGAGAACAACTTCCTGATCTGGAAAGACCAGGTCGAGAATTTTGAATTGCGGCTCAAGTTCCGCTTGGAGAACGGCAATTCCGGCATCTACTACCGCGCTCAGAAACGGCGGCCCGGCCAGGACCAGCGCGATCCGCTGGTCGGGCCCCAAGCCGATTTCGACGCCTCAGGCCGCTGGACCGGCGTGATCATGGAGTACCTGCTGCGCGGCGTGTTGGCCGAGCGGGGCGAGAAGGTCGTTATCGACGACCAAGGCAAGAAAGAGGCCACGCCGCTGGGCGACCCGGCCGAATTGCTCAAGGCCGTCAAACCCAACGATTGGAACGACTATACGGTCATCGCCAAAGGCGGCAGCGTGGTGCTGCAGATCAACGGCGTGACGATGTGCGAGTTGGACGATCGCGATCCCAAACGGCCGGTCCACGGCTGGCTCGCCGTGCAAGTCCACGTGGGTCCGCCGATGCGCGTTCAATTCAAGGACATCTACTTGCGCAGGCTGTGAGATTGCGCAGTGGGAAGGCACATCACTTCGCCGGGATACGAAGCCGGCGGCAGGTGGCATTTTCGACGGGTGCTCCGTTGACCGGTTTGCACGAATCCACCGCTGCTCGTCCGTTGGCGCTGGTCAAGCGTCCGGATTTGATCGTGTTTGCACAGACCTTTGGCGGGCGCCCGTATCTGGGCATCAAGGATCCGCTGGCGCTGCGCTACTATCATTTGCGTCCGGAAGAGTACTTCGTGCTGCAGCAGTTGGACGGCCGGACTTCGGCCGAGCAGATCCAGGCGGCGTTCGAGCGGGAGTTTGCGCCGCGCAGGTTGGGCTTTCGCCAACTGCACAGTTTCTGCTCGTTGCTGTACCGCGAGGGGCTGGTGGTGGCGGACGCGGCGGGCCAAGGGGACCTGCTGCTCCAGCAGCGGCAGACGGCGCGTCGCAGGCAGTTGCTGGATCGTTTCGGCAACGTGTTGGCCCTGCGGTTCCGCGGACTCGACCCCGAGCCGCTGCTGAACTGGCTGCACCCGAAGGTCCGCTGGCTGTTTTCGAGCTGGGCCTTCGCCGCGTGGTTGCTGCTGGTCCTCGCAGCGGCCACCTGGGTGCTGGTCCAGTTCGACGCGTTTCGCGCCCGCCTGCCGGAATTCGGCGCCTTTTTTCGCCCGGAGCATTGGCTGTGGTTCGCCGTGACTCTGGCGGGCTGCAAGATCCTGCACGAACTGGGCCACGGCCTGGCCTGTAAGCATTACGGCGGCCGCTGCCACGAACTGGGCGTGATGCTGCTGGTGTTCACTCCCTGCTTGTACGTGAATGTTTCGGACGCCTGGATGCTGCCCAGCAAGTGGCAGCGGATGGCGATCAGTGCCGCAGGGATGATGGTCGAACTGGCAACGGCGGCGGCTTGCACGTTTGCTTGGTGGTTCAGCGAACCGGGGTTGTTGAACGCCATTTGTTTGAAGGTCATGTTCGTCTGCTCGCTCAGCACGCTGGTCTTCAACGGCAATCCGCTGTTGCGGTACGATGGCTATTACCTGTTGTCCGACCTGTGGGAGGTGCCCAATTTGCGCCAGCGGGCCGACGCCGCGCTGTGGCAGCGCGTGGGGCGGTGGGTTCTGGGCAAAGACTTCGCCGGTCCGTCCCTGTATCCCGAACGCCACGGCCATCTGCTATCGCTGTACGCAGTGCTTTCGCTCCTTTACCGGGTGGCCGTGATCGCGGCGATTCTGTGGTTCTGCCACGCGCTGCTGGAGCCGCTCGGCTTGCAGGTGCTGGCACAACTGCTTACCGTAACGACGATCGCAGCGCTGGTGGGCCTGCCGCTGGTGCGGGCCATTCGGTTCTGGAGCGTGCCGGGGAGGAGTCGGGAGGTGAACAGGACGCGATCGGCGGTGATGTTGGGAGCCTTGGCGGTGCTGTTGACCGCAGCGCTCGTCTCGCCGCTGCCGCATCGGGTCACCGTGCCGGCGGTGCTGCAACTACAAGACGCTCACCGCGTCTTCGTTCCGGTCGCCGGACGGTTGACATGGGCCATCGAACCGGGAACCCGTGTTCGTCAAGGCGAGGTGCTGGGGCGGCTGGAGAATCCCGAATTGGCGCTGGAAATCGCCCGCCTGCGGGGCCAGCGGGAAGTGTTACGGTCCCAGTTGCAGAGCCTGAAGAGCCGCAGTGCCCAGCAGACCCATCGCGGTGTCCGCGACGCGGGTTCCCAGATCCCGACCACCGAGCAAGCGTTGGCGGATATCGAGAATCGGCTGTCCGAGCGCGAGGAAGAACAGCAGCGGCTGACGCTCACTGCGCCCGTCGCCGGAACCGTCGTGCCGCCGCGCCGACAGCCCCCAGCCGACTCGGAGGACGAACTGCCTTTCTGGACCGGCCAACCGCTGGACCGGGCCAACCGGGATGCCTTCCTGGAGACGGGCACGCTGTTTTGCCTGATCGGCGATCCACGCTCGTTGGAGGCGCTGCTGGTGATCGACCAGTCGGAAATCGCCTTCGTCCAGGCGGGACAACAGGTGTGGATTCAGAGCGATCAGCTGCCCGCACGCTACTTGAGCGGCCGGATTGACGAGCTTTCCCAAATTGACGCGGACACCGTTCCCCCGGAACTGGTCGCCGCCGGCAGGCTGCCACTCGCCCCGCAGGCGGACGGCCAGATGCGATTGGCGGGTGTCTTTTACCGGGCCAGGGTATCGCTCGCGGCCCACGATGATCCGCTGCTGCCCGGCGCCACCGGCCGCGCTCGGATCCGCACCGCTCCGCTCTCCCTGGGAAGCCGCCTGCTGCGCTACCTGAGCAGCACCTTTCGCTTCGGCGCGTGAGCCTTGCCGCCAAAGTAGCCATCACACTCCGTGTGATGATCGGCAGGAAGCGCTGGACAGTGATTTCTAGATCTTGGACAGGTGCTACGGTGGCAAGCGACTGGACATCATCTGCTGTCGGAGCCAGACCAGCAATTCTCGATACTGCTCCGCCTCGTCCTCCGTCAGCGGCGTGTGGTGGTCCGCTTGCGTCAACCGCAGCACGCGGTGGGGGCCGCCGTAGGCATCCAGGATTTGCGCCTGACATTTCACCGGGACGACGCGGTCGCATTGAGCCGAGACGAAGACTGCTGGGGCACGGGCGGCGGCGGCGTTGCGGATCGCATCCAGTTCCGGCGGGAGCTGCCGCACGATCAGCCGGGCCCCCAGGTACAGCGTCCGCCAACCAAAGCGGGCCAGAATCACTTCTCGAAGCGGCGGCGGGTTGCGCAAGATCAGGCCCGCGATCGGATAACGGGCGGCCAGGTACAACGCATTGACGCAGCCCAGGCTGCTGCCTGTGACCAACATCGGCCGTCCCGCTGCCTCGCGCTGCAGTTGCTGCAGGGCGGTCTCTGCAAACGCCGTCATCTGACCCAGACTGGCCGTACCGCTGCTGCCGCCGTAGCCGGGAGGATTTACCGACCACAATTCGACGCGCGCGTCCGGCCAGGCGTCGGCGGGATGGGCGGTCGAGCGTTCCGCCCGGCCGGCGGTTCCGGGGAACTTGAGCACGTACAGATCGGCCGGCGTGGACGGTTCATCGCCGACGCGCTGCGTCCAGATCTCCAATTGGCCGTCGCCCAAGGGGATCAACCGCCGCGTCTTGTCGTCCGCCTCGATCGGATGCCGGGTCGGACACAAGATCAGGCGGTCGGTCAGCCAACTGAGAAACGTCCGGCGCATGGTTAGCATCGTTCGAGAAAGAACGGTCCGATTTCTGCGTGGCGTAAGCTCCCAGCTTGCGGCAGATCGCGGGATCGCAAGCTGGAAGCTTATCGCGAGATCGCAAGCTGGAAGCTTACGCCACTTTTTTCTCGAACGGTGGTTAATGCACGCGATGGCCCGGCTGGGCCCCTTCGTCCACGCGGAGCAGAAACACGTCTTGGCCGCCGGCGCCGGCCGCCGTCACCATGCCTTCGCTCAGGCCGAACTTCATCTTGCGGGGAGCCAGATTGGCGACCACGACGACCAGCTTGCCGACCAGGTCTTCGGGCTTGTACGCCTCCTTGATTCCGGCGAACACCGTCCGCCGCACGTCGCCTCCCAGGCTGACCGTCAGCTTGAGCAGTTTCTTGGCCTCCGGCACGTCCTCGGCGGCGACGACGCGAGCCACTCGCAAGTCGACTTTGGCGAAATCTTCGATCGTACACGTTTCCGCCAACGGTTCGTTCTTCAACGGCTCGTCGCTGTCCTGCCATTGCGGCACCCCCGCCGACTCGGCGATTTCCGGTTCTTTGCTGTCTTCAATCATGGCATCCACGTCCTTCTTTTCGACACGTTTGAGCATGTGTTGGAAAGCCGCCACGGGCACGCCCGTCAGCGGCGTCTTGGATTCCTCCCAATGACCAATGGGTGTGTTCAGCAGCCGGCCGGTCTGCTCCGCCAACCGCGGCAGCACCGGCGCAAGGTAGATCGCCAGTTGCCGGAACAGGTTCAAGGCCACCGTACAAACGTCCTGCAACGGACCCGTCTTGCCGGGATCTTTCCGCAGATTCCACGGCTCGGCGGCCTCGACGTACGGGTTCGCCCGGTCTGCTAACTCCATGACCAGCCGCATGGCCCGGTTGAAATCGCACTCGTCGTACGCGGCCGCGATCTCCTCGCCCACGCGGGCGGCGTGAGCGAACAGACCGCCGTCGTCGGGATAGACGGCCGATAGACCGAGGTCCTGCACGAAGCGAGCCGAACGGCTGGCCAGATTCACCACCTTGCCGACCAGGTCGGCGTTCACCTTGGCCACGAACTCGTCCAGATTCAGGTCGATGTCGTCCAGCCTCGGCCCCAACTTCGACGCATAGTAGTACCGCAGGTAAGCCGGGTCCAAGTGCTTCAGGTAGGTATCCGCGCGGATAAAGGTCCCTTTGCTCTTGGACATCTTCTCGCCGCCCACGGTCAGAAAGCCGTGGATGTGGACTTTGGCCGGCAGGCTAAAGCCGGCCACCTTGAGCATGCCGGGCCAGAACAAGGTGTGGAAGTAGGTGATGTCCTTGCCGATGAAGTGGTGGATCTCTGTCTGCTCGCTGCGCCACCAATCGTCATGTTGCTCGCCGTGGCGGTCGCACCATTGCAGGGTCGAAGCGATGTAACCGATGGGCGCGTCGAACCAGACGTACCAGTAATTGCCGGGACTGTCGGGAATCTCGAAGCCGAAGTAGGGCGCCGGCCGCGAGATGTCCCAGTCCCGTAACGGCTCGTTCAGGAAATGGCCATTCAGGTAATTGACCACTTCCGGCTGCAGATGATCGCCGGACTGGGTCCATTCGTTGAGAAAGCCGTGCAGCTTCTCCAATTGGACAAACAGGTGTTCGGCTTCGCGCACTTCCGGCTTGGCGCCCGAGAGAATGCTGACCGGATCGATCAGGTCCACGGGAGTGTAGGTCGCGCCGCATTGACAGCTGTCGCCGGGCTGGTCCGGCCGGCCACAGCTGGGACACGTGCCGCGCACGAAGCGGTCGGCCAGAAAGGTGCCGGCTTGTGGATCGTACAACTGTGAGACGTCCTTTTCGGCCACCAGGTCCGCTTGCCGCAGGCTCCGCCAGATCTCTTCACAGAAGCGGCGATTCTCCGGGCTGTTGGTGCTGCCGTAGTTGTCGAACGCCACGTGAAAGCCGGCAAAATCCCGCTCGTGCGCCTGCTGCATTTCGGCGATCAACGCTTCTTCGCTACGCCCTTCTTGGCGAGCCCGGATCATGATCGCGGTTCCGTGCGTATCGTCCGCGCAGACGTACACGCAGCGGCGGCCCCGCAACTTCTGGAACCGCACCCAGATGTCGGTCTGGATGTATTCGACCAGATGGCCCAAATGAATGGGACCATTGGCATAGGGCAAAGCCGAGGTAACCAGAATCCTTTGCTCGCTCATGATCGCTCCGTGGACAGGGGCCTGAACGTCTCGTTTCCCGAGGGCAGGGAGCCGTCAGAGTCGGCCCAGGTTCGCCCGCCACCTCAAGAAACCAGCGGTGAATTGTAACGGAGGGGGGCTTGGTACGGGAGAGCAGATAACGCGGGGACTCGCCGCCAGAAGCCCGGCTTTTTCCGAAAAGCCGGGCTTTTCCCCGAGCGTTGGAGGCTTCTGGCCGGGGCCTACTTGACGAAGCGAATGGTCAGCGGATACCGGTAATACTCGCCCTCGTTGGCCTTGACGGCCGCGATCACGCTCATCACCAGGCCGAAGATCATCGCGGCGATCGCCACCGGGATACCAATGATGGTCAGGGCCAGGACGATCGTGTAGATCATGATGCTGATTTGGAAGTTCAGCGCTTCTTTGCCTTGATCGTCGACCAGTGCGTATTCCTCTTTCTTGATCAGCCACACGATCAGCGGCCCCACAATGTTGCCCATCGGAATCACCCCACCTGAGAGGCTGCTCAAGTGGCACAGCATCCCCCACATGCGTTCGTCGCTCGTTCCGCCTGTCGATGGCTTGCCGCCAAAGGGTGCGTCGCTCATATTTAAGCTCCAAGTGGCTTGTCAGGTGCGTTTGGGCCGCGACAATGATTACTCTATCAAGAATGCGACGTTTTCCAAAGGTAGTTCGCTGGCCAAGGCCCGATCTTGGCTCCCCCCGCGGGAAATTCGACATGCGCGTGCCCTTGTTGATGCCCGACCTGGACCTGCCGCCCCAACAGGCCGTCACGGTCAGTTGCTGGCTGATCCCCTTAGGGCGAGCGGTTTTCGAGGGTGACCGGCTGCTGGAACTGGCGGCAGGCGAAGTCAGCGTGGACCTGCCCGCCCCAGCCGCCGGGCGGTTGGTCCACAAATCGGTCGCCGAGGGCGATGTCGTGGCGGTCAACCAGGTTCTGGGAATCATCCAAGCCGGGTAACAAACCTTCAGTCAAACGGGAGGATACGATCATGTCGCGAGCGCGAACGTTTCTCTGGGCGGCGGGGTTTTCTCTGGCGTGGATCGCCTCGGCCGCGGCTGCAGATCAGGCCCCGTTTTCCGCAGCCGCCAAGTCTGCTTTGGCCCGTATGGGCATGACTCGAGGGATTTGTGCCGTCGTGGGTTTGCCCGATGGCGCAACGGCGGAAACGGTGGCGGATTTGGCTCGCGGCAGTGAACTGGTCGTGTACTTCCAGTCGCCGCAGGCGGACGAGGTCCAAGCGGTGCGCAAGGCGGCCGAAGCTGCGGGCCTGTTGGGCCGCCGAGTCTTTGCAGACAGGGGTGACGTACGCCGCCTGCACCTGGCCGACAACGTCGCGGGCGCTGTGTTGGTCTCACCGGACACGGCCCGACAGAGCGGCCGCGACGAATTGCTCCGCGTCCTGCACCCTCAAGGCAAAGCGCTGGTCGGCGACGACGAAATCGTCAAGCCGCTTTCCGCCGGCAGCGACTCGTGGAGCCACCCCTACCACGGCCCGGACAACAACACGCAATCCCAGGACCAGTTGGCTCGGGCTCCGTACCTGACGCAATTTCTGGCGGAACCGCTGTTCGTTCCGATGCCGGAGATCTCGGTGGCGGCCGGCGGCCGTGTGTTTCGTGCGTTCGGGCATATCGCTCACAAGGCGAACCAGAACGCCATGCTCAACACGCTGATCTGCGCCAACGGCTACAACGGCACCATCCTCTGGAAACGCACGCTGCCCGAAGGGTTCATGATCCACCGCAATACGATCATCGCCACGCCCGAACTGCTGTACTTGGCCGATCACCGCTCGTGCAAACGGATCGACGCGGCCAACGGCGAGATCAAGGACGAGATCCTGGTGCCGGAAGGCATTTCCGACGGACCGGTGTGGAAGTGGATGGCGCTGGTGGACGGCGTGCTGTACGCGCTGGTCGGCGGCCAGGAGGCGCCCATCGGCACGCAGCGCTCGCAAACGCCCGGCTTGGGTCACTGGCCGTGGGGCATGTGGGAAGGCCACGACTATCGCGATCCCAAAACGAGTTTCGGCTTTGGCCGCACGTTTCTGGCCATCGACGCCGGCAGCAAGCGGGTGCTTTGGAGCCACCGCGAGGAAGACTACGTGGACGCCCGAGGCGTGTGCATGGCGGACGGCAAGATCTATTTCTACGTCCCGGAAAAGCAGCTGGCCTGCCTGGACGCCGCGACCGGCAACGTGAAGTGGCGGAACTCGGACGCCGATCTGCTGACGGCCATCGGGCCCAACGGACCGGCACAGCACTATATCACCGGGTACGCTACGACGACCTATATGAAGGTCCGCGACAAGTACCTGTTGTTCGCGGGTCCGCAGCGCAGCCGGCTGGTGGCGGCCAGTGCCGAAGACGGCAAGCTGCTGTGGCAGAAGGACCACGGCAATCTGTTGCTCGTGCTGCGCGACGACGGCATCTACGCGGCCGGTCCGCAGAACGGCGGATCCGGCGGGGTGCCGGAGACGGGCTTCAAGTTCGCCTACGACACCGGCGACGTGCTGGCCGAGCTGCCGAAGCGGCGAGCCTGCACCCGCGCCACCGGCAGCGTGGACAGCATCTTTTACCGGGCGAATGAAGGCACGATCCGGTTTGCGACCGCGACGAACCAGACGCACCACATGGCCCCCATGCGGCCGCCCTGCCAGGACGGCGTGATCATCTCCGATGGCCATCTGTATTGGGGCCCGTGGATGTGCGGCTGCCAACTGTCGCTGTACGGACACGTCTGCCTGACTCCGGCCGGTGATTTCAACTTTCGGCCCGGACTCGACCCATCGCGCCTGGAAAAAGCGGCCGATCCGCGGCCCGTCCAGCCGTTTGCCGTCCAAGCCGGTGATTGGCTGACTTATCAAGGCGACAACGAGCGGTCGGCCAAGACGACGGTGACGATTCCGCCTCGCGTGTCCCGGCGGTGGTCCTTCTCCGTCCCCGCAAACGGCTTTCCCACGGCCCCGATTGCGGCCGGCGGGATGGTCTTCTTTGGCGATCGCAACGGCGTGCTGCGAGCGGTCGACGCCGCCGGCGGTCAACTGAAATGGGAAGCCTACACGGGAGGCGCCATCTACCTGCCTCCGGCGATGGAAAACGGACGCTTGTTCGTCGGCTCGGCGGACGGCCGGGTGTACGCCTTCGAGGCCGCGACCGGCCGTCCGTTGTGGACGTTTCGCGCGGCGCCTGTGGACCGCTGGATTCCCGTGTACGGAGAGCTGATGTCCGCCTGGCCGGTCGCCGGCGGCGTACTGGTCCGCGACGGCGTGGTCTACGCGGCGGCCGGCATCTCGCACTTCGACGGGACGCACGTCTATGCCTTGGATGCGGCCACGGGCCGAGTGAAATGGTACAATGACACGTCCGGCACGACGTCCGAAGAAGTCGACCACGGCGTGAGCTTGCAGGGCGAGCTGTACCTGCGCGGCAACGAACTGCGTTTCCTCGGCGGCGGCGTTCACGAGGAGGCCCGCTACGACCTGGCTACGGGCAAGTGCCTGAATGAGCCCGTCAACCAGCCGGCCTCCATGTTCCACACGGCGTTCTACGCCTATTACCCCGACTACGGCAGGTACACGTCGCTGGACAGCACGCTGAGCAACGGCCGATCGCTGTGTTACGACTGTTCGTATGAAGGCAGTTGGCAGAGCAATCTGATGTTGCTGCCGCCGCCGGCGCCCGGTGCCCAGCGGCCCGCCAAACCGCTTTCCCGCTGGGGCCTGCAGTGGCGCCGCGGCCAGAAGTTAGAGACGGTGTGGCAACAACAGGCTCCACGGCGTTTCAACAGCTTCATCGTCGGGCCTGACCGACTGCTGGCGGCCGGACACACCGGCGACGCCGCCGGCGGTTCGTCGTTCCTGGCCGCCGTGCAACTGGACACCGGCGCCGACGTCTGGCTGCAGGAGTTGCCGGGACCGGTCGTCAAGGGCGGCACGGCCATCGATTATCAGCGGCGGATCTATGTCAGTCTGGAGAACGGAAAGGTGCTGGCGTTCGCAACGCAAGAGTAGGCGACGGGGGTGACATTTTGGAGTGCGGCGCCTTGTCGCCGCTTGGGACTCGACGTACCGTCGGGGCGGGCAGTCAGGGCTCCAGTTTTCCTGTCGTTTTGGTCGGCAGCGCTGCGGACGTTCAGCCAGAGCGGCGACAAGGCCCCGCACTCCAAAACGGCCGCGGGAAGGAGGCGTTCGGTGAAGCTCTCGGCGGCGTTCTGGCGGGACAAGTGCGTGATCATCACGGGAGCGTCCAGCGGCATCGGGCGAGCCTTGGCGGAAGGATTGGCCGCGTGCAGGGCCCGCGTAGGCCTCGTCGCCCGCCGCGAAATTCACTTGCAGGAACTGGCCGCGGCGATCGCGTCCCGCGGCGGGCGTGCTGCGTTGGCGGCCGCCGATGTCACGGTGCGGGAGCAAGTCTTTCAGGCCGTGGGGGCGCTGGAGGCGGAACTGGGCCCTTGCGACGTGCTGATCGCCAACGCCGGCGTGTATCGCAAGACGCCGGCGCGTGAGTTTGACGTGCAGCGCGCCGAGTTGGTGCTGACGACGAATCTGTTGGGCGTGGTTTATGCGCTGGGCGCCGTGTTGCCCGGCATGGTCCAACGCCAGCGCGGGCACTTGGCGGCCGTGGCCAGTGTGGGCGGCATGATCGGCTTGCCGGGCGCCGCGGCCTACTGCGCCAGCAAGCAGGGCGTTGTGACGCTGCTGCAGAGCCTGCGCGCCGATCTGTGGCGAACGGGCATCCGGGTGACCGCCGTCTGCCCGGGCTACGTCGATACGCCGATGATCACGGACGAGGAACGGGCGACGCTCCGCGGCCTGGTCTCGGCCGACGAGGCCGCGTGGCGCATCGCCTGGGCGATCGAACGAGGCCGCGCCGAATACTGGTTTCCCTGGTGGACGGCACTAGAAGTGCGACTGGCTCGCCTGCTGCCGCCGCGACTGGCCGCTCGCATCCTGAGCCGCTATCCGGAGATGGAAGAGACGGGGCAGGGGTGAAGGATGAAGGACGAAGGATGAAGGATGAAGGACGAAGGCGGGGCCGGCCGGCAAGACAGTGCGTTCCCCGGCGTCGTCCGGGAACGAAGACGAGGAAACACCCTTACATCCCGTATCTCGTATCTCGCATCCTTCCTACGGCCCGGGAGAATTCAGCTTCAAGCCGACGACGCCGGCCACGATCAAGGCGATGCAGATCAGCCGTGCAGGGCTGGCCGACTCGCCAAACCAGAGAATCCCCATCGCGGCGGTCCCGGCGGCGCCGATGCCGGTCCAGACGGCGTAACTGGTGCCTACGGGCAAGGTCTTGACGGCTTGGGCCAGGAGGACAAAGCTGACGAGGCTGGCGGCAAAGGTGTACACGGTGGGCCAGAGACGCGTGAAGCCGTACGAGTATTTCATGCCGACGGCCCAAGCGATCTCGAACAGGGCGGCAACCAACAAGCAGATCCAAGCCATGACGGGCCTCCTCAAGTAGCAGGCACGCTCCGTGTGCCGTCCGCCGGCAGCCGGGGCTGAAAACGACTCCCGCCCCTTTCCGTTCGCCTGAAGCAGCAGACACACCTTGTACCTTGGCGGAAGGCACACGGAGTTTGCCTGCTACTTGGTCAAACCACCTTCGCGCATCTCCTGCAATTCCCGGTTCGACACGGTCTGGCGTCCCAGATGGAAGTGGTCCTTCATTTCAGCGAGGGCCGCCAGCAAGCCCTCGAGGGCTTCATCCGAATGGTTGGCATTCACCAGGATCCGCAGCAGACCGGCGTTCAGGGGCACGGCCGGGTAGGTGGCCGATTGCACGTAGTAGCCGCGATCGAAGAGCCACTTGCCGGCCTGCAGCGTCTGCTCGATATCGCCGATCACCACCGACACGATGGGCGCGTCGCCGCCCAGGACCGTCAGGCCCAGTGCGCGAACTCCGGCAGTCAGCCGCCGCACATGGCCCTGCAACCGCTCCAACAGCCGATCGTACTCCGGCGATTCCAGGATGTCGCACACGGCGCAGACGGCGGCCAGGTAAGGCGGCGGCACCGGCCCGCCGAAGATAAAGGTGCTGGAGCGCAGTTTCAGCACCCGTTTGAGTCTCGAATTGCAGGTGACAAACGCGCCCATGCAGGAAAACGCTTTGGACAGCGAGCCGACCATCAACACCTGGTCCAATCCGCCCAGACTCAGGTAGGCCGCGCCGCGGCCGCCGGGGCCGACCACCGCCGTGCCGTGGGCATCGTCCACGTACAGCACGCCCCCATAACGCCGCGTCACGTCGTCGATCTGTTTCAACGGCGGGATCCTGCCCGTCATGCTGTACACCCCGTCGACCGCCACCACCCGGTTCTTGGCCGACGATTTCTCCAGGATGCGTTCCAGAGATTCCGCGCACAGCGGATGGACCTCCTGCAGTTCCGCGCCGTCGGCCGCGGCAATTTTGGCCGCCTGGTGGATCGTGTCGTGCGATTGGCGATCGACCACCAACAGGTCGCCTTTGGCCACGATCGCCGGGATCAAGCCGACGTTGGCCAGCGTGACGGTGGGGAAGATCAGCGTGTCCTCGACGCCCAGCCAGCGGGCCAGCCGGTACTCGGCTTCCTCGCACAGGCTCACGCTGCAAAAGGCCCGCGAGGCGCCGTTGTGCGTGCCCCAGCGGCCAGTGGCTTCCACCAAGGCCTCCTGGACCGCCGGATGTCGGTCCAGTCCCAGGAAGCTGTCGGACCCGAAATTGGTCAATTCGCGACCGGCAATCCGCATCCGCCGGTCGTCGTCCATCATGTCGACGTGGAGGTCCTTGAGATGCACGTCCGGCATGTTGTCCAGAAACAGCAACGCCAGGCGGACGATCCGATCGCGGCTCAGGTGGGCCGTCAATCGCTGGACGGCGCTGCGGTCTGTCGCAGCGGCCGCCACCCTGCGTTCCGCGGTCCGCGGGGCGGCCGAAGGGGTCTGGATTTGCTGATCGGTGACGACGTTCATCTCGCTGTGCATCTCGTGTCCTCTCCCATGATTGTCGGCCGTCGCTCGACCGGCCGACCAATTCACCATTTGCAGATTATCGCTGCCGTTACGACTGGACACAAGGGTCGCGACCCCCCGGTTGCGGCTTTCTCCCGGACTCGGGATAACGTTAAAAACGTCTGGGAAAATTGTTTCGACGGAAAAGCGTCATGAATCAGCCTCGACCGACCCAAGAAGGCGTCCCGCCCGTCTCATGGAAAACAGGCGTGGTCTGGATGGGGTGCGGGTCTCTCGTGCTGTGGCGACTGCTGGCCGGCCATCGGTTCCGCTTGCCCCTGGTGTCCCTGCCGGCCTGCGCGTGCGACCTCAGTTGCGGGCTGTTCAATTCCGCCTTGGGGACCCTCCAGGACCTGTTGCTGGGCCGATCCGTGGGGCGAGTCGCGTTGGACGACGATCCGTTGTTTGTGATCGGCCACTGGCGGACGGGCACCACGCTGCTGCACGAACTGCTGGCCTTGGATCCGCGTCATCGGTGCCCGACCAACTACGAGTGCTTCGTGCCCCGCCATTTCCTGATCAGCGAGCGTTGGCTGAAACCCTGCATCCGGTTCCTGCTGCCGCGGAACCGCATCGCGGACAGCATGCCCGTCGCTTGGGACCTGCCGCAAGAGGACGAATTCGCACTGCTGGCGCTGGGCGCGCCCAGCCCGTACCTGAGCATCGCGTTTCCCAACGAGCCGCCCCAATTCGGCGCCTACTGCTCGCTGGAAGCATTGAGTCCTGCAGAACTCGCCGGCTGGCAACGGACGCTGACGGACTTCTTTCGCCGTCTGATTTGGAAACAGCCCGGCCGGCTGGTGCTGAAGTCGCCGACCCACACGTTCCGTCTGCCGGTCCTGGAGGAACTTTTTCCTCGGGCCCGCTACGTTCACATCGTGCGCGACCCCTACACGGTGTTCCCGTCCACTATCAAGCTTTGGAAGTCGTTGTTTGCCGCGCAAAGCTATCAGCAGCCGAATTATGAGGGGCTGGACGAGCGCGTGCTTTCGACGTTCTGCCGCATGTACGAGCGATTCGAGGCCACGCGCGGCCGCGTCGAACCCGGGCGGATTTGCGATCTCCGCTACGAAGACCTGGTCCGGGATCCGGTCGGGCAGATGCGGCACGTCTACGAGCACCTGGACCTGGGCGACTTCGGTGCGTTGGCTGCGGCGGTCGAAGCCTACTTCGGGCAGCGCGGCGATTACCGCCCCAGCCGTTACACGCTGACAGCGGAACAACATGCCGCCGTCACCCGGCGTTGGCTGCCGTACATGCAGCGGTACGGCTATGCGGCCAGCGATGGGCCGGCCACAGGGCGCGATGGGGGTTTCCAGGCGGGGAAATAAAGACGTCGGCAAGAAGAACTCGGCGCGGATGCGATGCTTCCCGTCCGTTCATCCCAAGTCATGGCACGGTCGTGCGGCGCGGGCAAGATCGTTTGCGCCTTCGAGGTCGGCTTCCGCTTTGCGAGCCCAACGTTCACTTGCGGATCGCTTCCGCCGCGGACTCGCTCACGGACTTCCGATGGGGTGCCGGCGGCCCCGACAGCTGCGGCGGCTGCGGCCGCGAACGCCTTTCGCTCCAGCGGTGCAGCAGCACCAGGAATGCGGGCAGCAGCACCGTCCTCACCACGAACGTGTCCAGCAGCACGCCGAAAGACAGTGCGAACCCCAACTGCACCACCAGGGCCAGCGCGCTCTCTCCGCCGCCCAGCAGCAGGCCGGCAGCCGGGACCCAGGCCGAGACGGCGGGACCCCACACGCCGCTGGTCATCGAGACGAACGAGCCGGCCATGATCACGCCGCAACTGGTAATGATTCCCCCCGTGCAGATCACGGCCTGCCGCAAGCCCGGCAGCGGCCCCAACCGCGCCTGCTCCTCGTACACCCGCGTCACCAGGTAAATGTTGTAGTCCTCACCGATGGCCACCAGGATCACGAACAGGTACAGGGGCACTCTCCAGTCGAGGCCGAGGAAGTGCTCGGCGTCCAGCCAGGCGAAGACCCAATGGCTCACGCCCATCGTCACGTAATAGCTGAACACCACCGTGACAATCATGTACAGGCAGACCACCGGCCGGCGCAGGATCACCAACAGCACGCCCAGTACCGCCAGCACCACCAGTACCTGGATTCGCCGATTGTCGGACATCGTGACCCGTTTCAAATCGCGCAGATCGGCGGGGGTGCCGGAGAATACAAACGTCGCAGCCTGCCAGGTCGAATCGCGGGCCGCCTGAATCTCGTGCAGCTTTCGCTCGACCTCGTTCAGCGTCTGCTCCGCCTCCACCGAGAACGGGTCGAAT
>CAYPGE010000065.1:0-27519 GCA_964409865.1 uncultured Pirellulaceae bacterium
GCATCGACGACGACGCCGCGGGCTGGGGGTGGTCGGTGATCGGTGATCGGTCATCCGTAACCGGTGACCGGTTATCGGTGATCGGTGACCGGTTATCCGTGATCGGTGACCGGTTATCCGTGATCGGTAGTCCGTGGTCGGAGATCGGTGACCGATTACCGATCACCGCTGACCGATCACCGGCGCCCGGCCTGGACCTGATGCACACGTTGCTGCACGAGATCGGGCACTTGCTGGGATACGAGCACACGGATTCCGGCCTGATGGCGCCGCTGTTGTCGGCGTCTTCGTCCCGTATTTCGGCTCTCGCATCCCCGATCTCGCATCCCGCATCCTTCCTCCCTCCTCCTTCACCCTTCATCCTTTCTCCCGCCTTGCGCGCGGACGAGGTGTTCGCGGAGTTGGGGTGGGACGGCAGCGAGCAGCGAAGTTCGGCGTTGCTGGAATCCAGGGACGGCGAAGCGTTGGCTGTGGCGTCGCTTGGGTCGAGCGCCGAGGCGGCGCAGGCGCGCGTTCCGCGTTGCAGCCGGCTGCAGCGTTACGAGTGCGAACTGGATGAGTGTTTCGCCCAGTTCACCCTTAGCGAGGAGGAGTTTTGAAGTACCGAGGAGATGTCCGGTCGGTGGTTTCGGCGAGGTCGGGAGCCTGGGCCGAGCGCGCGACGCTGCATCCGGGACCCAGCCGCTTGATCTCCGACTCGTAATTGAGCAAGTTGGCGTCTGCGATGACCAGCAGGTTGGACAGGCATGAACCGTCGTTCATCTCCACGAAGCTGAAACCGGCCTTCGAATCACGGCGAGTCCGAACCCAACCCTGCACACGTGCTCGGAGGCCGACGGCTTCGCCCCGGCGTGCCACTACAACGCGGATGTTCTCCATAGACGCGTTCCCTTTTCTCGAATCGACGGGCCTGACGATCTCGCTCGTGTCCTAGCGAGTTTCCGGATTTTTCGCTATCGGGCTCGTAATCTTGGGCACTCCCCGTAGCCACCAACGGGTACGTTTCGTTATGCTCTACCCTCCGGGCAAAAACGCACCTTCAGGAGAGGCAACCACGATGAGACACAACTTGACCTACCTCGTCGCCGTGGCAGCAATGCTATCAGTCGCAACCGGCTGGTCTTTTCTGCAGGAGACGGCGACGGGCGTTGGCGCGACCCAGAGCGCGAAAGCCTTCCTGGCCACGTTGTCGGCGGAACAGAAGTCGATCGCCGTGCTGCCGCTGGATTCGCCGCAACGCGTCGATTGGCATGTCATCCCCAAGGCCCAGCGGAAGGGCCTGCAGCTGAAAGACATGACCGACGGCCAACGGCAAGCCGCTTTGGCTTTGCTGCGGAGCGTGCTCAGCCCGGCCGGTTACGAGAAAGCCACTAAGGTCATGGCCCTGGAGGCGACGATTCGCGAACTGGAGAAAAGCCGCCAGGGCGGGGCCATCCGCGATCCCGAGCGCTATTACTTTACCCTGTTCGGCGAGCCCAGCGAAGTGAGCCGCTGGGGATTGAGCATCGAGGGGCACCATCTGTCCCTGAACTTCCTGGTCGACAGCGGCGTCGTGATCGCCTCGACACCGATGTTCTTTGCCGCCAATCCCCACGTGGTCCGCGAAGGCATGCCCGGTAACGTGCCCCCCGGCATTCGCACGCTGGCCGACGAGGAACTGCTTGCGTTCCAGTTGATCGAGTCGCTGGATGCGCAGCAGCGGAAGATGGCGATCCTGGACGCCAAGGCGCCACGCGACGTCCGCGGGGCGGGTGAGGCACAACCGCCGGCTTACGAACCGGAAGGACTCTCGTCGACGGGAATGAACGAGACGCAGCAGGGGCTGCTCAAGAAGTTGATCGCCGTGTACGTGGGCAACCTGCCAACCGATCTGGCCTCGGCTCGCCTGCGCGCGATCGACGAAGCCGATTACGACAAGGTGTACTTCGCCTGGGCGGGCGCCGATCGGCCCGGCATCGGCCACTACTACCGCATCCAAGGTCCCACGTTCTTGATCGAATTCGTCAACATCCAGAGCGATTCTGCCGGAAACGCAGCCAGCCACATCCACAGTTACTTGCGCGATCCCAGGGGCGATTTCGCGATCCCGGCGAAACGCAGTTAAGCAGCGTTCAAGGAATAACGGTCGCCCCGTCAAAGTAGCCATCACACTCCGTGTGATGATCGCCAAGAAACACTGCCCCGTCATTTCTCGAACGCTGCCGATTCTCTCGCGTGGACGCACCAGCAGCACGGTCCCTCCGGCAGGCGAATTGCCGAATCGCCGTCCGACTGCTATGGTAATGGAAAGCCGACAACCGGTTCTGATTCCCGTCACACGAGGTGAGATCGATGTGCGTGCCCCATTTCCAGCGTACCAAGCGCTCTTCATGTCGTCTTGTCGTCATAACCGCCGTGCTGACCGGACTTGCGGCCGGTCTCGCGTGGGCCTGCGACACGCCGGTCTACCGCTACGCGATGTACCGCTGGGAGCCGGCGCCGTATGAGGTGTACTTGTTCCACGACAAGCCGATGGACCAACAAGCGGCGCAGGTTCAGAAGCTGATCGAGGCGGCGTCGCGATCCGAGGAGAAGCCTGCGAATCTCTTCTTCGTGCCCGTCTCGGTGAGCGACGATCCGGAGCTGAAGAGAATCCCGCCTGATGTCAGAAAGGCCTGGCAGGACCAAAAAGAACGGCAACTTCCCACCTACATGGTCGTCACGCCGCACGGACACAAGCTGTACCAAGGGGCCTTGGACGAGGCATTCTTGAAAGCGATGTTGGAAAGTCGTCTTCGAACCGAAATCGTCAAGCAATTGGGCGAGGGCAAGGTCGGCGTGATGATTCTTCTGACCGGCAGCGACGAGGCGGCCAACGCCGCCGCGGAAAAGGAGGCCAAGACGCTGATCGCGGACTTGGCGGCTGGCAAGGTCGAGTTGTACCTGCCGCCGGTAATGTCCGAGACGCCGGAAGACGGCCAGGACCCCGCCGGCCCTCGTTTGGAAATGGGACTGGTCAAGGTCGCGCGGACCGACGCCGCGGAGAAATGGGTGGTGGATTCGCTGCTGTCGTTGGAGAGCGACTTGACGAGCGAGGAGTTCGCCGCCCAACCGATGGTCTTCGCCGTGTTTGGCCGCGGGCGGGCCCTGCCGCCGTTCGTCGGCAAAGGCATCACGCGGGACAATTTATTGGAATGCGTGTACTTCCTGACGGGCGCTTGTTCCTGTACCGTCAAAGACCAGAATCCGGGCATGGATCTGCTGTTTGCGACAGACTGGTGGTCGGTTGCCGACAAACTGGCATCCGACTTCGGCGCCGAGGAGGGCAACGAGGCGCAGTTGGGAGCGGCGCAGCTGTTTCCGCAGCTGATGATCCCCGGCGGAGAGGAGGTGGCGGAAGCGCCGGCCGACGCCGGCGGCGAGTCCTCGGAGACGACCCAGCCGGCTGCTGCTGAGGCCCCCCAAGACCAGCCCCAAGCCGCCGGGCAAAAGGCCGCTCCCAAACAGGACGGCAAGTTGGCGGCCAAGTCCGCGAAGCCGGATGCCGCCCAGCAGCAACCCCCAGAGCAACCTGGGCAAACCAAGGAGCAGGCCGCCGAAAAACCGAAGGAGGCGCCGAGGCCGGCGACCGAGCCGTCGGCGACCGAAGCGGACGAGACACCGGCACCGCCGCCCGCCGTGGCGCACGCCGAGGCTGGGTCGGCGGCTCACGGAGCCGATGCGATCGGCGTGTTTGCGGTCGGTGCAGGTCTCAGCGTGGCCCTGTTGTTGCTGTTTGGCGTAACCTTCCTGGTATTGCGCCCCAAGTAGCCGCGGTCCCACGGTTCGTCGAATCGTCGCATCCTCCGGCAGGTTCCGTGAAGTTCGGGCCACCAGAAAGGAACTTCGCATGGCAGCCGCCCTGGCGCTGGACAGTTTTCTGACCCTGCTGCAGAAGAGCCGCTTGCTCAACGATGCTCAGTTTGCCGCTGCGTTGAAGCAAGTGCGGAAGGTGGAGGCGACCACCGCGGAGCAGGCCGCCGGCGCGCTGGTCACCCAACGGGTGTTGACTCGCTATCAAGCCAATCGGCTGCTGGAGGGCCGGCGTCGCGGCCTGTTCATCGACGACTACAAGATTCTCGAAATCCTGGGCTGCGGCGGCATGGGATACCTGTACCGCGCGGAGGAACTACAGACCGACTGGGAGGTGGCGATCAAGGTCCTGGCCGACCGGTTTCGCTTCGACAAGGGCCGTTTGACCCGCTTCCAACTGGAGGCCGAGGCGGGGCTGAAACTGAGCCATCCCAACATCCTCCGGACCAGGGCCATCCGCCGCACCGAGGACATCTACGGCGTCATCCACTACATGGTCATGGAACTGGTCAAGGGCGTCAGTCTGCGCGAACTGCTGGAAATCCGCCGCCGCACGCTGTACTGGCGCCAATCGTGCGATGTGATCTGTCAGGCCGCCACGGGTCTGCACTACGCGCACCAGATGGGTTTGGTGCATCGCGACGTGAAGCCGGAGAACTTGTTGATCCGCACCGACGGAGCGGTCAAGCTGCTGGATTTCGGGCTGGCGATGATCGGAGGCAGTGAGGCCGAATACTCGCTGGCTACCATTCTGGGCCAGAACTGCCTGGGCACGGCGGATTACATCGCGCCGGAGCAGTCGATCGACAGCTTGAACGTGGACTGCCGAGCTGACATCTACAGCTTGGGCTGCACTTTCTATTTTCTGGTAACCGGCCACGTTCCTTTCCCAGCCAAGAGCAATACCGAAAAACTGGACGGCCATCGCAACCGCCGTGCACGCCCTGTCCGGGAACTGAATCCCAAGGTCCCGGAACGGGTCGCGAAGATCATCCAGAAGATGATGACGAAGCACCCTGAACACCGCTTCCAGACCGCGGACGAGGTCCGCGAAATCCTGGCGCCGCTGGCCCGGCGAAAGCCAATCGACTTCGATTTCGACGGCGTCCTGGCCCAACGTGCGGCGTTGGCCGAACGGCGACTGGCCTCGGAAAGCATCCTCCGCGGCGATTCCCGCACGACGACGGTCGGCAAGGTGGGAATCCCGGTGCCCGGAGAGCTAAAGAACCCTTGCGCCGAAACGGCCGTCCGCAACGACGCGCTCCTCGAACCCCGCAGGAAGGATGCCTGATCCGACGTTCTAAGTGCTGCATGAGTGATAGGAAATTTGATTCCCGACCACAGACATGAGCATAGCCGGGAAAGCCTAGCGAAACGAGGGGGCGAGGGGGAGGTGAGCGGCCGTAATCGCCCCTTCCCCCTCGCCCCCTGACCGCTCGCAAACGGTGTTTCGGTCTTGGCAGCGATGGATCGGTCGGCGTCGTTGATCAGCGAGACAACCGGACGCCAGACCATAAGCTGAAAGGCCCCAAGAGGGCGCTGAATCTGGTCACGGACGCTCACCGAACACTGGATGCCTCCACCCCAAGGCTCGCTCCAGAGCAGCCCCGTCCGAAACTTGATGAGCGAAGAAGTGTTCCTCGACCGGGTGATACCAGCCGAGATCATGGCCTTGGCTGCGCCGGAAACCATGAGCGCGGCACCAATCGGAGAATACGGAGCGGACGACCTGTCTGACTTCGTGGGCGCGCATGAGCCGTGGTTTCCTGTGCGAATCTACTGGCGGCCTTTCCCGAGCCCGGCTCGCGATCCGGCCACTTCCGCGGCGGGGTGCCCGCGTCTATACGCCCTCGACCAGCCAGCGTTCGAGGTTGCGGGTTTCGGGGTCGAACGCGGCGCCGACCAGCAGGACTTGGCGGCCGTCCGCGGCGTATTTCTCGTGGTAGCGGCGCTGGTGGATTTGCTGGAGTGCTTCTTCGGCGGTCCCGTGCAGCTTGAATTCGAACACGAAAATCCGTGCGCCCGTCTTCACCACCGCGTCGATCCGGCCCGCTTCCGTACGCACTTCGCAGTCGACGTCCAGCGCTAGCAGCCGCAGCAGGACGAAGAAAATGGTCTGGTAGTATTTCTCGTTGTTCAACTGGATGTCGTACGGGATGTCGGCGAAAAAGATGCGCAGCGTCTGCATCGCTCGGTCCACGTCGCCCGACTCCAAGGCCGCGAGCAAGCGGCGCAGGTAGGCGGGGATGATGCTCTTCTCGACGTTCGTGTACGACTCGACCAGATACTGGCTGAACGCCTCGCGGACCTCCATATTCGGGTAGTCGAGCCGGTAGAGCGGCTGGCGCGAGGTGGGAATCACCTCGCGGATGGTCAGGTAGCCGGTCTGGAACAGAAGCGGCAGCGCCGAAACCCGCTCGACCTCGTAGGCCGAAAAGGCCAACTCGTCCAATGGCTCGTGCGAGATCTCCGGGATGCTCAGCCGTCCCGACTTCAGCAATCTGATCAAGAAGCTGGGCGTGCCCGTCTCGAACCAGTAGTTGGAAAGCTCGCCCGTGTCGAGAAATCGGCCCACCGAAACCGGGTTGTACACGCAGGTTTCCGCCTTTGAGAACCGGTAGCCGTTGTACCACTGGCGCATCTGGTCGAGCACCTCGCCGGGCGTGCAGCCCCGCTGGGCGGCCACGTGCTCGATATGCGGGGCGAAGTTCCGCTCGAGTTCTTCTTGTGTATAGCCCAGCATGTCGGCGTACCGGGCATCCATGGTCAGGTCGACCAGGTTGTTCAGGTCGGAGAACACCGAAACGCGGCTGAACTTGCTCACGCCGGTCAGCAAGGCGAAGCGGATCTGCGCGTCGCACGTCTTCACAACCGAGTAGAAGGCTTTCAAGACCCGCAGGATCTCGCCGACGGCCGGGTTCTCGATGTTGCCCAAGATCGGCTTGTCGTACTCGTCGATCAGGATGACCACCTTTTCGTGGCGGCCAAGTGCCGTGACCAACTCGTTGAACATCAGATTGCACGCGGTCTGCTCCAGCCGAATGGAATGCCGTTCGGCGTTCTGTCCGACGGCGTACGCTAAGGCTATCTTCAGTTCTTCAGGCGTACGCGCCTGCTTGTCGCCCAGATCGATGCGGATGACCGGGTACGGTTTCCAGTCGTAATCGCTTGCCTCGATGGCCAAGCCCTGGAACAACTCCCGCCGTCCCTCGAAGATGGCCTCCAGGGTCGAGATCGTCAGCGACTTGCCGAAACGCCGCGGGCGCGACAGGAAATATACGCCGTAGGGCGGCCTGACCAGGTCGTACAGCCGGGCGGTCTTGTCGACGTAGACGAATCCGCCCTCGACGAATTTTTCGAATGTGAAAACACTGGTGGTGATCGGCTTCATACCAATCAGCATAGGACGGTTGGGGCAACGAGACAAGCGGGAAGAAGGTCATCCTTGGGTTGTGACTGGCCCTCACGGCGGCACGATCCGGGCCGGGACCTGGGAGGGCCGAACTCCGGAGGACAGGGTCCTTGCCAGGACGGAAATGGCGTGCGGCTTTGCCTTCGGCTACAATTAGCTCCTCCACCAACGGGCCGAGGCACGGCGGAAGACGCTCTGCCAAGCGGTCCTCCGGCATTTCCAAGGAGAACGCAAGATGAGCAGACGAGGGATCTACGGGACGAGCGTATTTTTCGTGCTTCTGGCAATGGGAACGATGGTCGCGTGCGACGCGCAGGCTGCGGATGGTGCGGTGATCGAAGTCCGCGGGGAACCGGAATCGGAAGTGATGTGGTTCCGGTCGGGCGCCGTGTTGTTCACCGATCGAGGCCACCGACTGGCGGAATGCCCGGCAGGGCTGGCAGGGAAGAAGTTCTTGAGAAGTGCGATTGATTCCACCCAGTTCGACGTGGTGCAAGGCGGCCGTCTGATCGTGCTGACCCCTGTGTCCATTCCCGGTGCCGCCTCTCAGGTCGAGGAACTCGAAAAGCGAGGATTTGGCCGCACCGAGGAGGCTCCCTTCCAGTTGTTCGGGAGCAACGCGATTGACCGGGTGCTGGTCTACGAAAAGCAGGCTGCCTCCGGCGAGTCCTATCGGTTTGGGAAATGGGTGGTCGTGCTGGGGTTCGAGGACGCTCGATCCGCGAGAAACCGGACCCGGGCGGCTGAGGGAAAACCGTTTTTCGTTTATCCCTCGGACATCCCCAACACCGGAGTGATTTTCGTGGACCGGCAACCGGATGACCGGTCCGGACACGGCAACAACTCGATTGCCGAATGTCGCAACGGGGACATTGTCGCTTTCTACAGCGTGACCGGTACGGGGGGCGATAATTTGAACGGGCACGGCTCGGCGGGATGGTCGGAATACCGGCGTTCGAGCGATGGCGGCCTGAGCTGGAGCGCCCCCGTGGTGTTCGATTATTCCAAGCGGATGTGGGATGGCAACGAGGTGGGCTCAGCCCTGGTGTACTCGGCCGTCACTTCGCCCAACGGAACTCTGGTTGCGACCGTGATCCATTACGCGAACGAGAAATGGGAGAAACAGCGGCCGCCGGTCTATTTTCTCAGCGATGACCACGGGCACACCTGGAAGGGGCCGCGCGCGTTTGATGAATCGGCGACGGTCGATGATATTGCTTACACGATGAACACGTCGTTCGTGCATGACGGGGAGATCTTCATTGTCTTCCGAGGCGGACCGTCAGACATGAGCCCGGGGGGGCCGCAGACCCTGTGGGTTTCCGACGACAATGGGCAATCGTTCCGCCGGCGGAGCGTGCTGCCCTTCGACCACGCGAGCTATTACTGGGCCGCCGGCGCGCTCGATGGCGGCGAGATCATCGTCTATACGTACAACGCTCATCTGAAAAGAGAGGACAAGACGGCCGAACAGAACATTCCCTACGTGATCAGCAGGGATGGCGGGCGGACCTGGTCGGAGATGCGGACGACGCACTTTGCCAAGGGAATCCGCAACATGCAGCTTTCCGGAAAACTGGGCGACTTGTACTTCATGCAGGGGCGAAGCGGCAGCCATCAGCGGGATCTGGTCGGCGACGATCCTGGCCCGGGCAATTTCGTGCTCTACTCGTCGCGGGATGGTATCCATTGGGACGAGGGCATGGTGCTGATGAGCAGACTACAGACTCCGGGCGGAGGCGATTGCTATTCCGACAACGAGATCATCGGCAAATACGATCCCGCGCGACCAGAAAGGCTTCTGATCCACGCCGATGTCAGTTATTCCGGGGCCAAAACGAACATGCACCAGTGGTGGGTGACAACGGCCTCCTGGACGCCTGAAGCCCCGGTCGGTTCCGCACAGAGCCAGCCGAAGGGACGAGTCAATCCGGCTGGTGGATCGTCTTCCCCGTAAGCGTCGTATTGCTGATCATCACACGGAGTGTGATGGCTACTTTCTCGAGCGATGCGGGGACGGATGCGTAACGACCGGGCCCCGAAGCGAATCGACCCGCTGGACGAGGAGTTGAAAACGGTGTCTTCCCGCCTGCGGGGCGATTCACGGAGCCTTGTCCAGCACGATGTGCCCGTGGGCGGGGATGTCGAGGTGGACCTTGCCATCGGCCGCCTGGAACGGCTGGGGCGCGGGGGTGTGGCTGCCGCTGGTGTGCAGCGACAACGGGCCCTCGGCCCACGGCAGTGACGTCTCGAACGGGACGGCCGCGTCGGTGGCGTTGTGGACCAGCAGGAGCCATCGGCCGTCGGCACGGACCTCCAGCCCACGGAGTCCCTCGGGCGTGGCGATCCGCCGCACGCTGTCCGCCGGCTGGCTCCACTCCGGCAGCACCTCGACCGTGAAGAACTGCCGCGTGCCCTGGGCGTAAGTGAGCGGTTTCTGTTCGTCGGTCTCAAGGCTGGCCTTGTCGCGCAGCACGATTTCCGTGCTGCGGAACTTGTCGGGCTTGTCGAGGTAGAACGTCTCGGAGTTCTCCGTGATCACGTCCGCATAGTTGTGTTCGTGCAGGCGGCAGACCAGCGCGCCGTATTGGAAGCACGCGGCGTCCTGACGCTCGATCTGCTTTTCGAGTCCGAATCGGATGCGGCCGTGGATCGAGTACGCTTGCTGATCGGAGAGGGGCTCGATTTCGAGCACGCCGACGAGCCGGCCCGGCGTGAGGATCCACTGCTGGTTGCCGGCCCAGTCGGTGAGCGTCGACTTGCCGCCCCAGGCTACGTTCTGGATGCGGTAGCGCGTGGTGAGCGTGGCAAAGTCTTGGCCGATCGTGACGGCGTTGCGTTCGTCCTGTGACAGGTAGCGGCATTCGCGCCACCGCCGGCAGTTGCCCTCGTCGGGCTGGCGGGGTTCGAGGCGGTATTGGTTGGTGACGACTTGCAGGGCGGCGTTCAGCGGGTAGCGTCGGGTCGGTTCGTCGACAACCATGCCGCCGACGAACGTGTCCTTGCCCTGCTGGCCGTCGCCGAAGAACCGCGTGATGCCGGCGAAGCTCCAGCGTCCGAAGCGGCCGCGCGGGCCCTCGACATTGCGGTCATAGATCAGGAAGTTGTCCGGCAGCGGCTGGTCCTGGATGTCCGGCCGGTACAGCGTGGCCGCATAGATGGCATAATAGCTGTTGGGTTGTTCCCAGCGGAGTTCGTCCTTGGCGATGCGGCGGTTCTGCGGACAGCCGGTCAGTCCGGCCACGATCTCCGGCCCGATGGGCGAGGCGCCGCTCCAGTAGTGTTTCCAAAAGCAGTCGGTATAGTATTCGGGCACACCGCCGGGCTCGACGTTGTAGGGATAATAGGGCCGGCTCTTGACGACCGTGTCCCGTGCCAACTCGCTGCGGGTGAGTTGCCAGTAGCGAGCCAGGTGGGCGACGTTGATCTGGTGGTAGACGAAACACTCGTTCTGGAAGCCGTGGTACGAGAAAGCGCCGTCGGGGTACAGGGCGTCCGCGGTGAGCTTGAGGAAACGTTCGGCCTCTTCATGGTAGCGGGGCGAGTTGAATATCCGCGCGGCCAGTTCCAGCATCAGCATGTAGTGAACGTCCATGTTGGCGTAGTAACATTCGGGCGGCTCGTTCTTGGCCCGCACGCCGTAGGTCTCGATCTGGAATTCGGCGGCGACCTGGGCCGAGGCCAACCATTCGGTCCGCTTGCTGGGCAGCACGACGTCCGGGTACGTGGCGGTGAGTAGCAAATAAGCTTCAAACGTGGGCACGAAGCAGAAACGGTTGATATTGGGGTCGCTGCCGTAGATCGCCTGCCGCCCTGGGTTGAAGTCCCCGTCGCGGTGGTTCTGGAAGATGGCCTGCATCAGCCGCAGCACGCGGACCAGCAGATCGGGATCGGCCGCGTGGGGGCTGTCGGGGCAGCACAAGGCCCAAGCGCCGGCGTAGACGTTGTTGCCCAGGCTGCTGAACGTCCAGGCGTTGTCGATCTGACGGTAGCCCTCGTCGCCCTTCTTGTACAGCGTTCGGGACCTGAGTACGGAACGCGCCCGCCCCAGCGCGCCCTGGGCGTAGGGATTGTTGTCAAAGTCGGTCACCGGCGGCAGTAACTCCTTGGGCGGCTCGACGCGGCTGCCGATGTCCTTCGTCAGATGCGTTTGCACGTCAACCAGGACGTCCCTGGCCGAAGTGCCGAGCCCCGCGTCGAGCGACGCCTGGGCGTCTTCGATCGCCCACTTGAGCACCGCCTTTTTCAGCTTCTGCTTGGCGGCCGCTTCGGGCAGTTTATCGACCGTTGCGGCGACGTCGCCGATCTGTTCCGCGGCCTGTTTGGCGTGCTCCGCTTCCAATCGCCGCTGCTCCTCGCGGCGTTGCACCTCGGCCACGTCGAAGCGGAGCGACACGTCGTCCCACCACACGACTCCCTGGGCGAAGAAGTTGAACAGCTCGAGATGGATGTGCTTGGCCCCGGCAGGCAGTTCGAACGACAGGGCGACTTTCTGCCACTGCCCCTCCGCGGGTTCGCCGTAGGCGTGGAGCACGGCACGCTGGGTTCCCTCGTCATCGACCGCGATGAGCCGCGCGACGGGGCCTTTCTTGGCTTCGGCCTGCATCCGATCGGTACGGTACCAGGCCTCGAAGACCCACGGCCCCGGCCCGACCGCAGGACGCAGCGAGAACGACCCGCGCTGCTCGCCGGTCGCGCACTCGATGCGGGCGGCGGCCTTGCCGCTGTGCGCAACTTCCTTGTCCCAGGCGACCTTGCTGCCCGTCTTCCAGTCGCCGCTGCGCCAGGCGTCAGGCTGCTCGTCCGCGTTCTCGTCCAGTTCAAAGCCGGCGTTGGGCAGCGTGTTCGAGCCGTCGAACTGTGGCTGGGCTTCGGCACCACGGGACGACTTTTCCTGTCCCACGGCAAGGCTCACCAGCGAGAGGAAAATGAAAATCCAGGCGATCGTTCTCATGGTACGGCCTCCGGTTGCCGGTTTTCTGAAGTACGGAACATCCGCAAGGTGTTTCGTCAATCCAAGAAGATACCGCATCATCGCCCTGGAAAGTAGGACGGCTTTCCGAAGCCGTCCAGGGCCGGTCCGAAGGCCCGTCGTACGTGACTTCCTTCGCTCCGTTGACCTTCATCCTGGACGCTGCTAGGCTCATGGTTGCCTTGTCTTTCTTGGAGACGACTGCAGCACGCGCAACTGCGAAGACATCGCAAAAATGGCACGCGACAAAGATTGCGACTCGGTTGAGGGAGGTACGGCGAATGGTGAATCGGAGGGACTTTGTGAAGGCATTGGGGGCAGGGGCGGCGGTTTGGGCGGCCGCGCGCAGCGCCGGCGCGGCGCACGAACCAATCAAGGTGGGAGTCATCACCAACGCCGAGGGCGCCCATCTCGACCTGTATTTCTCGGCGCTGGCGGAGGCGCAAGAGGTCGCGTCCGTCGTCCTGACCGATCCCAGTGGCAAGACCGTCTCGGGCGCCCGGAAGTGCCTGGGAGAAAAACTCGCCGCGACTTACGACAGCTGCCAGGCGATGCTCGACCGGGAAACGCCCGTCCTGGCGCTGGTCTCGTTGGAGGCCCGCTTGGCTCCGCCGGCCATCGAAGCGGCCCTGAATGCCGGCTGCCACGTGCTGGCGGAGAAGCCGGCGTGCGTCCGGATCGAGGATTTCGCCCGCCTCACGGCGCTGGCGGAGAGCAAGCAACGCCACTTGATGCTGGCCTTGGCGAACCGCTTGAACCCCGAAGTCCGGGAAGCGCGGCGGCTGATCCAGGAAGGAAAGATCGGCAGGATCTACGGCCTCGAAATGCACATGGTCGCCGATCAGACCCGGCTCACACGGCCGGCGTATCACGCCAGCTGGTACGCCCGCAAGGAACGGGCCGGCGGAGGTCACCTGATCTGGCTGGGCATCCACTGGATCGATCTGGCGATGTTTCTGACCGGCTCGCGGATCACGGATGTGAGCGGTTTTTGCGCGGTCGTCGGCGGTCAGCCGCTGGACGTGGAAGACTCGGCCGCGTTGACGTTCCGGTTCGACAATGGAAGTCTGGCAACCCTGACGTCGGGATACTATTTGGATCAGGGATACCATTCGCACCTCAAGATCTGGGGTTCGCGGGGCTGGCTGCAGCTCGAGAAACACGGCGGGACGCCGCTCACCTGGTACAGCCAGGACGAGCCGAAAGCAGACGTCCACCGGGTCGAAACGATCGAAGGGCCGAGCGGGTATTCCCCGTTCGTCCGAGCTTGCGCCCGGGCTGCCGCCGGTTGGGAACCGCCGCCGCTCAGCTCGCGGGAAAGCCTGCGCGCGCTCGAGACGGTTTTCGCGGCTTACCGGGCAGGCGAGACGGGACAGCGGCAAAGCTTGAAGTGACAAGAAATCCGCAGAACATCCGGGCGGCCAACTCGCTTTGGCACGTCAGGGGCAGTTGTCGGAGTTGAACAGGACTCGACTTAGGCGTTGAAAGGACCCCTCATGACAAACGGCAAGACTCTTTCGATGGCAGGGTTATGTTTCCTTGTGGTTCAGGCTTGCGCCGGGGCGCCGCAGGCCATCGAGGCGCCCCGCGGCGAGCCGTTCCCGGCGGGTTGGCAAGCGGCCGCCCCACGCGAGGAGATTCGGCCCTCGTTTGCGTTCGATGCCCGTGGAGGGCCGCAGCGGAACGGGGCCTTTGTCATCGTTACGGGGGATTCCGTCGCACAGCACGGCTGGTTCCAGAAGGCGTTCCCTGTGGACGGCGGGAAGTTCTACCGGTTCGAGGCGGTACGCAAAACGGAAAACGTCGCGGTGCCGCGACGATGCGCGCCGGTGCGAATCGTGTGGCAGGACGCCGCAGGCAAGGCCGTCCGCGCGGAGCCGCCTGCAGGCCGAGAGAACGAGGCGGGGCCGATCCCGCTGGCCGAGCCCGAACATCCCCTCGACGATCCTGCCGATCCGCAAGGCTGGACGAGCGTCGCCGGTGTCTACCGCGCTCCGTCCAAGGCGACGCAGGCGGTGGTCGAGTTGCACCTCCAATGGACGCCGCTTGGCCGCGTGTCCTGGAGCGAGGTCACGCTCGCGGAGAGTCCGCCGCCGCCCAGCCGCAAAGTGCGTCTGGCCGCCGTGCATTACACTCCGTCCGGCAAATCACCGCGGGCGAATTGCGAGGAGTACGCCCCGTTGATCGCGGACGCGGCGCAGCAGCAGGCGAACCTCGTGGTGTTGGGGGAGTGCGTGCCTTACGTGCGGACGGGCAAGAAGCCGCACGAGATTGCCGAACCCGTTCCCGGGCCGTCCACGGAGTACTTCGGGGAACTTGCCCGGAAGCACCAGTTGCACATCGTCCTGAGCCTGTACGAACGGGAGCAGGCGGCCGTGTATAATACGGCTGTCTTGCTGGGGCCGGACGCCCGGCTCGTTGGCAAGTACCGCAAGGTCTGCCTGCCGCACAGCGAAATCGAAGCCGGGGTCACCGCCGGGGACTCGTATCCGGTGTTCCAGACGAGCCTGGGCAAGGTCGCGATGATGATCTGCTACGACGGCTTCTTTCCGGAAGTCGCGCGCGAGCTGACGAACCGCGGCGCCGAGATCATTGCCTGGCCGGTGTGGGGCTGCAACCCCTTGCTGGCTCAAGCGCGCGCTTGCGAGAACCACGTCTACGTCGTCAGCAGCACGTACACGGACGCCAAGAGCAACTGGATGATCTCGGCCGTCTTCGATCACGCCGGCCAGCCGATCGCGAAAGCCGATCGCTGGGGCCAGGTCGCCGTCGCGGAGGTCGATCTGAGCCAGCGGTATTTCTGGCGGAACAATTTGGGTGACTTCCGCGCGATGGTCCAGCGCCACCGCCCGGTGCCGACTCCAGAGTCTGTCACGGCTCCACCAGCCGCAGCGCCGTAGGCGAAGAAGCCGAGGGCAGGCACAGCCGCCAGAATCCGCAACCGTTGGGGAGTCAACCTTTTCGACAGCTACACGGACGCCCACCGCAGGAGTCGTTTTCGCTCCTCGCGTCACGGAGTGGAGCGTCCGCGGCTTCCTCGATTCGGGAGCGTGCAAGCTCCCGCCGACTGCCTATGGGTTCGAGTGTTGCGGCGGCGTGTTGTAGCCCATCGAGTTGGTGGCCACGTACAAGCGGTACAGCCGGTCCTGCATGAGGCAAGTGCGGCGCGTCGTGGCGGGAATCGTCGTGGTGTAGATCCGCAGTTCGCCCTGGACGGCGGTGACGAGTTCCTCGCGCCAATCGCCCAGCAGGTCGGCCACCATCTGAGGGCGGTCGCCTCCCGGCGGAGCGAAAATCGTCTCGCCCTGGAACTTCATCACCCGGCCTTTGAGGATGATCTCTTTCAGCGGGTCGGCGTCCCACCACAGCGTCCACGGGGCCAGCGACCCGATGTTCTCGCTGCCGATCCGCTTGCCCTGGGCCGTGAACATCCACGCCTGTTCGCCGCCCTTGGCCTCGCCGGCGTAGCATTCTTGTCCCGGGTGTTCAACCAGGATGTCGGCGCACATGCCTTGAGCGTGGACGTGAACTGTCGGCTCGGTGTTCGCCCACAGCGTCTTGCCGGTCAGGGCGTCGACCAGCCGCACCGCGCCGCTTTTCTGACGCGGCTCAATGCCGTAGAAGATTTGCAGGCCCGGCCGCTGGGGATCGATCTTGCCCACGTAGCAGGTGTCGGGGTGGCCGATGCCGAGCGTCCACATGGCCTTGCCGTCGTGGTCCACCAGGCACGATCCGACGATGATCTCGTCGCAGCCGTCGCCGTCGACGTCGGCCACGCGAATCGTATGCGCGCCTTGACTGTCGTACTTTTCTTTCTCTTGGTGCGAGTTCCAGCGCCACACGAGTTTCAGGTCCGGGTCGTAGGCCTCGATCACGATCGCCCGGTAGGTTCCGCGCTGCATCAGCAAATGCGGCCGGTGGCCGTCGAGGTAGGCGACGGCGAGCATGTTGCGGCAGAAATAGTTGTAATCGCCGATCTCCGGCAGACGCGGAATCCAGGGGATCTTCTTGACGATCTCGCCCGTCTGCCCGTCCAGCTTGTACAGCCACTCCGGCCCGGTCTTGACGTGGCCTTCCGGTTCGCGCGGGTCGCCTTCGCCGCCCTTGCAGTAGACCTCCGCTTTGCCGTCGCCATCCAAGTCATACACGACGTACGGCGCGTACCACGTGCCCGCCTCGATGGACCATCCCATGTCGTGCCGCCACAGGAAGCGGCCGTCGAGCGAGTAGGCCTCGAGCTTGTAGGTGTCCGGGCTCTTCTTCCAGTAGCCGGGCGCTTGATACGGGTCCGTGTTGAAGTCGGGTTGCTGGATGACCAGTTCGCATCGGCCGTCACCGTCCAGATCTCCGGCGCCTACCTTGTGCGTGCGGTAGTCGCCTTGGAGCGGGATGGCGAGATACGACTCGCCGGGCGGCGTGCTGGGGGGCGCGACCACGGCGCTGGGCGGGCCCTCGCCTGCGGCCGTCACGGCTCGGACGAAGTAGCGAGGCTCGTGCTTCTGTGGCGGTTTGGCATCGACGAAGTTGGTGCTCTCCCGGACCGGCTCGGTCGTCAGTCGCTGGGCGGCGTCTCCCGGACCGTTCAGGCGATACACGTGAAACGCCACGTCAGCCGGGTCCGACTCCAGCAAACGCCAGCCGACGTACAGCGAACCGTCCGCTTGCCGCATGACCACCAGCCCCCGGTCGAGTTTCTCGGCGACCTGGGCGGAGACAGCGGAATGGACCAACACGAGTAACATGATGGCAAACGATACGTGACGCATGGTCATCTCCTTTCTTTGCCTGGCAGCGTGTAATGCACCGAGGCGAATGTCCGAGTTGCGGGCTGCTGCCGTCCACGCAGGCAAAACCCAAAAATGCCTGAATCCAATCTTGGACGCCGTGCGAATCATTCTAGGAGAAAAAACGATAAGCAATCCAGTCACCTTAGCATTTGTCGGAGAGCCAAGCCATGATGATTCCTAACACATACAAGTTGAAAGCCGTCGTCCTGAGTGTTCCGTTTTGCGCCGCGCTCGCCGCGGGGCATGTAACCCGCCTGCTGGCTGCCCCAGAATCAGGGGCGACAAGTCAGGCCGCGGAGGATGCGGCCTTCAAGCCCGTTGTCGAAGCACCGTTGCCGGAGGGCTTTCCTACGTACACTCCGGTGGGGCAGATCGAGGTGAAACAGTACCCGGCCTATCGCAAGGCCGAAACGTCGGTCCGGATCGCCTTCTGGACCCTGTTTGAGCACATCAAGAGCGAGGGGATTTCGATGACCGCGCCCGTGGAAATGACGTACCAGTCAGACGGTCCGCCCGTGGGCCGTGAGCGGGCGATGGCTTTCCTGTACGGGAACAGGAGCACCGGTACCGCCGGCCGAAAAGGCAACGTCGAAATTGTCGACGTGCCCGCCGGCGCTGTGGTCAGCCTCGGGATGCGAGGACCGCGATCGGAGACGGCGTTGGCGCAAGCTGAGCAGCGGCTGAGGGATTGGCTGGAACAGAATAAAAGCCGTTACGAGCAGAGCGGAGCGGTGCGGATCATGGGGTATAATAGTCCGTTCGTCGCCCGCGATCGTCAATTCTTTGAAGTTCAAATTCCAATCCGCGAGTTGGCGGGATAGGGAACGAAAGCGTCAAGAGACAAGGTAATTGACGCGGTTTCCCTGCTGAAGTACGCTGTCGGCGTTGAAAGTGGAGCCCAATCAGGGCTCCTTTTGTTGCGCCAGTACTGGCCAGGATGCAACCGTGGCTCTTTCCATCCTTCAGCGGATTGCGGCAGGCGATCCGCAAGCCGTCGACCAGTGCTTCGATCAGTACGGTGCTCTGATCTGGTCGCTGGCACGGCGTTTCTCGCCGGTGTACGCCGATGCGGAGGATGCGGTCCAAGAGATTCACTTGGAGATCTGGCGCAATGCGTCTCGCTTTGATCCGCAAGTGGCTTCGGAGGCGGCCTTTATCGCCACGATCGCCAAACGCCGGCTGATCGACCGCCACCGCCGGCGCAGCCGAGCCATCGATACAGCCCCGATCGACGCCGAGCCAGCGCTCGCTTCCAAGACGGCTGTGGACACAGTTGAACTGCAGGAGGAAGCGGAGCGAGTCCGCGTCGTGATGGGCCGCCTGCGTCATGACGAGCGGCGCGTGCTGGAAATGTCGCTCGTGGACGGCTTGACGCACAGCCAGATTTCAGAGGCTACCAGCTTGCCGTTGGGAACTGTCAAGACCCACGCCCGCCGCGGCTTGAATCGCCTGCGAGAAATGCTGGGCGTGGACCATTGCTCCTCGACCCCGGACCCGTGAACCATGAACCCACCAGACCAAATCACCGCGGCGATGATCCGGAATGCGGCCGCAGGCTTGGCAGGCTATGCAGCCAGCGACCTCCTGCAATCGCAACCCGACCTGAAAGAGGCTTTGGCGACACATGCCTTTACGACGTGGCAGTACGTCTTGCGGACCTGCGTCGAGCAGCTCGCCGCCTCGCTCGCCGCCGGCCGGCCGCAGTTCTTTGCCAGCCATGTCGGTTGGATGCAAAGCATGCTAGCGTCGAGAGGACTCCCGTCCGGCGCGGTGCAGTCCGCGGTGGGCTGCCTGGCCAAGGTGCTCGCGGCGGAATTGCCCACCGAGTCGGGTTCTCTGGCTGCCGGCGTGTGCCAGGAGGCACTCCGGGCTCTGGAACACGAATCTCCCGAACTACCCAGCTTTCTGAAGCCGCACGCGCCGCAGGGCCGACTGGCGGCGAGCTATTTGCTGGCACTGTTGGAGGGAGACCGAGCCCGGGCAAGCCGTCTGATCTGGGAAGCTGTCGACAGTGGTTCTTCGGTCCCCGATCTGTACCTGCGGGTCTTGTTACCCGCTCAGCAGGAAGTGGGCCGGATGTGGCAAGCCAACGAAATCAATGTGGCTGAGGAACACTTCGCCACGTCTACGACGAAAACGATCCTCGCTCAACTTCGCTTGCGCGCTCCGCTGCAGGCCCCCAACGGCAAGACGCTGCTGGCCGCGGCCGTGATGGGGAACCATCATGACGTCGGTCTTCAAGTAGTCGCGGATTTCTTTGAAATGGCCGGCTGGCGAGTGATCCAGCTCGGTTCCGACATGCCAATCCCAGACCTGGTCCAAGCTGTCGAGTTCTATCAACCCGATCTGGTGGCACTGTCCGTCTCCCTCCACACGCAGCTGGTCACGCTGACAGAGACCATCCAAGCCGTGCGACGCGGCCAGCGCGGCGCCGCAGTGAAAATCCTCGTCGGCGGACGAGCCCTGGCCGAGGCGGCGGACTTGGTCCAACAATTCGGCGCCGATGGTTACGCGGCCGACCCGAATGCCGCGGTCAGTGTGGGAAACGCACTGGTCGGCTTGTGATGTGAGGAGACAAAGGTGAAGCGAATCTGTCAGGGCCGCTGAAGAGGAAAGTGGCCGCGCAAAAAAAAGGGGACCGAAACGGTCCCCAACGTCGCCACCCCACCACTAGACAAAGTCGCGGTTAGTTTGGCAGGATCACGGAATCGATCACGTGAATCACGCCGTTCGACGTCACAATATCCGTTTTCACGACCTGTGCGTTGTCAACCTTCACTTTTCCGCCGTTAACCGCAATTTTCACTTCCGAGCCTTCGACGGTCTTTGCGCTCGAAAGCTTCACTACATCGGCCGCCGTCACTTTGCCCGGAACGACGTGGTACGTGAGGATTTTCACCAGCTTCGCCTTGTTCTCCGGCTTCAGCAACTCCTCGACGGTTCCCTTGGGCAGCTTCGCGAATGCTTCATCCGTCGGGGCGAAGACCGTGAAGGGGCCCTTCGACTTCAGGGTGTCAACCAATCCGCCGGCTCCCAAGGCAGCCGCCAACGTTTTGAAGCTGCCCGCCTCCACCGCCGTGTCCACAATGTCCTTCGTGCATGTTGCGGGGCACGCTGCTGCACATGCTTTCGGGCACGTGTCCGCCGCCCGCACCGAGAAAACGCCCAAAACCGCCAGAACGACCAACGTGGAACCGAAACCCAGACTCTTCATGTGTAACTCCTTTATGTTTGTGTTACGAGGCGTTTGACTTCGCCTCATCGGTTTGCTTGTACAACTGGTCTTTCGCAAGCCGATTCAATCCGGATTCAAGCTGGCGCGGTTTTTTGGGGAATTTTGGTTCTGCATCTCGGCAACCGCTGCGGCACGATTCGGCGTTCGTCAGGCAGGCCGAACCGCCGCGAGCGACCGCTTGACCCAGAGTCGCCTCCGGCGTACGTTGGCGCCGTTGGACAGGGACGGGGTCCGTAGTACCTGTACTGTCTGGGGAAGTGAGTCGCCATGCTTCAAAAGCCTTGTGTGCTGTTTCTTGCCGCTGCGATCTTAGCTGGAGGATGCCTGACTGCGGCGCTGTCGGCCGCCGAACGCCACTTGGCCCGCGGCGGCCAAGCGGAAGCCGCGATCTGTGTCGGACAACAGGCCGGCGAATTCGAGCGCTGGGTGGCCGGCGAACTGCAGCGGTACATTAAGCAACTGTCGGGCGCCGAGTTGCCGGTGATGACGGACGACAAGCTGCCCATCGGCAAACCGTTGCTGGTCGTGGGCACCCCGCAGACAAACCCGCTGGTGGCCTCGGCCCAAAAGCAAGGGCTGGTGGACTTCGCCAGTCTGAAGCCCCAGGGGCTGATCCTGAAGTCGGTCGAACTGGACGGCGGCCCGGCGGTGATCGTCGGCGGCGCTGACGAGGCGGGCACGATGTACGCCGCCTACGAATTGCTGGAGCGGCTGGGGATCGTCTTCCAACTGACCAACGACATCATTCCCCAACTGAAGCCGGACTTGGAACTTCCCGCGCTCGATGTGCGCATGGAGCCGGTGTTCAAGGACCGTGGGATGCACTGCTGGCACGGGATCCGCTGGTACATGGGGCTGAAGGAGCTGCGCCAAGAGATCGACCAGTTGGCAAAGCTGAAGATGAACGTATTTCAGTTTTATTGGGGCATGGGCGGACCGTGGGCCGAGTTTTCCTACGGCGGCCGGGCGGCCGAAATCACGGGCATCCACGAGTCCGGGTTCGTCGCCTGGCCGGGGGCCAGCGGAACGGCGGACAGCGTCTGGATCGGCCGGCAGTGTTTTCCGGAAGACGGATACCTCGGTCCGCCCGAGTTCGCCCGCGTCCAAACCCAGGAAGAAGCCTACCGCACGGCCCGCGAGTTCCTTCGCGAGGTCATTCGCTACGCTCACTCGCGCAAGGTCCAGGTCTGGCTGGCGATGGGCGAAATGCCTTTCGTGCCGCCCAACCTCGTTCCGCCGTCGTCCAAACCGGGTCGGAGTTTCTACTGCGGCGTGGCGCTGTCGCCCGGCGATCCGGCCGTGTTGGACATCTGGGAAGCGGCGGTGGCGAGCATGATCGAAAGCTATCCGGAGGCGGATCGCTACTGGGTGGTCAGCGGATCGGAGTTGCTCGGAAGCACCAAACCAGTTCACGGCATGCCGGCGGATGACCCGCGGATTGGAGCGTTGATCGCCGACTACACCCGCCTGCGCCCGCTGCTTCCCGAGAAATCCCAGGCCGCGGCGAGCCTCGGCCTGGCCGACCTCGATCTGGCGGACATCGCGGCGGCGGACAAGCTGGTGCGCAGGATCAAGGCGCGTTTCCCGCCGGCAAAACTGGGCCTCGAATTAATCTTCCGCGGCGGCCAACTCCGCGCGCTCGACGCGGCCCTGCCCAAAGATGTCGCGCTGATGAACATGGTGAACTTTCAAGGCGAGACGGCGATGAGTTACTTTGCCGGCATCCCGGACCGCGACCTGGTGGTGTGGCCCAGGATCACCGACGACGGCTGCGAACTGAACGTGCAGTTGAACGCCATGATGTACGACCACGACGAGGTGATTCCCGGCGGCGTGCGGCACGGATTGACGGGCATCTTGGGACAGCTGAATAAGGCCCGCGGGGCGGAGCAGAGCGCGGGGTACATCGCCGAAGGCGCTTGGAACCCGGCGATCCGCTGTCAATCTTTCTACGATCGCTACGTCCGCCGCGTGTACGGCCCGCAGGCACTGGATGCGATCCTGAAGGCATTTCTGCTGCTTGAGGAAAACGAACAGACGCTGGGCTGGCACGGCCGAAGAGGCCTGTTCAGCACTTGGGCCGCCAGTTGCCGCATGGGGATCGGGCTGCGACGAGTCAACTACCGGCAAGACAAGTTGCAGCTCGATCGCCAGCGAGTGGAACAGAGCATCCAGGCGGCCGAAGGCGAGCGGGCGTTCTGGGACGGCCGCGCGACGCATTGCCGGCAGGCCCTGCAACTGCTGCAGCGGGCTCGCCCCGAAGTTTGGCCCGGCTCGCGCGACGAGTTGGATTACGTGATCTACAAGACGGAGAACTTCATCACCGTTTTCGATCTGCTCGCCGCGGTCCAGGAATCCAAGGCCGTATTCGACCGGGCGCTGCTGGCCGTGAGCGACGGCGACAAGACCACGGCGACCAGGCTCTTGGACGACACGCAGACGGCCCTGGATCGGGCGAACCGGCTCGTCCGCGAGGCCGCCGAGCAGATGATCCCGTACGCTCACATCCCGACCGAACGGCACATCCTGTGGATCTTCAACAAAGCCATCCCTTCGCACCAGGCGGAGCGGGCCTATCTGGCCGACGTCGTCGCTTTCCACACAGGGGAACGTCTGAAGTATCCGTCTCGCCTGGGCAGCCCAGTCGCAACGCCCCCCGCACTGATCGCCCACTGGACGTTCGACTCGGCCAGTGGCTCCCAGGTCCCGTTCACCGGCCAGGCCGGCGGTTCGAGCGTTACCTTTGAGGGAACGCTGACCGGCGCCGGCAAGATCGCGACCGACGGCGGCGCGTTGATCGGCGCCGGAGCCTACCTCGGCGCCGCCAGCCCGGAAAACGATTCCGGAATCACGCTGGCCGGGTCGGCCGTCGGCAGCGATGGGCGCACGGTCCTGGGGCGCCAACTCGATCTGGGCACCGCGCAGAGCATGAGTTTTTCCGCGTGGGTCAAGAGCGAACGAGTCGATGCTTATGGCACGCTGTTCCACGGATACGCCGTAGCGGGACATGCGGGCTACGCCGTCCAGACGTGGCCGGCAACCGGGCAACCCAGGTACCATCCGGGCTGGTCCGAATCGCCGTACTACGACGACAACGGCGCTGGGCCGCCCAACCTCATGGACGGCCAGTGGCACCACCTGGCCGTTACGGCCGACGGCGCGGCGGTGCGCTTTTACGTCGACGGCAAGACCGAACCCGGCTGGTCGCGCGTCCAAGCGGCCGTTTCCCAAGGCCGGTACACGGGCGACCGGTTCATCGGCCACCACGCGAACACGGAATACGACTCGCAGCTCGTCGGCCGCCTGGACGACATGGGCATCTGGCGCAACAGACCGTTGTCGCCCACCGACGTGGCCATCCTGAACGGCCTGGGACGCTTGCAGGGCAGCAACCTCTCGTGGCTGGACGCAGCGGCAGCGCTGTGGGCGGGCAGCGTGGGCAGCCAAGCCACGATTGACGGAGTCCGCTGGGAAAAGGCAACCGGACTGCGCGGCAAGCCCGGCGACCGCGGCGGTTCGAAAGCCACTCGCGACGGTTTTATCATCCTAAATGAATCCGGCGGCGGACTCCGCATGGCGGGCTCGCCGTAGCATGGCTCTCCGAGCCGTGCACCGCCCACTTCCCCGTCACTGGCCCGTCACGATCAGGTCTCGGGCGAGCTTTGCCTTGGCGGCGATCTCGTTGACTTGGGCTTCCTCCGACAGGGCGAACAGCCAGAGATACGACCAGCCGTCGGCCGTCCAGCGCTGGCCCTTGGTCAACGCGCGGTTCACTTCGCGCCGGGCGTCGGGATGAAACCCGCCGCTTTCGTTCATCCAGAACTGGATCTTCCACGAATCATCAGGACTCACCGCTCCGAACGCGCCGCCCGACTTGGCGTCGGTCCAGTATTCCATACGGCGATGGTAGTTAGGCACGTCGGGGCCGCCCTTGCGGTCGTCGCCCGGATCGCCGCCGATGGCGGGCCGGCAGAACACGAAGCAGTCGGACAGCTCCCACGGCCGGTCCTCCAGACTTTCGACCCACAGCGGCCGGACCAGGATCACCGGCCGGTCGGGGAAGAACACGGCCCGCACCCGAGCCCGGAACCTGGCGGGGCCGGTCGGTTGCCCGTCTCCCAGGCAAGCGACCGTGGCTTCCAGCATGACGACGCCGTCGGGAGTCTCGCTGACTTGCCGTTCCTCCACCGTGTCGGACGCGACCCAATAGTCCCGTCCCTCGACGATTTGATGCGTGGCAAAGTCCACATGCCCCAGCGGCAAGCTGCCGTTGGCGCCTTGGGCGACTACGGTGTCCAACAAGTGTCCTGCTTCCCCTTGGGCACGCACCTTGAGAGTGCGACTGTCGTACTCCAGACGCGTGTCAGGTCTGAGCTTCCACGCCGTCGCCCCCAGCGGCATCGTCTGGCCGGGGGCAAGCGTCGGGAGCCAGACTGGCGAAACACTTTGGCCGTCGCGGATGACAGGGATGTCTTGCACGGTTTGCGTGCCCGCGTTGATGACGGCAGGCGCTCCCGTCCGTCCCGGCGGCGCGATCCGGGTAACCGTGCCGTCCCATTCTTCCAGCAGCACGTACACGGCTTGGCTCCAGTCGCAGTCTTTCGGGACCAGAGTCTGTCCCGCGGGCACGGTCACCGTGCTGGTGCTCAGCCGTCCCCCGATGAGCGCCGTCAGCTTGCCCGTTGCCGGCCACGGGGTGTCGTTGCGGAGTTGCAGCTTGCCCTCCTGCCAGGACATCACCAGGTCGCCGGAGATACTCGCGGCTTTGTGCCGCTGGTGGGCGCCGGCGTTGACTCGTGTTGCCATTTCGACAAGCTCAGTGTAAGGTTTGTCGTTCACATCGACCAAACCGTAGTTGCTGTCCTCGGGAAACGTGCTCGAGATGCCCTGCGCCGGCTCGTCCACCCACATGAAATAGTGGTAGCCGACGATGAACGGCAGGTCGATCATCGCCTGGGCAAAGATCTCGTAGCAGCGAGCTTTCTGCGCCTGGGTGTCGACGCGCAGGCCGGCGCCGTGCTTGCAGGGCAAGCCGCTGTCCAGTGCCGGGAAACTCCACTCGGTGATCGCAAACGGCTTCTGGACTTTGGCGTAGTAGTCGCGGAACTGGCGCTGCACGTCCAGCAGTTGCCCGCGGTCGAGGTCGATGCGCGGATAGGTGTTGATGGTGAACACGTCGGTGTACCGCCCGGCAACCTCCAGGACCGCATCGGGCGTGCGGCCCGCGAATCGAGCGCCCAGGGTGAGACGCTGCGGGTCGGCGGCTCGCAGCGCCTCGTAGCACGTCTGGAAGTACCGCTGGGCGATCATCGCCAGGAACGCGTCGCGCACCTTGCTCAGTTCGTCACTTGCCTCCGGAACGGCCGTCGCCTTCAGGAAGGCGGTCGCATTGGCGTAGCTGGTTTTCAAGGCGCGGTTCACACCGGCCACGTCGCCGTAGCGCGTCAGCAGCCACGACCAGAACGCCTGCTTGCCGGTGTGGTCCGCGTCGCGCAGGAAGAGTTCATCGACCAGGCAGCCCTTCTTCCCGTACCACTCCAATTCGTTGTCGTAGAAGATGCCCAGGCACCACGGATCGCCGCGGCTGTCTTTGGCGATCCGGCGGGCGACCAGGCGGCAGTGCCGTTCCCACTCGGGGCTGAACACATTCGGGAAACCCGTCCAGTGGATCGGCTCGCAGATCCAGTCGCGTTTGGCAAAGCTGGAGCCGAAGGTGGCGAACAGGATGTGAGCCAGTCCCCGATGGCGCGTCGCCGGATGGTGCCCGGCAGCCAGGGTGTTGAAATTCCACTGCTTGAGGCGGCCGGTGGCCGATTCCGCCCAGGCTTCGGGACTGCCGAACCGTGCCTGCACGTTGCGGTTGTAAGGCGCATAGCCCAAGGCCTCGCACCAGTGCGCGTTGTAGTTGCAATGGTCCGTCCCCACGTCGAAAAACGCGCGCCCTTCGGGATCGACCAGCCACCAGCGGCCGGCGGCGTCCTGATGGGTGGCGAAGAATCCCGTGCCCTCGGTCAGTTTCTCCGCGCCGGTCGAGACCCAGGCAGGGAACTGCGGCCGCGGCGCGACCGGTTCCGGCGTCGTCTGAGTAACGGTCGCCCGCGCGTTGTCGAAGCGGACCTTCATGCCACTGGCCTCGAGGGCCGGCCGCCCCGCACGCACCGCCGGCGTGTCGCCGGCAAGCTTCCAGGCAAACCGCGCCACGGTCTGCTGGCCGTCCAGCACTCGTGCGGAGATGCGTCCCGCGTCGAGCGTTACTTCGAGAGTGTACGTCCGCCGCGGTTGCCACTCGTAGCGACTGCCGCTGCTTTCCAGCGACTGCAGCCGCGAGCCATCCAAGCCCGTGGCCAGCCATTGACCGTCCCACATCTCCTGGAATTCGAGGAAGTGCCGGAAGTCCTCTTTCGCCGGCGCCCGGACGAGATTGACTTGCCAGAAATTGCGCTCGTCGCTCATGATCCCGATCCCGGCCGTGGCCCAATCCCGATCGCCGGCGACGATCGAATCCACGGTCAATTCGCAGGAAAACGTGACTTCCGACGCGTAAGGCACCTCGCGCCACAGCATTCCGCCGCCATCGGCCTCCACCGCGCCGTTGCGCACGTTCATGCCAACCGCGACTGCCTCCCAGTGCGGCCAGCCTTCCGCGCCGTCTTGATAGCCAGAGAAATCGTCGGAAAACGTCTGCGCCCCACAGGGACTCGCCACGCCGCTCAGCAACGCGAGCCAGGTGGCAACGCCGAACGGTTGTAGAGCAGCAAGAAATCGAGCCATTGGATTCTCCTTTTGTCCCGTGGTTTGAGCCTGAAGGCGATTCGGCGCCCGGCAGGGACCATTGTAACATCGCGTCCCGAGCCGTTGGGGCCGCGAGTTGGTTGTTCGCCGTTGACGTTCGGACCTCAACTGCCGGTGCTGCGCTCCTGCACCCTCTTTCGCCTGCCGTGCGGGGCCTATCAGCAGCAAGAATGGGTCACGGCGCCGAGGCAGTACAAGTCCGGCTGCATCAGCAGGCAGTTCATCGGCCCATGGTGGTCCAGCATGTTGGGGTTGGGCTACATTAGCAGTCGATCTATTCTCTATCAGGCCGCTGGATCCTCAAGACCTTCATCCGGTATCGCAGGGTGCTGGGCTTCAGTCCCAGACGCTCGGCGGCATTGCCGGCCCCCTTGATTCTCCACCGGCTTGCTTCGAGCGCGGCAAGAATGCGCGTACGATCGATTTCTTCGCGGGCCGTTGCAGGAGCCGACGAGGAGCGCAGGAGCGGTTTCAGCGGCTCCGGCAAGCT
>CAYPGE010000066.1:0-27519 GCA_964409865.1 uncultured Pirellulaceae bacterium
GTGGCCCATCGGGGCTTCTCTGCCGTGGCCCCTGAAAACACGCTCGCCGCGATCAAGCAGGCGATCGCCGCGGGCGCCGACGGGTGCGAGTTCGACGTCTATCGCTGCGGGGACGGCGCCGTGGTGCTGATGCACGACGCCACCGTCGATCGCACCACCAACGGCCAGGGAAAAATCACGGAACTGACCCTGGCGGAACTGAAGCAGTTGGATGCGGGACAATGGAAAGCCCCGGAATACGCCGACGAGAAGGTCCCCACGCTCGAGGAAGCCCTGCAACTGCTGAAGGACTCCGGCTGCCAGGCGGTGATCGAGGTCAAGATGGAGGGCATCTCGCAGCAAGTCGTCGACGCGGTCCGCGCCGCCGGGATGCTCGACCAGGCGACTGTGATCGCCTTCAGCAAGGAGGTCGTCCGCGAGGTCGGCCGCCTTGCTCCGGAACTGCGTTGCGCCTGGCTGTGCAGCCCGAAACCGGCCGGCAGCGTTGACCAGCAAGCCACCTGGCTGGCCGCGGAAGCTGCCGACTGCGGGACGAATCTGGTCGATCTGAACTACGGTGGCCTCTCGCCCCAACTGCTGGACGAACTCCGCCGCCGCGGCCTGACGGTGTGGGCCTGGACGGTCAACGACCCACCGGTCATCAGAGCCTTGGCCGCCTGGGGAGTCGCGAGCATTACTACCGACTACCCCGACCGCGCCCGCGCCGTGCTGCCGCGAAAACGAGGGGGGCGGCCAGTAACCCTGCCCCGTTGATGAGCGGCAAGCGACACGGAGCCAGCCCGCGTGATGCGGAGCGATGGCGTCGCAACTTCGAAACGACCTGCTTCTTCGAACTTCGTGAGCACTGCCATGAATCCTGCCTGTCGTCTGTTTGTCGGGCCGTGCGTGCTTGTGACCGCCGTGTTGTCGACGCTGCTGCTTGGGGCTGCCGAGCCGGCCTCGCCAACGGTGAAAGAGGTGAATTACGCACGTCCCTTTGAGCCGCAGACCCGCATCCAAGATGCGAACACGCCCGACCCGCGCGCCAAGTCGAACCATGCAGTGGATGCCTCAGGCGGCAAACTGGAAACCGATGTCGGCGTGGAACGACAACGTCATGTCGTCCCCGTGATCCTCCAGTTGTCCGTCCTGGAACGCGCCGGCAACGCTGCCGAAGACCACGTAGGCAAGACGGTGTCCGACGAAGCGCAAGGCAAGGTGCGGACCAACGAACCCTCGTCGACGAACGTGTTTTACGTCTCCCCTTCCGGCAACGATGTCTGGTCGGGCAAGCTCGCCTCAGCCAACGCGGCGAACTCCGACGGTCCACTGGCCTCGTTGGTCGCCGCGCGGGACGCAATCCGCAAGCTGCAGGCGGCCGGGTCGCTGACGGCGCCGATCGAAGTTCGCGTGCGCGGCGGCGCCTACCGGCCGCGCGAAATGCTCACGCTCGAACCTCAGGATTCGGGCACCGCACAGTGTCCCATCTCGTACGTCGCCTGCTCCGGCGAGACGCCCGTGATCAGCGGCGGTGTGGCCGTCACGGACTTCAAGCCATGGCGCGGGGAGATCGTCTGTGCGGAATTGCCGGAGAGCCTGCCTCCGGAAACGTATTTTCGCTCGCTGTTCGTCGACGGCCAACGAATGGTTCGCGCACGCTATCCCAACTACTTCCCCGCCGATCCCCATCGCCAAGGATTTCTGTACATCCGTCCGGACTGCTTCGGCGAGGCCGTCGGCGCGATGCACAACCGCGGCGATTGGTTGGAGTGGGACTGCGAAGTTCCGGCGCCCGGCGACTACGCCGTCTGGGCGCTGTACGCACACGGGATGAAGCAGCTGGGCCGGGACGACATGGCCGGTCAGACGAGCCTCGCGGTGGATGGCGGGCCCAAGGTGACGCTCACCAACCTGCCGGACACCGGCGGCTGGCAGGTCCACCAATGGAGCAATACCGCGCAGCTGACCCTGACGGCCGGAAAGCACACGCTGCGCTGGTCCAACGACAAGGGTGGCGGCTATAACCTGGATGCGCTGATCCTGACGGACGACCCGGCCTGGCGTCCTGTGTCCTGGAAACGTCCGCCGGTCGCGGCCGGCAAGCACCTGATCACGATCCAGTGCGAGGACTACAAAGCCTGCGAAGGACTGCAGATCGTCAAGTGCGGGGGACTGAGCGCGGCGAGCAAGACGCAGTTCCCGTTCCTGTCGGGCACGGCGAAGGCTTCTTGGGCGAAAGAACCGGATGCCGAAGTACACGTCTGGCCCTCGTCGCCTCATTCCTGCCGCGCGTTCAATCAAATCCTGAAACTGGACCGCATTGACGAGACCGAAAGGGTGATCGTGGTCAGCGGCAAGGAAGCCGCCGTCGAGGTCTGTAGCGGCGACCGTTACTTTGTCGAGAACCTCCTCGAGGAGTTGGATAGCCCAGGCGAGTGGTACCTGGATCGTGCGAATCGCAAGCTGTACCTGTGGCCGAGGGCGCCGCTGAGCGGCGCGTCGCAGGTCATCGCCCCGCGTCTGACGCGACTGGTCGAGTTCCGCGGCACGCCGGAACAGCCGGTGCAGTTCATACGTTTCAGCGGACTGACGCTGCAGGAGACGGACTACACTCCCGACGACGGCTTTGTCGCCTACGGCAGCAATCAGGACGGCGTCGTCACGCTGGCCCATACGCAAGACGTGACGATCGAGAACTGCCGCCTGTGGAACATCGGCAAGGCGGGGCTGCACACTTCCTTCGGACGCGACACGCGGTTCGTGGGCAATGAGATCAGCCACGGCGCGGAGGGCGGCATCTATGTCAACAACTCGCCCAGCGGCACGGTCGTGTCCGACAACCACATTCACCACCTGGGGTGGGTCTACAAGCACGTCGCGGGCATTTCGACCAGGGACCAGGTACACGGCGCGCTGATCGCCCACAACCACGTTCACGACACGACCCGCTGGGGCATCAGCGTCAGCCATACTTCCAGCACCAAGAACATCGTCGAGTACAACCACCTGCACGATCTGAACACCGAGACCTACGACACCGGCGGGTTGGAAGTCACCCAGCATTCCCGCGACCACAACACGGGCAGCATCTTCCGCTACAACCTGATCCACGACACGGGCGGGTATTCGTCGATGATGGGCCGCGACATGTGGAACTCGTGGGGCATCTACCTGGACTCCTTTGCCGGCGGCTTTACCGTCTACGGCAACGTCGTTTACGGAGCGTCTGACGGGGGGCTGATGGTGCAGGGCGGCAAGAACAACAAGATCTACAACAACATCTTTGTCGAGAACGGCCCGCGCCGGCAGCTTCTGATCGCCAACTTTTCCGACAACTCGCGAGGCACCGAGTTCCATCACAACATCGCGGCCTACACAGCGCCCGATTCGATGGCGATCTACTGCGGCCGCCAGGCGGCCCATACCATCGCGCGGTGGGACCACAACCTGTACTGGCACGCCGGCCAGGAGGTGCGGGTTTTTGCGCCGGGCAACGAACCGTACGCGCAATGGTTCCGCCCCTGGACCTTCTGGCAGGGCCTGGGTTTCGATCAGTCGAGCCTGATCGCCGACCCGCAGTTCGTGGACGCGCAGCGGCACGACTACCGCCTGCAGCCCACGTCCCCGGCGTTCAACTTGGGCTTCGAGCCGATCGACCTGAGCACCGTAGGACCGCGGCAGCGAGGGGCCATGTGATCACGGCGTCGAGCCGCGTCCTCCGTGCCGCTCGGCTCGGCCAACAACGAGTTCAGGCGAATTTCTTCGAGAAGGTCTGGGCACACCGAAAGCAGCCGGTCTAATGAGTACCATCTGCATCCAGAACGGCGAGTTGGTGCTGCCGGATCGCTCGGTCCCGCGCGGGACCGTCGTGATCGCCGACGGCCACATCCGGTACGCCGGCAAGGCAAGAAAAACGCCGCGCGGCGCTGCCGAGATCGATGCCTGCGACGGGTACGTGACGCCGGGGCTGATGGACGTGCACATCCACGGCGCGGGCCGTGTGGGCTGGGAGACCTGTACGACCGAGGGGCTGAAGCAGTTCGAATCCGCGTTACTGGCGCACGGCATCGTTCGCTTCGTGCCCACGATGATGGCCGACGAGTCGGTGATCCGGCGCGTGGCGAGTCTCCTGGAGACCGCGGCCTGCTCCGACCGAGTGCCCGGCATCTACGTGGAGGGCCCGTTCATCAACCCGGACAAACGCGGAGGCGTGCAACCGCAGTACGTCAGGCCCGTGGACCTGGCGTATCTGGGCAAGCTCCAGCAGATCGCCGGCGGCCGAATCCGCATGATGACGTTTGCGCCGGAACTGGACGGCGCGGATCAACTGCCGGCGGCGATGCGCAAGCTCGGAATCCTGCCGTGCGTAGGCCACAGCCTGGCCAGTGCCTCGCAGGCCGCGAGCGTGTGCGGCCGCCGCACGGTCTGCTGCACGCACCTGTACAACGCGATGAGCGGACTGGACCACCGCGCGCCGGGACTCGCCGCGTTTGGACTGAACCAGAGTCACGCCTACGTCGAACTGAACCCGGACGGCACCCACGTGGCGCCCGATTTGCTCCGGATTACCCGCCGGGCGAAGCCGGCGGACCGGATCATTCTCATTTCCGACGCCGTGGCGCCGGCGGGCGGAGAGCCTGGCGTGTATGACTACATGAATCGGAAGGTGACGAGTTCCGCGCGGGGCGTCTACTACGCGGACGAGGGCACCCTGGTCGGGAGCAGCATCCTGTTGAACGAGGGCGTCCGGCGGTTCCTGAGATTCACCGGTGCTCCCGTCCACGAGGCGATCCGCATGGCGTCGTTGAACCCGGCCAACCTGCTGGGACTCGGCCGTTTCACCGGCAGCCTCGAGCCCGGCAAGTCCGCGGACTTGACCATCTTCTCGCGTGACTTTGGCAAGGTCCACGCGCTGTTTTGGAAAGGAAAATGAAAGGAGCCGAACCCCATGCGACTCACACTCTTCATCCTCACCGCCCTGCTGCTGGAGCCGCTGGTCGTGCTTGCTGCCGAGGCACCGGGACCCATCCAACCCAACATCGTCTTCATCCTCGCGGACGACCTTGGCTGGGCAGACACGACCCTGTACGGGCACACGCGGTTTTATCAGACGCCGAACATCGAGCGGCTGGCGAAGCGCGGGATGACCTTCACCCAAGCGTATTCGGCCAGTCCGTTGTGCTCGCCCACGCGCTCGGCGATTCTCACGGGACTGAGTCCGGCGCGCACGGGCATCACTACGCCGAACTGCCACCTGCCGCAGCTGGTGCTGGAGGCCACGACTGGGAAAGTTGCTGCGCCGGATCAGAAGTCGATCCAGCCCACGCCGCCCACGCGGTTGAAGACGGAGTACCGCACGCTGGCCGAGTCGTTGAAGGAGGCCGGTTATGCGACCGGGCACTTTGGCAAGTGGCATCTGGGCCCGGAGCCGTACTCGCCGCTGGAGCAGGGCTTCGACGTGGACGTGCCGCATCATCCCGGACCGGGACCGGCGGGCAGCTTCGTGGCTCCGTGGAAGTTTGCGAGTTTCCGAGAACGCGTCCCTGGCGAGCACATTGAGGACCGCATGGCCGACGAAGCCGTGGCTTGGATGGAGCAAAACCGGAACCGGCCGTTCTACCTCAACTACTGGATGTTCAGCGTCCATGCTCCCTTTGACGCCAAGCAGGCGCTGATCGACAAACACCGCGCCCGCGTGCATCCCGCCGATCCGCAGCGCAGCCCCACCTACGCTGCGATGATCGAGAGCATGGACGACGCCGTCGGCACGCTGCTCGACGCGCTGGAGCGGCTCCAAATCGCCGACCACACGATCATCATCTTCACCTCGGACAACGGCGGCAACATGTATAACGAAGTCGACGGCACCACGCCCACCAGCAACGCCCCGCTGCGCGGCGGCAAAGCCACGATGTTCGAGGGCGGTACGCGCGTGCCTTGCGTGATCGCCTGGCCTGGCATCACCGCCGCGGGATCCCGCAGCGATGCGATCATCCAGAGCGAGGATTATTATCCCACGCTGCTCGCAGGACTGGGGCTGAAAGCTGCGCCGAGTCAGCGCTTCGACGGCGTCAGCATGCTTCCCGCCCTCCGGGGCACAGACGTTGACCGCGGCGCCGTGTTCCAGTATTTCCCGCACAATCCCGGTGTACCCGACTGGCTGCCGCCCGCCGTTTCCGTGCATCGCGGCGACTGGAAGCTGATCCGCATCTTTCACGGCGGCGACAACGGCGCGCATCGCTATCTGCTGTTCAACCTGCGCGATGATCTCAGCGAGAAGAACAATCTCGCCGCTCAGCAACCGGAGTTGGTCGGTGAACTCGACGTGCTGATCGCCCAATTTCTCGCCGACACGAAGGCCGTCGTGCCGGTCCCCAATCCCGCTTTCGATCCGGCAAAGTATCATCCCGAACTCGAGGGCCGGCAGAAGCCCAAGAGCAAACCGAAGGCCCAGCCGCGAGCCAAGGACGACGGCGACCCGGCGCTGCAAGGCTGGAAGGCCCGCAGCTGCACCGCCGCGGTCAAGAGCGGCATCGTGAGTGTCAGCAACCTCACCAACGCCAGCTTCCTCGGCTTCGCCGCCGGCAAGCACAGCGGGCCGAGCACGGTCAAGCTGCGCATCAAAGCGGGCGGCGGCGCTTCGCACCTCGATTGGCTTCCCGGCGGCGTGCAGGACCAGGCGAGTTCCGTCCCGTTCACCCTTCCCAGCGGCGATTGGCAGGAACTCACCATCGAAGTCCCCGCGACCGGCCCGTTGGGCATCGTCCGCATCTACTTGCCCAAACACGATCAGCCCATCGAGATCGACTGGATCGAAATCACGTCCAAGGCCGGCAAGCCCACACGCACCGAGTTTTGACGATGCAAGCACCGTGATCTACGAGTTGCCGGAACGGTACCGCGACATCCCCGTGCCGGCGGGCAGTCGCCAGACCGACATCTTTGCCCTCAGTTCGCGCGTGCGGTGCGTCGCCGCCTCCGAATTGCGCAGCGCCGGAGTCAAGGCTACGGCCAATCCGGAACGCATGATCGACGACGGCAGCCACGCCTGGCGAGACTGGTATCGGCTCAATTGGGATCACCCGCCGCTCTGGCAGGCCGTGACGCGCAAAGTGAAAGACGTCCAATGGCGCGGCCCCGATGGCGCGAAGCTCGTCTGGGAGATGAAACCCGCGGCCGATTGCAGGCTGGTGATCAAAGTCAGCACCAACAGCTGGGGAGCCTTCGAGCCCGGCCGGCCGCCCGTCGATCACGCTGCCGAGAAGCAACTCCGCGGCGGCCTCGATTGGCAGACCGTGACCGTCTCCCTGGAGGACTTCACGCCGCCGCTGGCGAATTGGCGAACCGTCACCGAACTGACCCTTACCCCCGCGCGCGAAGTCGTTGCAGGGCGCCACAAGCGTCCCCTCGCCGGCACCCCCTGGCAAGGACCACGAGACATCCGCAACCTCCGCTGGGAAGGTGATGGTCACTGCCATTTTCCGCCCTAGCGCGAGGCAGTGAGAAATGACGACAGACGAAACTTTCATTCGCGTCAAAAAGGGCGCCAAGGAGAAAATCCGTGCATAGCCCAATCCGGCGAACGACGATCGGGTGTACAATCAGACTAGATCGGAATCTGGGCGTGTACCTAGGAAAGTGATTTCATGCCGCGCATTTTCGACAAAATTGACCGGACACTACTCCCCGCGCTTCGTGAAACGCTGGCTCTCGCGGAACGTGCGGATCTCTGCGTCGGCTACTTCAACCTGCGGGGCTGGAAACAAGTGTCTCCGCCGATCGAAGAGTGGCCGGGCGGCGACGGGCATTGCTGCCGGCTTCTCGTCGGGATGCAGCAGTTTACATGGGAAGCGGTTGTTGACGCGTGGCAAGGAATCGAATCGGGGAGAAGGTGAATTAACGGACGCGGCACCGCCGTTGGCCCAGGAAAAATGAGCGGTTACGATGAAGGTCAGAGAGTTGCTGAAGCTGCTCGCTCAGGATGGCTGGGTCATCGAGCGGTCGCGTGGAAGTCATCGGCAATTCCGGCATCCGTCCAAGCCGGGAGCCGTGACGGTCTCCGCACATCCGAGCGACACGGTTCATCCCAAGACGTTGAAGAGCGTACTGCGGCAAGCAGGGCTGGAGGAGGATTCATGACCGAATACACGGTGATCTACGAACGGGGCAAAGACAACTGGTCCGCGTACGTGCCTGATTTGCCGGGTTGCATCGCTACGGCCAAAACGCGCAAACAACTGGAACGTCGGATTCGCGAGGCCATCGAATTCCACGTCGAAGGACTGCAGCTACACGGCGAACCGATTCCTGCGCCGACGATCGAGACCGGGAAAGTCGCGGTCGGGGTGTGACCGCTTGCCGCTGGTTCCGGGTCCACTGAAGGTCGCCGGGACATCCACACGATCAACTACGACGTGCAGTACCGGACCGGTCTGGACGACGAAATCGTTTGACCAGGTGGCCAGTGATAAGAAGAAAAGGGCGAGCTATGACCACAATGATTAAGGCCACAATCAAAGGGCGACGCCTGGAGGTCGATGTACCGGACGATTGGCCGGAGGGCGCGGAGGTCGAGATCCACTCGGCGCCGGAACCACGCATCCAGCAACGGTTTCGCGAACTCGTCGCCCAATGGAAGCAGGGGACAAGACTTCTCTCCTCGATACACGATATGGTGACCCATCCCGCTTACCTCGAGATCATCGGCCTGGGCAAAGAGGCCGTGCCGTTGCTTCTCGACGAACTGCGGCGGGAGCCCGATCACTGGTTCGTTGCCCTCCAAGCCATCACAGGCACAAATCCCATTCCGCCGTCGGCATGTGGGGATGTGGAAAACATGACCGAAGCGTGGCTGTCATGGGGGGAGCAACACGGATTATGATCGCCGGTTTCGAAGACGCCTTTCCCGCTCTCCGCAGCGAAGGGTTCGAGGAGACGAGTCCACCTTCGCAGAAGTACAACTGCATTGCCTGGGCCGCCGGAAGTGCATCCCAGTGGTGGTGGCCGTATCAACACCCGGCCTACTACTGGCCTGAAGGCCTAACTCGCGAGGTCACTTTGGATGCCTTCCTTCGGGCGTTTGTGTCTCTGGGATTCGAGCCATGCCCAACTGGAGAACTCGAAGCGGGCTTCGAGAAAGTGGCGATCTATGCCCTGCGAGGGAAACCTACGCTCGCGGCGCGGCAGCTTGCCGACGGAGGATGGACTAGCAAATTGGGTAAGGAAGTGGATATCACCCACACGCTCGGCGGCCTGGAAGGTCCTGTGTACGGGCAGGTTGCGGCCTACCTGAGACGGCCACTTCGCGGGGCCCCAACTCAAGTCGCGTAGACGTTTGGACTCTCCTGGCCGGCACGTGCGGCGGTCTCCAGCGAACCTTCCGAAGAATCGACCGCGAAATGGTGACGCGAATCGAGATGCAACAGATAAATCGGGACGACGCGTGCTACCCGCCGATGCTGACCGACCGGATGGGGGCCCAAACGCCGACGCCCTTGACGGCGATCGGCAGCCCGGAGATTCTGCGTCACAGGCGTCTGGGCCTGATCTGTTCGGTCCGCTGTCCGGGCAGCATCGTGATCAAGACGTTCGACGCGATTCGCGAGCTGCGCGATGCCGGGATCGTGGTCGCCGGCGGCTTCCATTCGCCGATGGAAAAAGAATGCCTGGATTTTCTGCTCCGCGGCGAGCAACCCGTCATCGTCTGCCCGGCGAAGGGCCTGGCCTGCCCGCGGGTGCCGCGCGTGTGGCGAGCGGCGATCGACGCCGGCCGGCTGCTTGTGCTTTCGCCATTCGACCCCGCCGTGACCCGCACCACCGGCGCCCAAGCCCAGGCCCGCAACGAATTCATCGCCGCCCTCTCCTACGCCGTCCTCATCCCCCACGCCTCCCCTGGCGGCAAAGCCGAGGCCATCGCGCAGCATATCCTGGTTCAAAGCCAGCCCTTGTTTACGTTTCCCGAGGACGAGAACGCGGGACTACTGAAGCTGGGCGCGCAGCCTTACCAAATCGATTGGGTCCAACGCTGCCTGCTTGGTCATTGACGGACAACTCGAAGCGTCAGAACGATGGACTTCCGCATGAGATATTTCCTTGTTACTCGTGCCTTCCTGTTATCCATTTCGCTGTCCGTGCTGTACGCGGCCGAGGCGTCCAAGGTTCCCGCCGCCAAGAAGGCCGACCAGCGGTTGCAGGCGGCATGACAAGAAAGAAGCAAAAGATGCGGGCTACGCTGGCATGTTTGGGGGTAATCGGGTTAGAATCAAGCGCATCTGAGGCTTGGCCTGGATGGTTTATCGACGCGGGGCGATTTCGCAACCTGAATCACCATGAAGACTTACGTTTGTGCCAATTGCGGTGCTGAAGTGCGGCGGCCAACGCCGCCCCTCAGTTGTCAATCCTGCGGTCAGAGGCGGATCGGACTGTTCCGCGAAAAACCGGCGGGGGGCGCGCCTTCGGGTCCTGGCCCGGCGCGGCCCGGACCGGGTGTCGGCGCTCCGCCTCCGCCCGGTCCCGTCGCACCCGCGCCGGCAGCTCCTGTAGTTCGCGGCGCGCCGCCCGTCCCTGGCGCGCCGCCCGTTCCAGCCGCGCCTGCCGCACCCGCTTGGCCTCCGGCGGCCCCCGCGGGGCAGCCTGCCGGGCCAGCGCAGCCCTCGACGCCTGTCGCTTCGCCCATGATTCCTCCGGCGCCGACGCCACCCTCGCCAGTGGGCCCGCCGGGGGCACCGGTCGCCCACGCGGCGCCTCCGCAGCCCGCGGTCCCGCAGCCCGTTGCTCCCAGCCCGATTCCGGCGGCGCCTGCGGCGCCCGCGACTCCGGTTCGTCCTCAGCCGGCACCGACCGTGCCGCCGTTCGTAGGCCCGTCGCACATCGAGAACGTGGTGCCATCGGACGTCGCTCAACTGCCGCCCATGGCACAGGCGCCGGCCGCCGCCACGACAACGCCCGTAGCCACACCGCCGCCGCGCCGGCCAGCAGGTCCATCGGCAGCTCGTCCGGCGGCTGGCCCCACCCCGGCGGGAGCATCTCCCGCCGTGCCGAAGGTTCCGGCTTGGACCGAATCGCCGCCGAGTGACGAGGCAACACCAAAGCCAACTCCTGCTGGCCGGCGTGCAGCGGTAGAGCAGGAGCCACCGGAGACGGTCGAACAGCCCGAGGAACCGGCTGCCAAGGCGGACAAGAAGGCACCGGGCAAGCCCATGTGGGTTTGGCCCAAGCAGATTCCGGGCCAACCCTATTCGACGGCGCCCGTGAGATGCTGTCCGGTCTCCTTCGGCAAGACGCAATTCGCCGCTTGCTTCGGCCACGAACTGGTCGCCTTTGACTGGAAGAACAGCGGGTTGGAGGTGCTGTGGAAATACGACTGTGTGGGCCACGTGCCCGGCTCGCCCGTTATCGGCAGCGACGGCTTGATCCGAGTCCATTCGGGAGACGGCTGGCTGCACTGCATCGATCAGGACGGCTGCCGGGAATGGGACCCGGTGCCTGTCGGCGAGCCGCTGGGTTGGGCCGCGCCGGTGGTGGATGCGGACGGCAATACCTACATTTCCGCCTACACCGGCGGACTGCTGAAGGTGACCGCGAGGGGGAACTTCAAGAGCACTCCGTTCTTGCGCACCCGGCAGAAATTCGATTCCACAGGGATGATCTACCAAAACATCCTGTACATCGGCTGCGAAGACGCCTACGTATATGCGATCGAGCTTGGTGAAGAAACGGGCCGCAATCTCTGGGACCAGTTGGACAACCGCGGCAAGACCGACTGGTTCATCAACTCGGCCCCTGCGGCGACGCCCGACGGCATCATCGTGGTGGCGGGGCGGGACGAGAACCTGTACGGCTTTCATCGCGACGGCAAACTGGCCTGGAAAGTCCACATTCCCGGTCAGATGCTGTCCTCGCCCCTGGTCGGTGGCAACGGAGACATCTTCATTGGAAACAGCATCCTGAAAGTGAACCAAAAGGACCGCGGCAAGATGGTCTGCGTCGACGGGGCCAGCCATCGCATCCGCTGGGAATACGATGCCCAGGGGGCGGTCGAATCCATCCCCGTGATCGGTGACGACGACGTGCTGTGCTTCGGCGACAACGCAGGCTACGTCCATGCCTTGCGGCCGGATGGTCACTGCCTCTGGTCCACCAACCTTCGGGTTCCGATCCGCTCGGCAGGGATGATCGTCGGCCCCAATCGCCTGGTGTTCGGCACGGACAACGGGGTTCTGTTCGGACTGCTATGCTCATCAGGGGGGGTATGCCGCAAGGGATGGGCAAAATACATGGCCAAAACTCGCTGAAATGAGTACAATTCAAGGCAAGCAGCGTTTAAGCAGCGGTGGGGAAAGGTCTACGTTGACTTGTTTGTAGCCAGGGGCTCCATTTCTACCAACATTTTGAGGCCGTGCCGCGGTGGAGCGAGTTTTGGTGGCGCATGGATAGCGCACTTTAACAGGAGAAAAAAGATGAGATTTGCAGCATTTTGTCTGTTGTTGGTCGGGCTGTTGGCTACCACCGCTTCGGCCCGCATCTGGACGGACGCCACCGGCAAGGGCAAGGTGGACGCTGAGTTTGTGGGCGTGCAAGAGGGGCAGGTCAAACTGCAGTTCCGTACCGGGAGGACGGTGCTGTTGCCTCTGGGCACATTGAGCGAGGAAGATCAGCAGTTCGTCAAGGGCGAGATGGTCAAGCAGGAGGCGGCGAAGGAACAAACGGAGAAAGGGCTGCCCGACCGCTTCACCTTGGCCATCGCCGAGGATCCGACGAATCCTGCCAACTACATCAGCCGCGGGATGGCCAGGACGAGCCGCAAGGATTTCGACGGGGCCATCCAGGACTTTACCAAGGCCATCGAACTGAATCCCGAAGACGCAACGGCCTATAACGGTCGTGGCTTGGCCTACCAGAAGAAAAACGATTTGATTAACGCTCAAAGGGATTTTAACGAAGCGATTCGAGTTGATCCCAAACTGCCCTCGGCCTACAAGAACCGCGGCGAGAATCTTCGCAAGTTGGCTCTGGATGCGAAACAGAGCGTGCCGGAATTGGACGAAGCCATCGAAAAGTGGCAGCAGTATTGGAATTTTGCCCGCCAAGCGAACCTGAAGGTCTCGCCTTGGCAGCCGTTGAACTCCACCAAGGGCGACGTCAGCCGAATGGCGGCTCTCCAGCAAATGGCAAAGGTCGACGTCGAATTCGCGGAACGCTTGGACCGTGACTACGGCGGCGATTGGGGACATGGCGGATACGGGGGGCATGGTGGACACGGTCCGGGCTGCAAGTGCGCGGCTTGTGCCGGCGGTCCCGGCTGCCCGCATTGCGGCGGCGTCGGCTGCCCGGCATGTGGAGGCGGTGCTCCGGCCCCGGGACTGGGCGTCTATCCGCCTCAGTGCATGAAGGGCGAGAAGATTACGTTGGTGGGCAATCCATCGTTGCTGGCCCAGGGCATGCCCAGCGAGGCCAAGCCTGGCGACAAGCGCGCGGCAGCCAAGGGCCCCAAGGTTGCCGTCGATAGCTGCGATTTCTATCGTGACGTAGACGGCGACGGCAAGTTCAACAGCGAAACCGACCAGTTCCTGGCTGCCGACAACAACGGCAGTGATGGATTCACGGCGGAGGTTTCGACAGACGCCTTCCCGCCCGGACCGCAAAGCTATTTCGCCGTGCCTCGCGGCAAGCCGGGCTCGGGAGCGGGCGCGACGCCGGAAGAACTGACGTCGGCGGCCGAAGCCTTGGAAAAGGCGGCCGAGAGCCAAAAGACCCTGGCCCAGTCCTGCGAAGCCGGCAAGGCTCAGGGGATGAGTCCGGACCAGAGCAAGGAGGTCAGCAAAAATCAGGAGGGCGTCAACGGCGAGGCCGAGAAGGTCGCTGAGAAGATTGGCCAGGCATCGCCGGAAGTCGCCAATCTACTGAAAGAGGCAGCCAAGCCCATGAAGGCGGTCAAGAACCTAATGAACACGGCCGCCACGAAGCCGGGAGAAGCCTGCAAAGCCGAAGCGGAAAAGGCCTGCGACAAAGCCCAGGACGCGGTTGCCAAGTTGACCGACGCGGCTGCCAAGCTGCGTGAAGCGGCCGAAGCGGCCAAGGCCAGTGCCAAGGAGAACCCCGGCCAGGCTCCGCCGGACGCGGCTGCCGGCCGTCCCACCAGCGGCAGGAACGAAATCCTGGCCGCCGCTCCGATCGGAGCCCGCGGCGTGGGCGGCGGTGGTGGTGGCGATGACGCTGACGACGGCGATGACGAGGAGGACAAGGACATTGTCATCGAGCGGGCGACGGAACTGGTCGAGGACCGCAACTATGACGAGGCCGTGATCGAGTACGATCGTCTGCTGGAAGACGAGCCCGACAACGTGACCTATCTCCGCGACCGAGCCGCCACGCAATTGCTCCGCGGCGGGTACGACTATGCGATCCGCGACTACGATCACTTGCTGACCGTCAAGGAGGAGCCGGATGCCGACCTGTATTACAACCGGGGTTGCGCGCTGCTGGCCGCCCACCGGCTGGAGGAAGCACTGAGCGACTTCACCAAGTCCATTTCGCTAAACGAGACCTGGAGTCTGGCGTACAACAACCGCGGCGTCACCTACGCCAAGCTCGGCAAGTACAACGAGGCCATCGCCGATTTCACCGAAGCCATCAAGCTGGAATCCGGCAACAAGCTGGCGTACCGCAATCGTGCGATGGCTTACAAGAAGCTCGGCGAACTCGCCAAGGCCCAGCAAGATTACGATTTGGTCGTCAAGCTGGAGCGTGAAGGAACATCCAGCGGCGTTCAGTAAACGGTTGATCGATCTCCTTGACAGAGGGCAAGGCAGCTGGCAAGCCACGGCGAATTCCGCCGTGGCTTTTTTGTGCGCAAGGAGCATTTTCGGCATCATCCGTGCGGGCGGGGTAGACAAACCGCACAGCAATAACCGAGAATGACGCGTCACGCTGCTTGCTGGCAAGCAGTGTCGGAGTGGTGGTGATGGCAGCAAAAGATTTCGATGTTGACAGTCTGGCAGCGTACCTGCACGTGTCGCCGCAACAGGTGGCTCGGATGGCCGATCGCGGCAAGTTGCCGGGACGGAAGGTTGGCGGGCAGTGGCGGTTCGCCGAGGCGGAGATTCACCACTGGCTGGAGGACCGCATCGGCGTTTCGGACGAGGATGAGCTGATTCAGGTGGAGAACGTGCTCGACCGGCATCGCGGCGGCCAGGAGGAGGTCGTGTCGATCGTCAAGATGCTCCCGCCGCAGGCGATTGCCGTGCCGCTGAACGCGAGAACGCGGGGTTCCGTGATCGACGAGATGGCCCGCTTGGCGGCGCAGACCGGATGGCTGTGGGACCCGGAGCGAATGGCTGCCGCCGTGCGGGAACGCGAAGACTTGCACCCCACGGCGCTGGACATCGGCGTCGCCCTGCTCCACCCGCGCAGGCCGATGCCCGGCATCTTGGCCGAGCCGTTTCTCGCCTTGGGACGGACGTACCAGGGCGTTCCCTTCGGGGGCGCCCGCGGCGGTCTGACGGACATCTTCTTTCTGATCCTCTCCACGGACGATCGCGGCCACCTGCGCACACTCGCTCGGCTCAGCCGTCTCCTGAGCGACAGCGTTTCCCTGGACGGACTACGCTGCTGCACGGAACCCGCGGAGACAAGGGACTGGATCGCGCTCCGCGAAGCCGAACTGTTCGGAGGGTCATGATGCCGGCCAAACGTGTGCTGCTCGTCGGCGACTACGGGCATCGGGATTTTCGGGAAGCCTTCGCCTGGCTCCAGACACACACGCAACTCGCCCTGGCCCCTTGCGTCGCGGATGCCCTGGCGGCCATGGGGTCTGCGGCAGCGGCGGAATCCGAGCCCAGCGAAGACGCCGGCGAATCAGCCGTCAGCCGGCTGATTCCCGACGTGATCGTCGTGGCCCAGTCGCGTCCCGGCCAGTTCAGTCCGCAACAAGTCGAACGCCTGCACGCCGCCTCGCCGTTGTCACGGCTGGTGGCCCTGGCAGGCAGTTGGTGCGAAGGCGAGTTGCGCAGCGGCCGGCCGTCCACGGGGGTCGTTCGCGTCTTGTGGCACCAATGGCAGCCGCGTCTGATTCCCTTCCTGCATCCTGGCTCGGCGCCGATCCCGGACGTTTGGCGCATGCCGCGGACGGCCAGTCTTGACGAACAGCTGGCGTCCACGGTAAGCCCCGGTTGGCCTCGCCGCGAGGGCCTGATCGCAATTCACGCCGATGTTCGCGAGACGTTCCTGACGCTCAGCGAGGCGTGCCACGCAAGCGGCTATGCCACCGTTTGGTACGCGCAAGCGCTGGCGGTCGCTGCCAGCGGCGTCGTCGCCGCCGTGGCCGACGGGATCAGTTGCGACGCCGCGGGGCTTCGCTTCCTGCGCGAAGTCGTCCAGCGTCACCGCCCGGCCCCGGTCATCATCCTGCTGGACTTCGTGCGACGGCAGGATTACGAACTCGCGAAAGGGGAAGGCGTTGCGGCCGTTCTGGCCAAGCCGTTCCTGGTCTACGACCTGCTTTGGCACTTGGATCATGCGATCGGCCAGGCAAGCCGCCGGTAAGGAACATCTGCCGCGACCAACGGCAACGGAGAGTCAGCGGGATCGGGGCGCTTGCGCTCCGCCCCTCGTTCCCAGGCTCCGCCTGGGAACGCACCGTCTTGCCGGCTCTGCCGGCTCAATCGAAGGCGGAGCCTCCGGTCAGTGGGTTACGGGGCAGAGCCCCGTAACCAGATCCGCCCAGATCCGGACTGGCCTGCGCCGCTTTTCTGCGCCGGCCCGCGGGGTTACAATCATTGGCAGTTGGACGCGGACATCGACCGCTGGATGAGGAGTTTTGACATGAGCACGGCCATGGCCGCCGGCATGACCACCGAAGAACTGGCACTGCCCGACAACGGCATGGATCGGGAACTGATCCGGGGTGTACTGAAGGAAAAAACCATGACCTACCGGAATCGTTTTCACACGCGGGCTGTGGCGAATGCCAGCCGGCTGGTCGGCAATTGGGTCCAGCGGCTTTCCGGAGTCAAGGGAGAAGTCCATTCGGGCGAGGTGGGCTGCATCCTGCGCCGGGACCCGGACACGGTGGTGGGTATTGACGTGGCGTATTTTTCGCCCGAAGTGATGCAACGGCAGTCCGAGGACACGACGTTGGTCGAAGGTGCTCCCACACTGGCCATCGAAGTGCTCTCGCCTTCCGACAGGACCGAAGAGATCCGCGACAAGGTTCTTGAGTACTTGGCAGCGGGTGTCGCTTTGGTTTGGGTCGTAGACCCATATTTCCACACCGTCACGGTCCATCGGCCGACCGCCTCTCCGGAAATGTTCAACAACGAAGAGACGCTGACCGGCGGTGCGACGCTGCCCGGGTTGGAAATCGCCGTCGCAGACTTGTTTCACTAATAGGAATCACCGGTGGCTCAGACATCGACAACAGATGCTTCGCCTTCCACCTGCAAAGGGACCTATGCCTTTGTCAGTCTCGGCTGTCCCAAGAACCTCGTCGACAGCGAGCGGATGCTGGGGCTGCTGCAGATCGACGGATACCGGCTGGTGCCTGAGCCCGCCGGCGCAGATTTCGTCGTCGTCAACACCTGCGGTTTCATTGAACGGGCTCGGGCCGAATCGTACGCGGCCATCTACGAGATGCTGCAACTGAAACAGCAAGGCCGGCTGCGTGGCGTGATCGTGTCCGGCTGTTTGGCGGAGCGGCAACGAGAGCAACTGATCGCGGAATGCCCCGGCATCGACTCGCTGGTGGGCGTGTTTGCCCGTGAAGAAATCACCCGCGTCGCCGATCGTCTGATCGGGCATTTGGACGAACAACGAGCGGTGTTTCAGCCGGCCCCGATCCGTCCGCTGATCGACACGGACCGCCTGCGGATCACGCCTCGGCATTTTGCCTACCTCAAGATTTCCGAAGGCTGCGACCGGCTGTGTACGTTCTGCGCGATTCCCAAGATGCGCGGCAAGCACGCGACCAAGCCGGTCGAGGAGGTGGTTCGCGAGGCGGAGCAGTTGGCGGCGGACGGGGTTCGCGAGTTGATCGTCGTCGCGCAGGACACGACGTACTACGGTCTGGACCTGTACGGCGAGCCGCGGCTGGCCCAATTGCTGCAACGGCTCGAACAAGTCGACAGGATCGCCTGGATTCGCTTGATGTACCTCTATCCGATGTACGTCGACGACCTGCTGATCGATACGATTGCGGCCTCGGCCAAGATCGTGCCCTACCTCGACATTCCCCTGCAGCACATCAACGACGAGTTGCTCCGCCGCATGGCCCGCCGGGTCACGCGGCAGCAGACCGAGAGCTTGCTGGCCAAACTCCGGGATCGCATCCCCGGCCTGGCGCTACGAACGACGCTGATCACCGGCTTTCCCGGCGAAACGGACGAGCAATTCCAGGAGTTAGTCGCTTTCGTTCGAGCGCAGCGATTCCAGCGACTGGGCGTCTTCACCTACTCGCTCGAGCCGGACACGCCTTCGGCCGTGCTGCCCGGCCATTTGCCGGAAGAAGTCAAGTCCGAACGCCGAGATCGACTGATGGAGATCCAGCAGCAAGTCGTCTTCAAGTGGAACCGGAGCCAGATCGGATTGCAGAAGGACGTGATCCTGGACCGCCCGGTCCCCGACGAGTCCAACGTCTGGATCGGCCGGTCGCACGCCGACGCCCCCGACATCGACGCCGCGGTCTACGTCACCGGCGGCAAGAAGCGTCTGACCGCCGGCGATATCGTCACGTGCGAGATCGTCACCTTCCAAGACTACGACCTGATCGGAGTGGCGGTCGGCAAGCCACGTCGGTAAACACGTAGGCCGGTCTCTCCGAAGATCCTACGAGGCGTCGCTGGCCGATTCTTGCGAGTTGCCGTGCTGGTCAGATAGTCGGCGCAGCATGTGCTTGATGTCCCACGAACCGCGGATGGCGACGTAGACGGTCACACTGGAGTACCACACCAGCACGGCCAGCGTGAGCAAGCCCCAAAACGGATGGTCGTTCAGCATCGCAAGCGGATTCATGGACAGACCCTTACTTGGAGTCTAATTCGAAGTGCGCGGTTTGAGCAAGGACCCCACGATCATGGCCACCCCTGTGGCCAGGAACGTGCCGATATTCACAAAATTGTCGCCCACGTAGTACTTGGCCAGGCCCTGCGTGACCAGCTTGCCCTCCTTCACGATCTGGGCTCCCGTTTCGTCCAGCACGGGGACTTGGACGAACAGGTTCAGCGACAAGGACAGCACGGGCAGTGCGGCGCCGACGATAATCGCGGCGATCGCGCCCCAGTTGTTGGCGCGTTTCCAGTAGCAGCAGGCGATCAGCAAGGTCGACATGCTTGCCAGGTAGATGGCGCCGGTGGTCTGCAGGTACTCCCAAAGATTCCCCTCGAGCTTGTACCACAGGCCCCAGAACAGCAGAAATATGCCGATCAAGGCCACAATGCAGCGGTTCCACAGGATGCCGCGTTTTTCCGGCCACGGCTTGCGGCGGAACGGCGCCAGGATGTCGTTGTAGATCACGCTGCCCCAAGTCAGCATGTAGGACGAATCCGTGGACATGTCGGCAGCCAGCATGGCCGCCACCAGCACGCCCATCATCCCGGCGGGCACGATTTGGGCGAGGAAAAACGGCATGGCAAACAGCGATCCGTCCTTCTCCCCAAACTGCAGCCCGATCGTCTCGACCACCGCCGGCTCGATCATGGCCAGCGCCGCGATGCCCCACAAGCCCGGAATGATCCAACGGCAAATAAAGAAAAAGGCCGTGCCCGTGTACACCCGGCGGCCGGTCTTGCTGTCCTTGGCCGCCAGTAACCGGGCAATGCACGTCTGCCAAGTTAATACCGAAGCGACGTTGGTGAACAGGTTGGACAGCACGAAAGCCCAGCCCAGGTCCTGGGCGACAAACGGATTGAAGCCGCCTTCGCCGTAATTCGTCTCCACCGCGTCCACCATGCGGTCCCAGCCCACGTAACTGAGCACCAGCACGGACACCACCAGCATGCCGGCGCTCATCACGATGAACTGCAGAAAATCCGTCACCAGCACCGAGAGCATGCCGCCCATGATCGTGTACACGGCCACGCCTACCAGCAGCACGGTCATGGCGATTTCCAGGTACTTGAGATTCATGCCGCAGCAGACGACCAAGAACTGGCCGCCCACCCGCAGAAAGACGCCCATGTTCAACAGGCCGCCCAGGACGATCACCACGCCCGACAGCCAGCGGACGAACTTGCCGTACCGCTGTTCGAACAGCTCAGGAATCGTAATCGCCCCGGAGTCGCGCAGCGGTTTGACACAGAACCCCGTCCAGCCGACGAAGAACATCGCCAAGGCGTTGAGGATGCCGGGAATCGAGCCGGAAAACCCCCGCGTGTAGCCGGCCTGGGCCGTGTACATGCAGGTCACGATCCCGAATTCCGTGGCGGCCAGCGAGGCGATCCCCAGGAACACGTTCATCTCGCGGCCGGCGACCAGAAAGTGATCGACCCGCGAGACGTACTTCCGCACCATGATCCCGGCAATCATCGTCGCCAGCAGGTACATCCCGACGATGCTGCCGTCGATCCAGGTGAAGTTGGTCATCGGATTGGTCCTTCGTCCTTTGTCCTTCGTCCTTGGTCACTTCACGTTCTGCTTCTGCACTTCCGCCCAGCAATTCCCCAGGTAATCCCGGCTCTTGGCCAGCGCCGCGGACATTACATCGGGCTCCAGATCGCCGTGCATGAACGGATTGACGCAACCACGATAGCGGATCTTGGCCAGCGCGGCGAGCCAGGGGCGGAAATCGGTCGAGCCGTGGCCGGGCAGTTGTCCAACGCCGCCGGCATGCTCCCAGGCGTAGAAGAACAACAGTTGACCGCCGCAAATCTTAATGGCCTCCTCGACCGACGCCTTGCCCGCCTGCACGTGATACGGCGCCAGCGCGATCCCCAGCCGCAGCGACTGGTTCAGATCGACGAACGCCTTGAAGGAATCCAGCGAATCCAACAGGGCATGCCCGTGGTTTTCGATGGCCAGATACGAGTTGTGCTTTTCCGCCAGTTCGGCGAGCGGCTTCAAGGCTTCGAGAAAGGCCTTCATCCGCGCGGTCAACTCGCTGGGCTCGCACGGTCCGGCACTTCCTTGCACGGCCACGCCGCCACCGGACTCGCCCAGCAGTTGCGCGTACCGCGCGTAACCGCCGGCGTACACGGAGAACGCAAACAACTTCAGTTTCTGTTGGTCAAGCACCCTGCGCAGGCCTTCCGCTCCCAGCCGCTTGGCGACGTCGTCCAAGTGCGGGCAGCCTTGGTGCGCGGACCAGATGTCCACCGCCTCGAAGCCCAGTTTCGCGATCCGCTCGCACGCCTGCTCGATCGGCAAGTGCAGGTAATGGATCGACGAAGTCGACAACCGCATGGTCCAGGGTGCCCGGTCTTCAGCGGCAGAAACTTGTCGTTGCCCAATCGCGGCCGCACAGGCGGCGGCAGTCATCTGACCGAGAAAGGCCCGGCGACTGCCCGTGTTCGTGTCGCTCTTGCGGAACGTACTCATGATCGTTGCTCCCAGTTCGTCAGTCGTTCGTTGTGGCTCGAATCTCGCAGCCTGGCAATGGCGGGGCCGGAATTGGGAAACAGTGTAACTTCCCGCTCCGCACAAGGAAACTCCGCCAGTAGACATTCTTGTCTTCTCCCGGCCGCAACGGAAGTCGGGTGCCCGACGCTCTGAGGCCGTCGGCGGAGTCAAACGCAGGCCAGGGCGGCCTGGGCCAACCCGACCTTTTGCCGGAGCGATTCCTCCACTTCGCAAAGCGAGCGACCCTCGGCCAGCACCGTCACCAGCGGCTCGCCGCGACGGAATGCCCGGCCACCGGCGGGGATGTCCGCCACGGCAGGTCGAGTCGGATGCGAATTGACGTTTCTGACGAACTGCCCGAAGTTGGCCGGCACGCGGCCGTCCATCTCCGCATAAACGACCGCTTTGCCGACACGGCGACCAGGCCGCACGGGCCATTCGCGAGGCAATTCGCCCCTCTGACAGGCACGGACGTGCAGCCGCAACAGGTTCGCGCCGCAGGCCAATTCGAGCACCTCGACCGAGGCCGTGTAGCGCGGATTCACCTCGACGACCCAAAGGGCGTCATCGGTCATCACGGCATCCACGCCGAATAGGCCTGACAATTCAAAACGGCCGGCCAGACAATTCCCAATGTCCTGCCACCGTGTGCGCTCCTTGGCGGGCATATCCAGCGGACCGATGGACCCTGCGTACTCGAAACCCTTCGCGCCGGTCCATGCGGTGCCGATCAACTGATGCGTGGCCCCCAACCAGACGGCGCGGCCGTTGGCCGCCACGAAGACGGCGCTGCACGCAGTGCCGACGACGTAGCGCTGATAGTAGACCCGCCCGCCCGGCTGGAACCGATCCGAAGTTGTCCCGGAGACGAATCCGATCCGTCGCCCGCCGCCGGACTTGAGGGGTTTTAACAGCCATTCTCCGTGCGCAGCATCCGGCGGCGTGGCAGAGACGTCCAGGCATGGCAGACCTTCGTGCCGAAGTGCTTCTGCCAAACGGAGCGGGTCACGCACCCGACGCAACACTTTTTCCGGATTTCCCAATAGCTGCCGACGTTTCTCGATTCGACCGACTAGCCTCGGGTGGTTCTCCAAGCCTCCGGTATACAACCAGGGGCAATCCGGAAAGTCGGCGGCGATGGCTTCCAAACCGGTCGGATAGCAATCGACGCGACGGCAATCGCAGGCGGCGATCAGGTCTTCGTCTCGGAAACAGTCTGCCGCAAGTGGCACATATTCGCTCCGGATGGCGGAAAACGCTGCCGCGCGGGCGCTGACGCCGAGGATCAGTAGTTGCCGTGCGTCCGTCATTTGACTTCTGGCGTTACAAGGTTGTTTCTGCAGTAGGGAGGCGGCGCGTTTCCACGTTCACGTGCTACGTTTCGAGATGCGTTTCGCGCCGGGGTGCTTGAATTTGTCTCATGGTTTGTTACCTTCTCGACCTTGGTCAAGCCCAATTCGTTCACATCCTCAAAGGGAGAACCGTGCCATGTCGATGTTCATCGGAGAAGCCCTGGCTGGCGAAGGCAACGAAATCGCCCATATCGACTTGCTGATCGGCAGCAAGGACGGTCCGGTAGGCGTGGCGTTCGCCAACGCGTTGGCCCGTCAAAGCGAGGGACACACCAACTTGCTGGCCGTGTTGACGCCGAATCTGGCGGTCAAGCCGTCCACGGTGATGATCACGAAAGTCACGATCAAGGGCATGCGTCAAGCCGTGCAGATGTTCGGTCCGGCCCAGGCGGCTGTTGCCAAGGCCGTGGCCGATTCCGTCGCTGACGGCGTGATCCCGAAAGGGGATTGTGAGAGCCTGGTCATCGTCTGCGGCGTGTTTATTCACCCCGCCGCCGAAGACGACAAGAAGATTTACGAGTTCAACTACCAGGCCACGAAGATGGCGATCGTCAATGCCATGCAGGGCGCGCCTACGGCGGACGAGATGCTGGCCGGGAAGGATTCTGCCAAGCATCCGTTCCAGGGGTTTTAGGAGTCGTGCCGTGAGCAAACCTCGCATCCTGCTGCAACTGGACCCGGACGTGCATGCCAGCGTCTTCGATGCGGTCGTGGCCGTCGACGCTGGAGTGGATCATCTGCTGCAGTACCGAGGCGTCACCGTAGACCAGGTTCAAGGGCTGGTCCACGGCGCGATGTTCACGCGCGGGCCGCAGGACCTGAAATCGACCGCAATCTTTGTGGGCGGAACCGATGTGACGGCGGCCGAGGAACTGCTCCGGAGGGTCCTCAAGTCCTTTTTCGGGCCGCTGCGAGTGTCCGTGATGATGGACGCCAACGGGGCCAATACCACGGCGGCGGCGGCGGTGATCGCAGCCGGACGTCACGTCAAACTGAAGAACGCAACCGCCCTGGTGCTGGCCGCAACGGGGCCGGTGGGGCAGCGCGTCGTGCGATTGCTCGCTCGCGAGGGAGCGCGCGTCCGCGCCGCCTCTCGGGACCTGTCGCGTGCCGAACGAGTCTGCGGGCAGGTGCGCGAGCGAATCGGAGCCGCCGTCTTGGAGCCCCTGGCGACGACCCGCGACTCGCTGGCGGCGGCATTGGCAGATGTCTCCATCGTCATCTCGGCAGGTGCGGCCGGTTTCGAACTGTTGCCCGCCAGCGTGTGGCAGAACTGTCCCACGCTGGGAATCGCCATCGACCTGAACGCCGTTCCTCCCCTGGGAATCGGCGGCATCGAAGCGACCGATCGGGCGGCTTCCCGAAACGGAGTTACGTGCTACGGTGCGATCGGAGTCGGCGGCACCAAGATGAAGATCCACAGTACCGCGATCGCACGGCTGTTCCAGAGCAATAGCCAAGTGTTCGACGCGGAAGAGATCTACGCGATCGGACGGGAACTGGAGAAGTAAAGAAGTCGAAGAGTGCAAAAGTCGAAAAGTGTCGAAGTGCAAAAGTCGAAAAGTCGCGGAGTAGGTAGCGGCAGGGGGATGGGCTTGATGTCAACTTGGCGCGCGACGTCGTCACTGCTGCGGATCTTGGTGCTGTGTGTGCTGGCCCTGCCATCTTGCGGGAAATCGACACCGGCCGGGGACAAGAAACAGGAGCACAAGGCGATGGCAACGAATCCCGCAGCGAAGCCTGCTGCGAACGAAAAAACACGCGAGGCGCCGCCCGCGGCCGAGACGGAACTGGCGACCTTTGGCGCGGGTTGCTTCTGGTGCGTGGAAGCCGTCTTTCAGCAACTGGAGGGTGTGGTGGCCGTCGAGTCGGGATATGCCGGCGGAACGGTGGAGAATCCCACCTACAGGCAGGTCTGCAGCGGGGCGACAGGGCACGCCGAGGTGTGCCAGATCCGCTACGACCCGGCGAAAATCAGCTACGACAAGCTGCTGGAGGTCTTCTGGCAAACGCACGACCCGACGACGTTGAACCGGCAGGGGGCGGATGTGGGCACCCAGTATCGTTCGGTCGTTTTCTATCACGACGACCAGCAACGGGCGCAGGCGGAAAAACGAAAGCGCGAGTTGGACGCGGCGGGTATCTGGGACGCGCCGATGGTCACGGAGATCAGCCCGCTGCTCAAGTTCTACAAGGCGGAAGACTACCATCAGAACTACTTCCGTACCAATCCCCAGGAACGCTATTGCCAGGTGGTGATCCGGCCCAAGGTCGAGAAATTCCGCAAGGTGTTCCAGGACGCGTTGCAGAAGGAGTAAGCTCCCCCTGCGGTGTTTTCGACCGGACAAGTTCGGCTTTTCGGGATTCTTGGACAGGTGCTAAGCACTGACGATGGTGCTCGCGCGGGCTAGACTGTGCGTGCCAGCAGTGCTGTCGGAGTATCGCGATTGGGTGGGCGCCGGCGGCGATGTTTTGTTCCGCGATAAATGGACTGGCAATCCCGCAAAGCATCCTCGAAAGAGACTCGTCTTGTCCCTGGCAGGGGACTTCGAGTAGGATAGCAACAAGAATCCCCGAAGGCTGGAGGGATGTGCCCTGGGGGAGCGGTCCGCGAATTGTTGTTGGAAAGGATTCCGCACCATGGTCGTCTCACTCTGCGACGTGGCTCGCATGGTCGATGGACAGCTGCAAGGGGACGGCAACGTTCCCATCACCGGCGCCGAGATCATTCGCGACGCCCGGCCCGGCGACTTGACGTTCGCCGACAACGCACGGCTATTGGCCAGCTTGACCGCCTGTCGGGCCTCGGCGGTCCTCGCCCCGCCGGGAATTCAACCGGACGGGTTGCCCTTCGTCACCGTGGCCAACGTTCACGAGGCGTTTTCCCGCGTGGTCGCCTATTTCCGTCCCCCGCAGCAGGACCACCGCGTGGGCGTCGCCGCTTCGGCCGTCGTCAGTCCCACCGCACGGCTGGGCCGCGATGTCGTCGTCCATGCCAACGCGGTGATTGGCGAGCGCGTGACGGTCGGCGACGGGGCGGTGATCCACTCCGGCGTCCAGATCATGGCCGGTTGCCGGATCGGCGACCAGACGGTGCTGTTTCCCAATGTCGTGCTGTACGAGAACACGGTTGTGGGCGCCCGGGCACTGATCCACGCGGGGGCGGTGATTGGGGCCTATGGCTTCGGCTACACGATGGTCCAAGGCCGGCATCGGCTGTCCGCGCAACTGGGCCACGTCGAATTGGGCGATGACGTGGAGATCGGCGCCTGCACGACGATCGATCGCGGGACCTACGGGGCGACGGTCATCGGCGAGGGAACGAAAATCGACAACCACGTGATGATCGCCCACAACTGCCGCATCGGACGCCACAACGTGATCTGCTCGCAGGTCGGGATTGCCGGCAGCACGACGACCGGCGACTACGTCGTGATGGCCGGCCAGGTGGGCATCCGCGACCACGTGAACATCGGCGAACGCGTGACGATCGGCGCCAAAGCGGGCGTGATGAACGACATCCCCTCCGGGGCGACCTACGTGGGCATCCCGGCCACGCCGGAACGGCAACAGATGCTGATCCTGGCGGCAATGCAAAAGCTGCCCGAACTGAAAAAGCAACTGCGCACGCTGCAGCACACGGTGACTCAATTGGAGCAAGCGGCGGGGACGTTGGCGCGACAGGAGGCGGCGTGAGCGGCGCGGCACCGCAGAAAATCGGCTTGTTGGCCGGCTGGGGCAGCTACCCGATCGTCGTAGCCCGGACCTTGCGGGACCAGGGCTTTCAGGTCTTCTGCCTGGGCATCAAGGACCACGCCGATCCGGTGCTGCGGTCCATCTGTCACGACTGGCGGCCGATCGGCTTGGCCAAGCTGGGCGCGGCGATCCGCTACTTTCGCCGCCACGGAGTGGTCCACGCGACGATGGCTGGCAAGATCCACAAGGTGTTGATTTTCCGCAAGTACCACTGGCTGAAACACCTGCCGGATTGGCGGTTCTTTTGGACCTTCTATCCGCACTGGATCACGAAGACAAAAGACCGCAAAGACGACACGCTGCTGGGCACGATCGTCCAGGTGTTCGCCGACGAGGGTATTCACTTCGCACCGGCTACGAATTTTGCACCGGAGCTGCTCGTGGAATTCGGCAATCTCACCTCACGCCGGCCGACCGCAGGGCAATGGAAAGACATCGCCTTCGGCTGGCGGCTGGCCAAGGAACTCGGGCGTCTGGACGTGGGCCAGAGCGTGGCCGTCAAGGGTCAAGCGGTGCTGGCCGTCGAGGCGGTCGAGGGGACCGATGAGTGCATCCGCCGAGCCGGATCGCTCTGCCCGGCGGGCGGCTTTACGGTGGTCAAAGTCGCGAAGCCTCAGCAGGACATGCGCTTCGACGTGCCGACCATTGGGCCCGGAACCATTCAGACCCTGATCGACGTCGGCGCCGGCACGCTGGCGATCGAAGCCGGCAAGACCATCGTGCTGGACCGGGAGGAGGTCGTCCGGCTGGCAGATCGCCACAAGTTGGCGATCGTCGCGGTGGACGAGCAACGCCTGCTCCAAGCGGCCGGGGCTGGTCTCGACCAACGCGGATTTCTCCGTGGTGCCTAACGGGACTGCGCCCCTTCGGACTGGATCCGTGAGTC